>JACASX010000018.1 GCA_013390745.1 Marine Group I thaumarchaeote | reverse complement strand
ATAATTATGGAATCACCCTCATTAAATGAATCAGGACAGGAAATTTGCTGGTTTTGTAAAAAAGGAAGACACTCAGAATGTATGAAGCAGATACCAATTAATGTGAAAACTGATGGACCGCATGATTGCTCATTTGACACAGAGATGATTCCCTGTACATGTACACATTAGCATTAAAATGACGGGTCTAGTGGGATTCGAACCCACGACAGCCGGATTAAAAGTCCGGTGCGCTACCTGGCTGCGCTATAGACCCTGAGCAAGATACCAAAAACTGTATAATTTAGTCTTTGCAGATTTCATTAAAAACTGGAAACTTTAAAATTGAAAGCTTTTACCGATTAATTGAGCCCTTGTAGTATAGCCCGGTCTAGAATTCGGCCCTGTCACGGCTGAGACGCGTGTTCAAATCCCGCCGAGGGCGCCATTATTTTATCAATGAAAAAATTTCATCTAGAATGTTTTTGTTTGCTGCAGCAACAAAAGATAACCGTGTATCATAGTTGAGATCAGAGTCAAGTGGCTGCAAATTTTCATCTAGAATTAAACCGCCAGCCTCTTTAATCAAAAGATATCCTCCAGCTAGATCCTGAATTCTTATTTTTTTTCGTAGATCAATAAAAATATCAATTAGACCTTCTGCGAGCATAGCCATCTCTAGGGCATTTGCACCCATATGCCTAATATGGTGATGTTTTTCAAAAATCGGTGTAAGTCTATTCATTAATTCTGGTGATGAGCCAGAACTATTAATTCCAACAATTTTGTATAATGGTTTTTCTTTATGTACAGAAATTTGCTTGTCATTTTTGAAAGCACCTTTATCCTTTGAAGCAGAGTAAAGATCTCCCGTTGAAAGATTTGTAACTACAGCATCTGTCACCGAGCTAAGTTTTTCTTCCGTTGAAAATGCTAGCGAACAACAAAAAAATGGCATTCCTCTTACAGCATTTGCTGAACCATCTATCGCATCCATTATTATGAAGCCCTTTGGATTTGATGATAATTCAACTCTACCGCACTCTTCGCCAAGTATCACACAATCAAAATTTATTTCCTTTAAGTGGTCAATTACAGTCTTTTCTGCAACCATGTCTATGTTTCTTGAAATATCTCCTCCCGCTCCTATCCCAAAATCTCCTGATGCCGCTTCTGCAGTTCCGGCTAGATCTTTGACATTTTCATAAACAAGTTTTGAAACAGTACGAAGAATTTCAATTGTATCCATAGATAATTTCGACCAGAACATAATTTAAGTGAAAATTTTTTGAAGGCATAAATATCAATTTGTAAAGATTACTCTGTGAGTGGAAAAGATGAATCTGTTACCAGTAAGAATTCCTTAATGGGAACAAAATCAGGAAAGAAGATAATCAAACAGGGTTTATTCAAGTCTAAGGGATATAGACAATTCAAACAGTACAAGGAAGAATATGAGACAAAGTTT
Source organism: Marine Group I thaumarchaeote (assembly GCA_013390745.1). Taxonomy (GTDB): domain Archaea; phylum Thermoproteota; class Nitrososphaeria; order Nitrososphaerales; family Nitrosopumilaceae; genus Nitrosopelagicus. Next base: position 1,000 of record JACASX010000018.1, on the reverse strand, counting down.
CCTGAATTTGCAACGCGATTTACAAATGCTTTATTACAACAGATCAAATCTGATTCATCTCCTAATGTTACGCAGCAGAAATTTGGAGAGGAAGTGGGCTCAACCGAAATTATTTTAGAATCATCACAAATTGATCCAATCAAGTCAAAGCTTGAAAGCTTCGATATTCTAAATGATAGGGTTTTAAGAATTCTAAATTCTAATTTTGTGAAAATGACTTTTCCTGTGTTTAATGCACTGTTTGATGCATCAACGGAATATTTTCAGGATAAAAATTCGGAACTCAGAGAAGATATTGTTGATGGGCACATTATAGCAATTGACCTCAGTGAGCCTATGGACAGAATTGTTGACAAAGATGAAGACTTGGATTATCTGGATGATTACAAGTTGATGAACCCATACATACTAAAGATAGCTAGAGAGAAAATTGCAAAAGGTGGAGAGGAAGTTTTAAAACAATTTGAAAATGGATTCAAGGATGCTAGAGTTGGTCAATATCTTGATACTAAATTAAAACAAAATCCCACGGCAATTACCGACAAAGAACTTGACGAGAGTTATAAAAAATATCGTTCTGTTATGGGCACAGCCGGTTCTAACATGGCACTTTCACGAGAGCCACTAGGGGAAATCTTTCGAATAGGAATGGGCAAATCTTCTGAGTCAGTTGGGTGTGGAAATGAGATTGAAGACTCTATTAGAGATAGAGCTGTAAAAATTCCATCATGGCCATTGTATTACAGTCTATCTACAAATGATGTCAAAAAGGGATTTGAACTAACTATGGAGAGAAGCCAAACGTATCTGGGTGATGCAAGAAAAGCACTTGAACTTTTACCTGAAAGCTTCTCTCACAGACCATTTTTAGAATTTTTATTTTTAACCGTGGAGCATTATAACGAATTTTGGTTTAAGAGACTGCAAAAGGAAAACATCTGGTCAGATCTTGCAACTAAATTACCAAAGTGATTTTTAATGATGTGGTCAGAAAAATACC
>JACASX010000017.1 GCA_013390745.1 Marine Group I thaumarchaeote | reverse complement strand
TGGAACTTGGCATTGCTTGCCACAATCTCCACAAGTTGCATCGTGCATTTCTCGGTCTCCTCTATATGACATATTACTGATTTCTAATTTTAAGACCGTTAATTATACTTAGAGGAACAATATAGGGTAATTATGCGAAAATCACTGTCTAGTTCTGAGCTAAGAAAGATTCTAGAGACTACAAATGAGCGGGATCTGTTCATGGTGGGTCATATCTACATTGAAAACACCATAGATAGAATCTTAGAAAAAAGATTCAACATCCCCTCAAAGTCAATTGACAGTACGCGATTTACAACAGACCTTAAGATGGACATATTGTCTGAATCTGGTCTGATCAAGGGCAACGTCAAAAAAAATATCGGGCTGATAAACAGCATCAGAACTAGATATGCACACAAGCTGGAACCAAATGAGCAAAGGATTGGGAATTACATCAGGGAGTTGGATTATCTTGGCTCTGTACCAAAACTAAGTGCAAATAAAAAATTTGAAAAATACCGAATATGTGTCATAAAGACATATTCAGCTTTAGATAAAATGAAAAAATAGCCAAAATCAGCATGGCGATCAGACTTATCTAAAACGATGTTGATCCCAGATCCACATGGCTTCCGAAGAATCCAACAATGCAGAATGTTATCTTTGCATAAAGGGCGCACCACACCATCACGAAAAAGCAACGCCATGCTATCTGTGCATAAAAAACGGAAAAACTGTTTATTTTTCTGATACTGAAAAATACAAAAAACATCTAAAAACCGAACATTTCCTATAGTTATCGTAAAAGGAATGTCTGGCAAATCTGAAAGAATCGATGAGGTTAGGAAGTACATTGAAGCAACCATCGCTGAGATAGACGACCATACAGAGAACATGGAAAAACTGTTCAAGATGGACCGATGGAGCAAAGATAGCTCATTGTATGAAATTATCATCAACTCGTACGAGCGCCATAGGAACACGCTAAAGCGCATTCAAAAAATGATAGAGGGCGGCAAGGTGGAAAGCGGTCTTTACACGCTCAGCGCCAAGTCAGAAATTGATATGGTCAAAGAAAGGATTGAGAAATTGGAAAACGACTTGGGTGATCCTGAATCAAAATTGAGCGACAGCGAAATTTTAGACGGATTTAGCGAGATAAAAAGTGGCGAAGCTGGCAGAATGTCAGAACGCAAGCCTAAAGAATCAAATCCATAGGATTGTTCAGATGAAACCATTATTCCAGCTAAGTACCAGGCGATACGATGAGGAATTACCTCTAGTGAAAAAGTCCATGGATGATCTTGAAAGCAACTGCAAAGTAAATGATGGCTTTCAAATAAAGGAGCCATTTGAAAAGGCTGGCTGGACTTTTTTCAACCTTGAATTGAGCGCAGAGATGGTCTCAGTTATAGAAAATTCTGGCATGATGGAAAATGCGGGAGGATTCAGCATAAGCGAGCAACTAAAAAATTTCCTTGGTCACTTTCTTGAATCAAAGGGCAGCAACGTAAGAATCACGAAAATCAACTACTAGCCATTATGCCAAAACTGCCATAAAGTCAAATGATAAAAAGCACCGGTTGGTGTATATCATATGTGGTATCTTTATCTTACAATTGGCCTGGCCGCACTCTGCATAGGAATACCGCTATTCCTTATTTATTGGACTGATAAGAGAAGCAAAAGGTCATTCGAGAAAAAAAATAAAAAGTCAGACGATATGGCAGATTTGGATCATTATTGAGGCTTGCAGATTATACTTAAAGGAACAAAATATCTTATTGTGCCATGGGACTGTTTGGAAAATCCAAAGCGGAGAAGATAGCAGAATTTAAGGAAAAGCAGTCCATGCTGAATGGCAGGGAGCTTAAGAAACTTCTAACTATGTTCAAGGAAAACCGGGACGAGATAGAAAAGCGTACTGGCAAGAGACCTGACATAGATGACACGACAAAATTATACATGCAAAAAGTTCTGAATGTCTGGCTGTCTGAGGGGAAGGAGATTGACGACGAAAAGTTTTGGAATGCCGTTGACCATAACAAGCAGTTTGACTATCCGGTTGAATATTACGAAAGGCGAAGAAAAAACTAGATAATATTTTTAGACTTGGCCGAATGCTAGATCAGATTCCTGCAATTTGGTTTTCAGTTCATGAATCTTGCTTTCTATTTTGCGAATTTCTATGACTTCGTATGGTCGGTTAAATTCCATACTGCGCAAGTCATGCTCTAACCTGTCAAGCAGTACGTGTGGGTCTTCCTCTTCTGCCATGAAAAACCTAACTAACGGTTCTATTTATACAAAATGAAATGAAAAGATCTGAGCTAAGAGATCTGGTTGCCAAGTGGAAGGACCTCAAGAGAAGGTCGAAAAATCATGATCTCTCTGAAAAGATAAGGCTCATCGAGCATCAATATTATCACGAGACTGGAAGGAGGCTTGAGGATGAGTTGGACGGAAAGGGTCTCCATGACCTGTACCGACACACCACAAAGCTGATAAAATAATCTAAATTTTTGGCATATCTGTAGGGATACTTTCAATAAAGTAGTATTCGACAAACCCGCCTATCAGTAGCAGCCCAATGAGAATTGCAATCTCGAGCCCAATTACACGGTAATCTGGGCGTATTGGCATCCT
>JACASX010000016.1 GCA_013390745.1 Marine Group I thaumarchaeote | reverse complement strand
TTTGATGAATCGTTCCATAGCCTCATTCTGCTTATCCATCAAATCAACTTGGTATGAAGTAAAGCTAACAATCACAACTATTACAATAACAACAAATGTAGCTGAAACTACAATTCTTTTATTCATTTTATATTGGATTTTTTAAGAATTAAAAAAGCTATGCAAATTTTAATTTGTTATTTTTTTTTTGCCTAAAGATATCTGTAATTTTTTGGACTGCCGTATCAATTGGGCAGGATTCACAGTAAATTCCATGTTGCCTTTGAAAATGCTTTTCAAGCCCTTCCTTAGTAAAAAACGAGGCTTCACACTCGGCGCAAAGATGCTGTGATTGTGGATGGCTTCCACTAGACATGATTACGATTGGGATTTTATGAATATAAACAATCCAAAGGGGAAAATTTTGGATAACTGGGTGATTTTGGCTACAAATAATGTATTTTGACATGGTTGTTATGCTCCACCTCATATCTAGTCACATGGCCACAATGTGTACACGAAAACATCTGGCCAACGGGTTTTGCCTCACGCTCAATTTTTTTACCAGAAATAGATTTGATAATAACATTATTTCCATTTGAGATTACGGCAAAGTTATGTTTCTCTCCTATCGATTCTAAGAATTCTTTAATTGCCGTAATGACTTCATTCTGATCAACTGGTTCATCATCCATAATTGGTGCAAGCATAAACTGGTGGAATTTCATTGCGGGGACAGCCGCAACATAGTCTGAAACATATATTGCAAGTTCATGAAGTATCGACTCTACGTCTTTACAGTCTACAGTGATCATGTAGATTGACAAGTAATAGCACAATTTATTTTTGGTGCTTGACGTAGCAACCGCCAATGCTTGGTCAATAATTTTCTCTACAAAGAAGATATTTCAGTTGGTTTTTTACAATATGTGTGAGAATATCATCAAATTTTTCTAGTTCTGAGATAAGAGAAAGAATTCAAAACAGTTGGCAGGAATACCTCTCAAAATATGGAAATCTTTTTGCATCAGATTCAATTAACGGTTCCAGTCCTCCATCAGTCTTTGTTGGATCATATGGATATCCTAAGGTTGGTGTTGGACCAATGTTACCACCTATACATGGAGATACATCTTTACTTGATAATCCTGAACAGTGGATTGGAAAAAGTCTCGAAGAAATTGTGAACTTTAGATTAAATTTAGTTAGAGGTGTTCAAAAATTATCTATAGAAAAAACAGAAGGTAGATTTATTGAAAATCTTCACGAAGTTGCTATGTCTTCACGTTCAATCGATTCTGATTTACAATTCCATAAAACTACATTTCCGGTAACCACTATTGATGGAGAAAGCCCACCGTTCGGTCCTATCGGTGATATAAAATCTGCCAAGTTCTCAGGTGGTAGGGCAGAAAAATCAATTGAACGTGCTTACTATGATCATGATCTAATGGCACAGGATGCAGTACTTACATTGTATAACAGTGGCATTGAGATTTCAAAAATTCAAAAATGTTTTAGTGTTGGAATGTTTGGCAAGGAAAGAAGGCTCGTTCCAACAAAATGGAGTATTACAGCTACTGATGACATAATATCAAAATCACTTGTGTCTGAGGTTTTAGAATTTGATTTAATCGATTCATGCAGGGTTTTTTCACATGATCATTTAGGAAATATGTTTTCAGTGATTTTGTTTCCTCATCGCTGGATTTTTGAAATGCAGGAAGCATGGCATGACGGAAATAGTATAGGATTCGGCTCAGACAGCGAAGATGCCAAAGGGATTGACCATCCACCCGCAATAGCTGGCGCATATTTTGCAGCAAAGCTTGGAGTCGCAGAGTATCTTGTAGAAAAAAAGATTCAAGCATCTGTTCTGGTGTTACGTGAAATTAGACCAGAGTACGCAGTTCCTGTTGGTGTTTGGCAGATTAGAGAAGCTATTCGTGCAGCATTGAAAAAAGAGCCATATATTGCAGAAAGTTTTGATGACGGTGCTAATTTTGCATCAAAGAGAATGAGTGTGAGTAAATCTGAATGGCTTTCCAAGGGTAGGCTGCTCAAGATGTTAAAGCAAAAATCAATTTCTGATTTTTTTTAGTAGTATTAAAGCGATTTTTCTGTATAGCGTATTTATTGAACTTTTTTGAATTGACAGTGATGCACAAAAATACAATACTTGCTATGCTGTTAATTGCAAGTCCAATTTTGTTTGTGTTTATTGCATATTCAGACACGTTCAGTATGAGCTGGAATCAAGGACGCGGTGGATTTCTGTTTGGGCTCGCATTTATCATGGCAGAGATTGTAGGAATAAAATTTGTAGTTTCAAAAAACCGTTTAATTTTTGGAATTCCACTAGTTGTTGCTACAATACTTTACTTTGTGGCATTAGACTTTGGATTACATGATTACATACTGAATGCGGCACCCGCGTTTAATGTCGTAGGTTGTGAGGTGGCAAATCCTCAGGGCTGTATTTATTCTTGGGGATGGCTGTGGGATTTTGTAATAATAACAATTTTTGTAATTTCCGCCGCGGTAATTTTGTTTGGTAAAAAATGGATTAGAATAGTTATTGCAGGTCCAGTTTTTCTTGGAGGAAGTGCGATAATCTTATCACTAGACACATTTTTTCCATTTGATACATTAGGTCCATTACAATATTTTGTCCCGTATTTAGTTGAAGCAAACGTGTGGATCATTAACGCACTTGAACTTGGAATTGCCACTGGAAGAGATAACATTATGTTTTTGAAAGGTGATTATGGTCCGTTTGTA
>JACASX010000015.1 GCA_013390745.1 Marine Group I thaumarchaeote | reverse complement strand
ATTCGAACCAAAACAGGACAAGCCAGTCTACTGCAGCGAATGCTTTCAAAGTCATAAAAGAAATTAAAGACAACTGTCACTTCATGTTTTATTAGATCATGAATGAGCTAATTGCCGTCTTATGTGTTGCCTTTCTTGCTGGCGGCTGGATTATCTTTATGATTGGCAGAAAAAAGCGGAAGGCGTCAAAATGACATGCACAAAATGTGGACATTCTAAAAAGCAAAAGCAATACAAGACAACAGGAAAATTTCACGACATTACTATAGACTGCAATTGCTCATGCCACAAGAAAAATTAGTTTTACTTTGTCAATTTCTTGAATTTTTCAATCTCATCATTTGACAAGGTCTTAATCATTCTCAAAGGACTTACCAGATCCTCGATTATTTCGTAGAGTATTCCGTCCCCATCACTAAATTGAATAACTAACTTGTCTCCTGATTTTGTAATTATAATTGAGCTGACTTTTTCATTGCCAGTCGTACCTACTTGACCCATTTCGCGATAATAGCCCTCGATTTTTCCCTTTCTTTCTTTCCATTCTTTTTGTGTCGAGTCATCATAAGGAGCGGTCATAATATTCTGACAGTCCAGAGTTAGATAAACCTGATCGATATGGTAGAATTCAAATTAGTTCCGTTTTGTCAGTAAAACTGACATTTTACGCCTAGAAAAACGGGCGATTTGACAGTATTTTTTTTATAGAGTGTAAAGACCGTTAGACTGTGAAGCAATCAGCCAAAATTACAATTGCAGCAATTTTAGTAATTGGCGTGTTTTCAATATCAATTGCAACCGCTCCTGCCTTTGCTGATTGGGGCAAGTTCAGCTATCCGCAAATCCAGGGAACCGTTCCAGTTTCATCAGGAGATGACTTTGAGCAAAAAAATGGAATTGCTCTATCTGTTGCAATGGCAGTTGGTGAGAATTCTGTCTCGGATGGAAAGGCAATGTATGCCAAGCTTGCAAATGTCAACGGATTCCTGGTTCACAAGGTCGTACTGATTACCGAGGATCATGGATATTACAAAGTACTAGTTGACGCAGGAAACGGTGAGGCACTCTATGTCTCTGATATGATAAAAAAGGATTACAGCCACAAAAAGTTTTCAGATAAAAAACACAGCGATAAAATGAAAAATCATTTCAAGGGAATGTCTGACGAGCAGATAGCAGAAAAGAAGATCCAATTCAAGGAGATGGGCGAGGCATACAAATCATTATCAATACAAGACAGGGCCTCGTTGATTCTTCATTTCATGCAGGCAAAATTGCAGTGGGACACAATGTCTGATGACGAGAAAGCTCAAAAGAGGGCAGACATGAAGCAGATGTTCAAGGAGTATCTTCCTCTGACACTTGAGGAAAAGAAGCAAAAGCTTCACGAGTATATTCAATCTCTAAATTAGTTCAAGAATAGTGCAGAAAAACTGCATTTTTAGGCATGGAAATGGTGTGAAATTTGCAGTTTTTTTGAAAAAAAAAAAGAGTCCTACGCCTCAGCGTAGGTGTTTGAAAGTCAGTGACCCTATATCGCGACCAAAATGGTCAAGCAAACCATTGCATAGTTCAGAAAATCCTTCTCTGGTGGATTTGATCATGTTGTCCTTCTCTATGATGATATTCCCGCTACAAGTTTTTGATGGTGTTTCGCCACTTAGAACTGAATCAAGTGTCGTGAAGTACATGAAGTCAGTTGGCCTTGTCAAGCTGTAACTATCTGTACCAGTCAGGAAGATCTTACGATTGAACTTGCCGATTATTTTTCCAAAGAGTTTTAGCATGGCGATTTTTGTCGAATCAAGCCACATCTCGCTCTTCCCAGCAACGAATTGTTTGCACTCACCCAATTCAATGAAATCATTCTTGAAGGAGACAAAATCAATGTCGTTTGTTCTTGGTCTGCCGTCTGGATACTGAATTGAAGTCATGGCATATCGTCTGGAGTTCAAGTATCCATAGTCGTCGTTTAAGAAACTCGTCATTACTAAGGGGGTAGATTTAGTGATAGATAGACTATACCATTCAGTAAAGTACTTTACCCAGTAGTAGTGTAGTATTGCATGTCTAAGCAGAAAACAGCCTCCAAGGCAATACTGCAATATCTTACTGGCCGTGGGCAAGTAAGAACCGAAAGGTTGCGAGAGGCAATATGTGATCCAGCGAAAAGGGAAAGTCCATCGCCGAAAATGTTCTACAAATATTTGTCTGAATTGGTGGAATCAAAACGCGTTACAAAATTTGAGTTTAGTCGAAGTGAGGTTTGCTACTCGACACCTGATTGGGTTGAATATGAAAATAAGATTACACAAGGCAAAGTTGATCATGTACGTACTATAGAAAAGAAATTAGAAAAACTAGTATCAGTTCCATCAGGTCTAGCTGGCACGGTTATACTAAATGACAATATAGAGATTCTCCATAGTGTTTACCTAGATATCAAGGATATGCATAGTTGGGCAACTCTTGCGAAACTGCGCAACCCAAAAGAAAATTCGGCGGCCATTAACAACATACTAACTGGTACATATCCAGACTTGATGGAGAAGTTTTCTAAGGTAATAGGAAAATTTGAAAAACATAGAGCTGAGATAATAGAAGATCTTCTGTATATGGACCAGCAATCTGTGCATAAAGAGGAATTCGTGCAACAGGATGGTTTCTAGGCACGCTTTGCCAATATCCCAGTCGTCTTTACCAGCCCGGAGCCCTTCACAACAAGCGAACCAATGAAGATTGCAGCGGCAACCAGCACTATACACCCAGACTGGGCAATGTCAAATTGGTATGAGATGAAGATGCCAGAGACGGTAGCAGATACTGCAAAGCACATTGAGAGCATCATGGTCTGTTTGAAGGAGCGCGCGTAAAGCATGGCCGAAACGTTGGGCAGCACAAACAGTGCTGAGATTAGTAGCACCCCTACCATCTGCATCGATATGATAACGGTGACTCCTGCGATGGTGATGAGAAGATAGCTCATCTTGTCCACAGAGATTCCAGAGGCTTTGGCCTGCTCCTCGGAAAATGTAGAGTACAGCAGTTTCTTGTATGTGAAGAAAAGAATGGCCAGGATTGCTCCAGCCATTGCAAGTATCGTAATAACATTTTGAGTATCAATTATCGCCGAGCCAAACAGGAACTCCTCAATGTCATGGATTTCTAAATCGTCAGACATGCTGACCAATATTATGCCAGCACCCAGTCCGGTTGCCAGCAGGATTGCAACAATGGCATCAGATGAAATGTCAAATTTTTGGCGGATTTTAGTAAGGCCCAATGCGCTAAGTATGGCTACTGCACATGCAATCCATAAGGGGTAAATCCCAATGAAAAGGCCAAACGCCACGCCTCCAAATGCAGAGTGTGCCAGGGCGTCCCCAAACAGGGAAAACTTTCTCAAAACCAGAAACAGCCCTACTGCACTGCAAAGCAGGGAAATGGCAATTCCCGAGACTAGTACATGCGGGATAGACTCGTATGATACTGCTTCAAAGGTCATTTTACATCAATGGTGATGCATGTGCATCTGCATGGAAGTCTCTGAATATTTCTTGAGCATCTCATCGTCTGAAAAGAAGTCCTTGGAAACGCCATGGAAGAAAAGCGTTTGGTTGAGGCAGGCCACCTTGTTGGCAAGCCTTTCCACTGCGTCCAAGTCGTGTGATGACCATATGATTGAAATTTTTTCTTTGGTGTTTAGCTCGCCTAAAATCTGAAAGAATAGATCCTGGTTGTATTGATCAATTCCGGTAATTGGCTCGTCCAAAACTAGAATTTTTGGCGAGTTGACCAATGCCTTTGCAATGAAGACACGCTGCTGCTGGCCAACTGACAAATCTCCAATTCTTCTGTCAGCCAGCTCGTGCATCCAAACCTTTTGCAGTGCTTCATCTACTTTTTTTGGATCACTGGAATTTTGGCTCATAGACAAAACCTCTCTAATTGTTGCCGGAAAATTTCTATCCACTACTGGCTTTTGTGGTACGAATCCCACCTGTGATAGATATTTTCTAGAATCCCGTATGTCCTGATCAAAGAACTTGATTGTTCCATCATACTGTGTGTGTAGTCCAAGCATGCATCTAAACAGCGTAGATTTTCCTGCACCGTTCGGTCCAATGATTCCCAAAAAGTCACCTTTGGCAATTCCAAAGCTTATGTCGTCTAATGCCTTGATCCCAGAATAATCAACAGACAGTTTTTTGATGTCTACTATCATGATAAAATTCACGCCTAAATTATTAATAAACCTATAAAAAGTTAATAACATTTAGTTAAAATTTTTATATTTCTTAATAACAATCTAGTCATGCCAATCGTATCTATCTCCCTCACTGAGGAAATTCTCAAGGAGATTGACAACCTCCAAAAGTCGATGGGATTCTCCGGAAGGTCGGATGCCATCAGGGCCAGCATCAGAAGCTTTGTTGCAGAAGAAAAACAAAACGAAAATCTTTCTGGAAACATCAATGCGATTTTGCTCGTTGTTCATAACGATGAATATGATGAGCAGGTAAACGGAATAAAGCACAGCTTCGAGGATTTGATCACGACTCACATGCACAGCAAGATAGAGGGCGAAAAGTGCATGGAGCTGTTTATGCTAAAGGGCGATGCAAAT
>JACASX010000014.1 GCA_013390745.1 Marine Group I thaumarchaeote | reverse complement strand
TCGGTTTCTCCAACGTCAAACTCGACTTTGTCTCCATCATGAATCTCGCCTTCAACCTCTGTCTGGTGGACAAAGAGATCTTTAGCCTCGCCTTCTCGTTCGATGAAACCAAATCCTTTTGATTGGTTGAACCATTTTACGGTACCTGTTTCCATATTGAGATACCTCTAAAAAATACTATGTATAAACCATGAAGCTGTTTATGCTGAAGGGTGACGCAGATTCGGTCAGCACCATCACTAGAGACTTTCAAAAAAAATAGAAGGGTAGATACTGTAAAGTTAGTGACTTTATAGAAATTAAGAAAATTAACTTAAAAATTATTAATCTTACTCTACTCGTTTTACTTTAACTGCATTTGGGCCTTTTTCTGATTCGCCAACATCGAATTCTACTTTGTCTCCATCACGAATGTTGCCTTCAATCTCTGTCTGGTGGACAAAGAGGTCTTTATCGGCGCCTTCTCGTTCGATGAAACCAAATCCTTTTCTTTGGTTGAACCATTTCACGGTACCATTTTCCATATTAAAATTCCTCAAAAAACACCACGTATAAACCATTAATTGAGCATATAAAGACAAAAATATGCAAAAATTAGGCATGATCGCTAGAAATGATCGTATTTAATACATACATGGATCAAGTGCGAATCAGACACAGATCAAAGGAAATTCCACGATGCTCCCCAAGTTTGTGGGTTTTCTTTGATTTGTGTACTCTCTAAGCCATTCTTGTTTATTAACGAATCGTCCGAATCTCGTACTTGCTAGAAATTATTGGAAAATCCTCGGATCAAAAAAATCTAAGATCGATCTCTGAAAAAATTCATTTTCTCTCCTCAGTTTTCAGCTTCCATCTTGTATCACCAAACAGTGATGAAGAGAATTCCAGGTGACCAATCACTCTATCGCCCTTTCTGACCATGGCAAAATCTGTTTTTTTTGATTTGAGCACTTTTTCTTTGGTTCTGTAACCTCCCTCAATTACTCTAATTTTGAAACGTCTGCTGGCCTTTGTGATTAGGCTTCTAGCAGCTTTCACATCACCTATCCATGAGAACATTTCAAAAGTGCCAAAATTTTTGGTTGTTATTTCATAGCTGTATGCTCTCGCCTCAAACTTTGACTTGCGTTTTTTTGCCTCACTGTTCATCCACTCCAAAACTTGTTCTCCAAAACCAGATTCTACACCAAATGATTCCGACCCAGCCATATTCAAATCGCTTTGTGATAACCGGCATTATAATCCTATTAAGATTTGATGCCTAGTGGTTTATGCCAGAATACTCTGGATCATCCTGAATTTCTTTGAGAATCAACTGCAGCAGTGCCCTAGTCTTGCCGTCAGATTCCTCCATCTCTAACTTTTTGAGCACGTCTGGGTTGTCCTTTAATGACTTTAGGAGTACGTCCCTAATCTCACCCATAATTGAATATCTGATTACTCTATTAAGAAGACGGCAAATCTGCTGGATTTTATCTCGTTGTAAAATAGAATATCGATCATTGGCAAGATAACATACATAATTTACGTTTCCCTAGTTACTTGGATGGTAAAAATTGGGCTGGTTGGAACTGGAATGTTGGGTGAGGCGGTTGGACTTCATCTGCTGGAATCTGGACATTCTCTGACAGCCTATAACAGGACCAAATCAAAGACATCAAACCTTGAGAAGAATGGCGCCATTATCTCCGACACACCAAAAAATGTGGCGGAGTCATCGGAATTGGTTATCACATGTGTCAAGGATGCTGACGCCGTTGAGCAAGTCCTGTTTGGTCAGAATGGGATAGTTGACGGAAAGCATGAGGACTTAACGGTTGCTGAAATGTCCACAATAAATCCCAGCGCTGCAATCCAAAACTCAAAAAAGCTAGGTGAGGATGGAATAAACTCGTTAGAGATTCCCGTGATGGGCGGACCAAATGTGGCTATTGACGGAAAACTTGTGCTAATGGCATCGGGTAACAAGGATGTTTTTGATAAGTACAAGCAGGTGTTTGATACAATTGCCAACAAGACATTTTTCCTTGGTAAAAGCGGTAGTGCGCACAGCATCAAGATTGCAATGAACCTTCAAATCTCACTTTTGGCACTAGCATTGGCTGAGGGAATTACCCTGACAAAGAAGGCTGGATTTGACCCGGAGAAGTTTTTGGAGATACTAAATTCGACATATTTCAAGACAGGCATGAGCGAAAACAAGGCACACAGAATGATAAGGGATGAATTTGAGCCTACATTTACGCTAAAAAATCTGCAAAAAGATTTGGGTATAATCACAGAGGCGGCAAAGGACTTTGGCGCTGTGCTCCCAATGGCTGAGCGCGCAAACGAAATTTACAGGGACGCGGTAGACGCTGGGTTTGGCGAGATTGATTATACGGGAATTTTAGCGTACATAAAAAAACTGTCTGAAGACTGATTTTACTGTAAAGATATTAAAACCCAAAAAAATAACGATCGGTATGGGTGTTACTTGCAGGGGAATTTGTGACCAATTTAGGGTGAAAATTGCTACAAAGCAACCAAAATATGCTACTGGACATAAGAGATGCACACTTTGTGCTGCATATTTCATGACCCCTGAGAGCAGATGTCCCTGTTGTAAAATGAAGCTAAGAACGCGTGCAAGAAGCAAAATTAGAATTTAGCCTTTAGAAGTGTATTTGCTAGTAACTGTGTAATTCTTAGTGGTTCCGGTATGGAGCCCTGTAATGTTATCTTATCAAGTAGCTGTGTTGCTTCTAATACAGTGCAACCCTCATTTCGTATGTACAAGTTGTGTGATGTATGGAGGGTAATTTTTTCGCGTGATCCTAGTTTGGAATATTCTGCAAGTTTCAACTCGTAGGAACCTGGGAAATGGTGTTTTATTGCATCCTCAATTCCCTGTGACTCTTCATACGTAACGCCAATTACTGGCAGCTCTGTTTTTTCCGAGATCCTTTTCACGTCAACTATGTTGTATAATGAGATTACAATTCCGGATATCAACAAAAAACTAACATCCGGTCTGTCAAGTTTTTCATACATGGATAATATAGCGTCGGTTGCGTCATCTCCCCCCACAGTAGAGTGACCAAAAACAAATCCATCAATAACCAAATCTGTTGACATTACGATGCCGGACAGAACTGACTTTTTGGAAGTTTGTGAGAAACTCTCAGCAATTGCTAGCCCGCGGATGCCCTGTTTCTCAAGATGAAGATTCCTCATTTTGTTTTCTCCGGTATGACCTGTAGACTATACCAGTGATTACTATTACTACTGCTGTGATGGCAGACCATACTCCAAATACTGTAAAATCAAATTCTGCCATGTTCTATCTAATCAATAGGAATAAAATAAATACATTAGAATTAGCTGAATTGCATGCCTGAGTTTATCTGTGAGGAGTGTGGTAGGCGTGAATTTCACGAAAATGAGGACACTTTGAAGATGATGATAAAGATACACGAAAATTTTTGCCGTAAAAAAGAGGGCGAAGATCACAGCTTCATGCACCGTGATGACGAACATGATGAACCTATGGATGCTGAAAGGGCAAACGACGAAAAAGACATTCCTGTACTAAAATAATCTATTGAAACTAAAACTAAGAAATTAGAGTAGTTATTGAACTAAATCATTGTCTGAATACGAATATGACCTAGTTGTGGTTGGTGCTGGACCGGCAGGTTCGTCAGCTGCATATATGGCAGCAAAAAATGGCATCAGTGTAGCCCTGCTAGAAAAGGAGGAAAACGTTGCGCAAACTGTAAGGACCAGCGGCGTAACGTGGATTGACTATGCAAAGGAGTTTGGCATACCGGAAGATTGCTACAACCCAATTAGGACATACAACTTTTGCTCCCCAAACAATACAATCTCAATTAGTGATGAACAGCCAAAGGCTGCGGTACTGGACGTACGAAAGACATACAGGTTTTTGGCAGAGCAGGCAAAAAAGAACGGAGCAAAGATTTTCGTCAACACAAACGTAACCGAAGTAATTACAGAAGATGGAAGAGTTGTTGGAGTAAAGGCATCATCATCAAATGAAGAAATAACTTTTCGCGCAAAGGTGGTGATAGACGCTAGCGGATTCCAGTCTGTTGTATCAAAGTCACTTGGTCTAGTTAAACAATGGAAGAGATTTGGTGTGGGCGCAGAATATGAAGCGGAAGTTGAGAATGTAAACCCAGACACATGGTGGCTGATGGTTGGACAGATGTATTCTCCAGCTGGATATGCGTGGATATTTCCACTTGGAAAAAATCTGGTGCGAATTGGCGTTGGGGTAGGAAAGCCTGAATCAGAAGTGGATCCTACTGAAAGGCTGGACGAATTAATTGAAAAAGGGGCAGGACCAATCAAGGACTTGGGTAAGATAACAAAGAAGGAATTTCATTATGGGTTGATCCCCAACGAGGGACTTTCACGAAAGACAGTTTATGATAATTTAATTTTGGTAGGTGACACTGCCGGCATGGCAAATCCTCTGGTGTTGGAGGGAATTCGTTATGCGATAAAATACGGACGGGTTGCTGGAGACGCAGCCAGTAAAGCTATCAAGTCAGGTGACACTTCAGAAAAAGCCTTGCAATCCTATGAGGAAACCTGGAAGAAGGAGATAGGGTCAAAAATAAAATCTGCGCATAAAGTTCAAGCCAGATGGCTGAAATTGTCTGATGATGACTGGGACAAAGAGATTGGAATCATAAGCAACCTAACAGCAGACGAATTCTTGGATTTTGTAAGAGCGGACTTTACGGTATCAAAAATGGTCAAATTGGCAACACATCATCCAATATTGGCTGTTCGACAATTCTTCAACATCATCAAAGGTGCTTGAATGGATAAGACATCTAAGGTCTTTGATATTTGGGCAAAAGCCGGAAGGGCAGAAGAGATGGAAGAAGGACATGGAGTGACCGTAGGCAAGTTTCTAGGCAGCATTTCCTTTGACAAGCCGTTTTCATTCCTAGATATTGGATGCGGTAATGGCTGGGTTGTTAGAAAAATTGCACAACTTTCAAAATGCAAAAAAGCAGTTGGGATAGACAAGAGCAAAAACATGATAAAAAGAGCCGTATCGAAACGTGCTTCAAAAAAGGAAAAATACACGTGTACTAACCTTGAATCCTGGAACTACGCCGGAAAGTTTGACGTGATTTTTTCCATGGAATCCTTATACTATTCAGTACCGATGGAACCAGCATTAAACAAAGTTTTCAAGATGCTCAAAGCTGGCGGTTTGTTTTACTGTGGGACTGATTTTTACAGTGACAATCATCTCACCAAGAGATGGGCAAAAGTTATGAAAGTACCAATGGACTTGCGTTCTAAAACTGAATGGAAAAAGATGTTCAATGAAGCTGGCTTTAAGACAACTGCAAAGCAAGTGAAAGACACAAAACATAGGGCAAAATGGAAAAGGGAATTTGGTACGCTATTTGTTACCGGAAAAAAAATCTAGGCTTTTCTTTTTCTTTTTCTTCGGATATATACAATGATTCCAACTATTATCGCACCAATTATTGCTAAAACAATGCCAGTGTATGATGTACCCTCAGAGCTGGCTTCTACCGCAGAAATAGGAACGGTTGGAAGTTCAGTTTGGCCTTCAACTACGAGAAAACTGGTCTCATAGACATCTGGTCTTAGTGCTTCTTCTGATGAAGCAAATACCTTCAGTGTATTTGCTCCAACACCAAGCTGTAAAATTTCCTCTTCTGTTAATCCAATTTCAGATAAACCGTTCGAAACTGATTTCACACCTGATGTGACTGTCTCACCTTTAGAGTTTGAGATAAAATAATGGATTGCAGACGAGTCGGTTGTATGAACTCTAACAGATAGTTCTTTTTTCAAATCCACAACGTTTGGAATTTCCACATTAGTGATTTTTGGAAACTTGATTTGCTCAAACTCCTCCCACTTGCCAGCATCAAAAGGATATCCTGCTGAATCAAATGAATTGATGGTGATGGTCCTTGATTCTGGTGAATAATTGTCAAGGTAAAAAGGTCCATTGCTGATTACCGCGTGTCCGTTTTCATCAATCCATTCTATGGCAGCATCATAGCGCTGCTCAAAATATTGCCATCCATATTCCGAGCCTTGCAATGATGGCGGAATATACTTTATTTCTTTGAATTCTACAAGTTGTTCCTTGATCATGTTCGCATCATTTGGAACAATCAATGAAAGCCAGTTTACACTCTTGCTAACACTACCAGAGCGTGAGAAGGAAACCTTGCCGTCGAGAACGGCATCCTCTGAGGCAGCGACAATCTCCCAAGGCATGCTGCTCCAAGGTACTGCCCATGCAGCTATTTCTGCTTCGTCAAAGTGCCAATAATCAACATAAACCTCTACAGTATCACCATCTATCTGCTTTATTCCCACTAGCGTTTTGGCATTTTGCACGGCTTGCGGAGAATACTCAGAATCGTATGTATTATCACTCTCTTGCGGTTCAGAACCCCACTCCTGTAGGAAATACAGAGAGTACAGTATGTCATTCATGTCCATCATTTCTCCGTGATGCCAGTTGCCAAGGATTAGATCAAATGTAATCTTGCTTGTTGCCTTACTGCCAGCTCCAACGTTTTCCCAGCTTTGAGTATCTATATTCCATAAAATTGCATCCTCAGGAACAATGACTTTTTCATCACTGCCAAAATTTTCAACCTGCCAGTCTGTACGAATTGGAATGATCTTGCCAGTAAATGGGTGGCTAAAGACTCCGGGATCATAAAGGTTGAGCCATATTTGATTGCTGTATACATCGCTAAATCCACCAATTGGATTCCATGCACCCTGATAGATTTGTTTGACTCCTACTACCAATGAATTATCTTCAGATTTTGCATTCATTATTGTAAATCTAGTTGGGACGCCTGCACCAAGTGCGTTGATGATTCCGTCAATGCCGTCATTGGCAACGTATTGGTCTGTCTTGCTTGCAAGAAAAATTCTGACAGATTCGCTTACACCCTCTTTTGTTGCTTGTTTAATCAGAGAAGATCTTTCCTCAGCAGATTTGAAATCACTAACATAGATTTTTTTGGTTATAGAGTCAATGTAGTCATTTTTGTAATTCCAGTATGTTGGATTATTGTTACCTGGCATGTTTGAAAACCATGGAGAGTACATTTGCGCAAGTCCGACTGAATCATACTTTGCAAATCCAGAGCTGCCCCATCCCTCAGTGTAAAGGTGCCATTTCTGGTCTGCTGGGTTTGAACCGTAAACAACTACGAACGCCTTGTTTAGATCACCAAAATCCTTGTTCACCTTGAAACCAGTCTTTTCAAGTTCTGAAGACAGAATTCCGCCGATGGATTTTCTTACGGGATCGTCACTTCTAATAAAAAATGTAATTTCAATTTGCTCACCATCGTAATACCAATACCCATCAATTTTTTCAGCACCTACTTCTTCAAGCTCATGTGAAATTATTTCATTAGCTAATGCAGGATTGTATTTGAAATGGAATGACTCTAGTTCCTCTATGATGGAAAGATAATCAGCGGCAAATATACCATAGTTTGAAATCATGGTATTGCCATAACCGCCAATAAGTTCGTTAACAATTAGATTTCTGTCTATGAGATAATTCAGTGCGAATCTTAACTCGGTAATTGAAAATGGGTTGAAACTTTCAGAGACGGATGGGTTTACCAGCATGCTGTATGACCCTCCAGTGGATTCAAAAACCTGAATGCCCTCCCTTGCTTCGCTTGATTCTATCCTGTCTGATGACACACGGAAAAAGTAAATGTCCAGATTACCATTTCGGACTTCCTCAAGTGCTGTGTTTTCATCCAAATACTGGATGAACTTGACTTGGTCAACGAACGTTCCCTTTTCTGCAAACGAAGCATGTAGCATAAGTGGTGATAGAAGGACTATTACCGCTAGGAAAACTAGGCAAAATTTCATGTCAGACATAACATGTTATAATAATTTAAGGTTCATTAAGCATTAACAAAAAATCTATGCGGTGATTTTTTTATGAAAAACAAACTGAAATCTGCGCTTTTGGCTATAAAAACTGGAATGCCTATTGAGGAGGCTTCACGTTCTGTTGATTGGAAAGACTTTGAGGGTCTGGTAGCTGAGATACTAGAATCAAAAAACTTTGAAGTTGTACGTAACTTTAGGATGAAGAAGCCTACAATGGAAATAGATGTGGTTGGAATACATCTTGGTACAGTGGTACTTGTTGATTGCAAACATTGGAAGAGAATGACCAATTCTGCGCTTGAGAAAATTGTTCTAAGACAAATAGATCGTGTAAAACATTATGTAGCAAGTACGGATGAAGTTGTAGCTGCTCCAGTCATTGTCACGTTATATCAAGAGGAAACAAGGTTTGTCAACAGAGTACCTATCGTTCCAATAATGCAGTTTTCTTCGTTTATTGATGAGTTTTATGGAAACTTGGAAAAGATTAGAACCATAGAAAAATAGACAATAAGAAAATTCCTGTACATAAAATCATAAATCCCTGTGTCATCTTCAATGAGCTATCAAGTGCTCTAGAAAGATGCTCAAAAATTCCTGTGCCCATAATCCTAACTTTTGCGCTGTTTTCTAATATCTCAAACTTACCTGGAGCAGTATTTTCTTCCGCTTGCTTTGCAATAGATAGACACCAGTTTGCTAATCTTTCTGATTTGGTAACACTACCAAGCTCATGATAACCATTTCTGTTCCTTACTCCCATTGTTGTGGAGTGTGTATCAGAAGTGAACATTTCAACTAGTTCACAGCCATTGTTTTCTAGATGTGTTATAATTTTTTCACGCACACCGTTTTCCATGTTGTTAGCATCTGCCCAACACAAAAAGTACTTCTTTTGATCAAAAGCAAGACAAAGCATACCAATACCACCACCAGCAAGATCATTAGTTTGAATATTCAGAGATTGTGAATTTGCATAGCCGTATTGCAATGGATGGTTCGTTTTTGTGATGAGAATGTCAAGTACATTTTTTGCAGCAGTAAGTAAATCTTGAGAGTCCACCTGTGATATCTCCCCTCCCATAGCATTATGCGTATCAACGATCAATGCACGCTGGAAATTTCTGTTTTTTGCTATTTGTTCAATCTCTGTCTTTATGATAACAGGAACATCTTCCATACCATGTGGAGATAATGATAGAAACAATAATGCTGTATCATCAAGGCGTATTCCAACAACATGCGCCTTGTTTATCTGCGCAGTAACAGG
>JACASX010000013.1 GCA_013390745.1 Marine Group I thaumarchaeote | reverse complement strand
GTATAGGAAAAAGAGTAGTAGCTGGCGAAATAAATTCTATGGAAGAAATTTTATCTCAAGGTCTAAGAATTCAAGAAGCAGGTATTGTCAAAAAACTATTGCCTGATTTAAAAACTGAAGTAATTGATGTTGGAATAATTCAAAAAATGACACCTAACGGGCAATCAACCCGTTTTAAGGCATTAGTAGCGGCAGGAAATGAAAATGGATGGTTAGGTATTGGTATGGGAAAATCAAAACAGATGAGAATTGCTATTGAAAAGGCAAACAACGCAGCGTATCTTAGCGTAAGTCCAGTAAAACTTGGTTGTGGTAGCTGGGAATGCAGATGTGATCAAAATCACTCTGTACCGTTTAAAGTAAAAGGAAAGGGTGGTAGTGTAACAATTGAAATTCTACCTGCTCCACGTGGGTTAGGATTAGTAGCAGGAAGAAAAATTAAAAATTTACTTAAAATGGCTGGAATAAAGGATGCATGGACTACTGCAAAAGGTTCTACTACTACAATGAATTCTACGTCAAAAGCTGTATTGGAATGTTTAAGACATACATTTAGTCAGGGTTGAAAAAATGGCAAAGGCATACCTAGTTATCAGAATAAAAGGTCAAGCAGATGTACCATATTGGGCTAATACTACATTACGTCTTTTAAAATTAGAAAAGAAATATCGTGCTACGATACTTCCGATTAAAGAAAACACTGAAGGCATGTTAAAAAAAATACAACATTTTGTTTCTTGGCAAGAAATTGATACGTCAACAACTAAAGAATTGTTGGATAAAAAGGGCAGAAGATCTGGTTACAAAAAAATTACTGCTGAAGATATTTCAAAGGCTGGTTTTAAAACAATTGATGAACTTGCAACCTCTTTATCAGAAGGAAAAATTAGTATGACAAAAATCAAACCTCTAAAACCATGGTTTGCTTTATCGCCTCCTAGACAGGGATTTAAACGAAGTACAAAACGTTTGTACGGTCAAAAAGGAATTCTTGGGCATAATAAGGAACTTACTACTTTAGTTAAGAGAATGATGTGAAATGCCAACAAGATTAAGAAAAACAAGAAAGCTCAGAGGCGGTAGACATATGGGATGGGGTCAAGTTGCACAGCATCGTGCTAGTGGACACAAAGGCGGTCTTGGAAGATCTGGACATCTTAAGCATCTTTGGAGTACTGTTATCAAAGAGGATCCGGATCATTTTGGTCATGAATCTACACATCGTCCTGTATCAGTTGCAATAATTACAAAGAAATGGGTTAATGTTAGAGATCTTGATGATTTATTTGCAAAGTCTGGAAAATCTGAAAATTCTAAAAAAGTTTTAGATTTAACTACTCTTGAATACGATAAACTTCTTGGCGGCGGAAAAATAACAAATGCATATACGATTAAAGTAAAATATGCATCAAATGCTGCTCAAGAAAAAGTAAAAAAATCTGGGGGAGAAGTAATCATACCTGCTCAAAAAAATATAAAAAAAACTGAAGAAAAAACTGAAGAAAAAACTGAAGAAAAAACTGTAGCAAACAACGATGGCTGAAGGAACACTCACTGACTATATTCGAAAGATAGTAGGAAAGGCTGAACCATATTTACCTCAGGTTCCAAAACCGAAAAGAAAGATACCACTCCAACAAAAATTGCTGTGGTGTGGGGCTTGTGTTGTTATCTATATGGTAATGGGTCAAACACCTCTCTTTGGGGCTACGGCTCCAGAATTTGACTTTCTAGCATTTGCACGTGTTATTTTTGCCTCACAACAAGGATCCTTGGTTGAGCTTGGAATAGGACCAATTGTCACGGCTGGACTTTTAATGCAATTACTTAGGGGATCTGACATTCTCAAGTTTGACTTCAAAAAACCAGAGGAGCGTGGCATATTTCAGACAGCTACTAAAATGCTGACCTACTTTGTCATAATCATAGAGGCTTCTGTATATGGTTGGGCAGTTTACGGTCCAAATATAGCCGAACCCAGCGTCTTGGGCATTCTGATAGGGCAACTCATGGCCGCATCTATCATTGTAATGTTCATGGACGAATTGATTCAGAAAGGATGGGGATTAGGCTCAGGCATTAGTCTGTTTATTGCGGCTGGAGTTTCTCAACAGATACTCTGGAGTCTTTTCAGTCCTCTACCTGCCGGTGATGGAGGCAGTATAGGTATTGTTCCCTTCGTTATTCAAAACTTCACCTCAGGAATGGGAGATTTTGCTGATGTTTTCTTCAGGTCAAATCAGTTACCGAGCATATTTGGACTTTTACTCACAGTGGGGGTCTTGTTGATACTCATATACACTCAAGGCATGAAAGTTGAGATTCCAATAGTCTCCACAAAATACAGGGGATTTGCTGCAACATATCCAATCAAATTGATGTATGTATCAAACATACCTGTAATTTTAGCATCAGCTCTTACAGCAAATGCATTATTTATGGGTCAGATGCTTTGGTCACAGCTGAATCCTCGCAACGCCAGTCCACTTTTTAACATATTCGCACAATATGATCTAACTAGTCCGGGAACACCCATAGGGGGACTTGTCTATTACATAACACCACCTAGGGGACTAGATCTTGTAGCATTAGATCCCCTGAGAGGAGTATTGTACGTCTTATTCATGATTGGTATTGTAGTTGTATTTGGAAAATTATGGGTGGAATTAGGTGGTCTTTCATCCAAAAAGGCTGCACAAAACCTTTTGGATGCTGATGTAGTAATTCCTGGATTTAGGAGATCTAACAAACCAGTAGAGATGCTTCTGAACAAGTATATTCCATCTGTAACAATCCTCGGCTCTGTAATATTAGGTCTAATAGCTGGCGTTTCTGATATTTTGGGAGTATTTGGTTCTGGTATAGGTATTTTGTTGACTGTGGATATTTTGATTAATTATTATAACCAGCTCGTAAGAGAAAAAGTGGAAATGGTAATGCCCAGACTTGGTGCTTGGCTTGGTAGATAGCAAAAAAGTCGTAATAGTTGGGATTCCTGGAGTTGGTAAAACATCTCTTGTTACAAAACTTGTAGAACTAATCACACAACAAAACAAAACTGTTGGCGTACATAGTTTTGGGACAGTAATGCTTGAGGAGGCAATGAAAAACGGAATTAAAGATAGGGATGAATTAAGAACATTACCAATAAAAAAACAACAAGAACTTCAAAAAATGGCTGCGGAAGATATTTCAAACATGGAAGACGATGTAGTTTTAATCGATACACATGCTTTCATATCTACAAAATCAGGTTTCTATCCTGGTCTTCCGAACTACGTAATACAAATCATGCAGCCTACTAATTTCATAGCAATTACCGCTAGTCCTGATGAGATACATGACAGAAGAATGAAGGATACAACTAGAAACAGAGATCCAGTTTCTATTGAAGATATTAAAAAAGAACTTGCTGTTCAGGATGCAATGCTTTCTAGCTGTTCTGTTCTTTCAGGTTCTCCGATGAAGGTAGTATTTAACCACGAGGGAAATATTGAAGAGGCAGCTAAGGCTGTATTAGGTGCTATAGGACTATGATTGAATTTAATTTTATCCTGAATTTCTTGGATCTTGTATTCTTACAAGGAGATCTTTTGGGATTACGAGGAGAGGGTCCACTTGGAAGCGCTGATCCGCTAGTAAAAGGAATGCTACCTTCTGCACTTGGGATTATTGGCTTCTCTATAATGTTAAATCTATTCAATGCCGGAGTTAGAAAAAAACTAGTTGATTCAGTAAAACTCAAAAGAATAATGAAAGAGACAAAGACTTGGCAAAAGGCAAGAATGGCAGCCTTCAAGTCAAAAGACCAAGCAAAGATTGATGAGTTAAGCAAAAAATCCAAGTACATGAACAAAATGAGCATGGAGATGATGCAGATGAACATGCGTCCAATGATGATCACAATCATTCCACTGTTGTTGATTTTCTATTTTCTAATGCCTACACTGTTTTCATACACTGTAGCCATCTCTCCAATTCCTCTCAATGTAATACCTGGTGATTTCTTCCAACTTACTTGCACAGTTGAAAAAATGGCTATAGATGCAGCTGCAGGTGTTGGACCATACTGCAATACTGAAAATGAGATCTTTTTGTGGGCATGGTATTTTCTTACTGCCATTGCGTTTAGTGGAACTATAATGAAACTAACCAAGACTTCTATGAATGAATAGGGTTGTTAAAATCAATAATTATTTCCGGACCACCAGCAATAGGAAAAACCACTATTGCTAAAGGTCTTGCAAAAGAATTCGGTCTTGTACATCTGAGCGGAGGAGATATCCTCAAAGAATTAGCTGAAGAGGAAGGATTTGATACAAGAAGGGATGATTGGTGGGATACACAAGAAGGAATGAATTTTCTTAGCAAGCGTCAAGAAAATTCTGAATTTGACAGAAAAGTAGATGATAAACTCAAAAAACTTTTTTCTAAAGGAGATGTTGTCATAACTAGTTATACACTTCCGTGGCTTGTTGATGGCGGAGTTAAGATTTGGCTAGATGGGTCTAAAGAAAATAGTGCACAAAGAATGACTACTAGAGACAATTTAGCAGAAACCACCGCTTTAGAAATTGTACAAAAACGATATAATGAAAATAAAATAATTTACAAAACATTATACGGATTTGAGTTTGGCGAAAATCTATCTGTATTTGATAAGATCATTGAAACCGATGGTCTCAACGCAGAACAAGTTCTTGAAATTGCAAAATCAACTGTGAGGAAGTATTTTTGACGCTGAAACAACTTGAGGATCTAATCACTATCGATGAAGATATCACTGACGATCAATATGGTACATACTATGACAAGCGTACAGTTGAACAGTTGTTAAATTATGGTTTGATACTACTGGATAAGCCAGCAGGTCCAACCAGCCACGAAGTTGTAGCATGGACTAAACGTATTTTAGAAATTTCAAAGGCTGGACATAGCGGTACTTTGGATCCACAAGTTACAGGTGTACTTCCATTGGGTCTTGGTGAGGGCACAAAGGCTTTGGGTGTTTTACTACTTGGTCCAAAGGAGTATCATGCATTGGGCAGACTGCATTCATTGCCATCTAAAGAAAAACTTGAAAATATTTTAAATGAATTCTGTGGAGACATTTACCAAAAACCACCTCAACGTTCATCTGTCCTAAGACAGACACGAATCCGTAAAATTTTTGAGCTAGAGTTGCTTGAACAGAAAGAAAACTTGATTTTAATCCGTGTACTTTGTGAGGCAGGTACCTATATTAGGAAATTAATCTATGATTTTGGCGAAATATTGGTACATGGCGGTACTATGATTGAGCTAAGACGAACTCGTGTAAGCCAGTTTCATGAAAACCATCCATTGGTTACTCTTCACCAAATTGCAGATGCATTTGCAGATTGGAAGGATAACAAGGATGATTCCAAACTATCTACCATGATACATCCAATAGAGCATGTCCTAAGTGAAATCAAGTCAGTGGTTATACGTGATTCTGCTGTTGATGCGCTGTGTCACGGAGCACAACTTGCCATACCTGGAGTATTACAAATCTCTCCAAATTTACAAAAGGAAGATCTTGTTGGTGTTTACACGCAAAAAGGAGAGATTGTTGCACTTGCACAATCTTTGATGTCTGAATATGATATCAAAGAAAATACAAAAGGATATGCCTTTAAAACAAAACGAATAATCATGGCACCAGAAACCTACCCAAAAAGTTGGAAATCACGGTCAACAGTTAAGGAAAACATTACGAATGCATAAACAAGATGAAAAATGTACCTAGAGGTCTTGTAATTGCAATTTTCATTGGCATGCTGGCTGGTTTGTCACTTGGGTTTTTTGTGAACTATCAGTCTAATCATGAGCAATTAGTATTTCAGGAAGGTTCTTCGATTTCCATTCTAACAGAAAAGATTGATTTTGAATTGGGAGAGCACATTTACATTAAAATTATAAATTCTGGCACCATACCACTAACATTTTCTGATGCCTCGTATGGTTTGAAGGTGACAGGACTTGACGGTGTATTATATCATACTCCAATGGCAGCTCAAGTAATTTCTACACTTGAACCAAAGGAAGAAAAAACATTTGTTTGGAATCAAAAAAGAATGGATGGCTCTGATTCACGGGAGGGCATATACAAGATCGTCGTTGAGGGATTTGACCATGAAAACAACAAAGTAAAAAAATCTATAGTCATAAACGTTCTAAAGTAAGATATTCAGAAATCTATATGGTAAGTAACTAATGCCGGGGTCGCCTAGCCTGGTAGGGCGCGCGCCTGGAATTTCTATGAAAACCATAAAGCGCGTTCTCGCAAGGGATCGAGAGTTCAAATCTCTCTCCCGGCGCCTTTACATAATTAAAAGTTACAATAGCTGTAATGCAAAAATATGATATTGCAATTATTGGTGCAGGAGTATTAGGAACTACAATTTCATATTGGCTTTCTACATTATATGATCTAAAGATTTGTGTAATTGAAAAAGAACCTGATGTTGCGTTACATTCCAGTACTCGTAACAGTGGCGTAATTCATTATCCATTTTACTTGGATTCTAAAAAAAAGAAGAATTTTGCAAAAGCCGCATTTCTTTCTCATGATATGTGGAAAGTATTGGCTTATGAAAACAATATTCCTTGGGTTCAGGGTGGGACAATTGAAATTGCATTAGATGAGGAGCAACACAAAACTCTTGAAAAATATATGGTTTTGGGAAAAGAAAATGGATTAACTGAAGAAGATATTTCAATTCTTGATTCCAACGAACTAAAAAAAAAGGAACCAAACTTGACCTGCCACTCTGGTCTTTATTGTACCAAGGAGGCTTCCACAAACTATGGTATGCTTACAAATGCAATTACAAATCTAGCGAAAAAAAATAAAATAAATTTTTTACTTAGACATAATGTAAAGTATGTAGAAGAAACATCTAAAGATGTAAACATAATCTTTTCAGATAACTCATCACTAACTGCAAATTTTGTAATCAATTGTGCTGGAGGAAATTCTCTTGATGTAGCCAAAAAGTTTAGATTGTTAAAAGATTATTCAGATCTTCATTTTCGTGGTGAGTACTGGGTAGCTGATTCTAACATTGCAAATCTTGTTAAAACAAATATCTATACTGTGCCACGCTATCCAGAATTTCCATTTTTAGATCCACATTGGATTAAAAGAGCTAACGGTGAAACTGAGATTGGACCAAATGCAGTTCCGGTTGATTCTCCGGAGGCCTATGACAGCTTTATTACAGATATTCCTACTGCACTTTCAAAAATTATGGATATCGTTACCGGCAGTACAAAGAAGCTTCTTCTAAACACGGATTTTATTTCATTAGTGTCTAAGGAATTTCTTAGTTCAATTTCTAAATCAGCTATGGTTGAAAGAGTGAAAAAATTTATTCCCGCTATCAAACCAGAGAATTTTCCAAAACGTGGAACATCAGGAATTAGAACTCCAGTAATTTCACCTGAGGGAAATTTTGTATCTGAAATGATAGAAATTGAAGGCAAAAATTCTTTTCATGTGGTAAATTATAATACTCCTGGCGCAACTGGGGCTCCAGCTTACTCCGCTTTTGTTGTGAAAAAATTGCAGGAAAAAGGAATTTTGACACAACCAAAAAATCAAAAAGACTCAATTTGGAATTTCAATGAAATTATTGGACAAGCTTAATATCCATTTCAATTACAATTTTTTTGTTGTTACCTAACAAGTGCTCAATTAGGAAGGGAGACAAAGATTGTGTTAATCCACCAGAATATGTAATTACTGTGGTATCTAATAATGATGAATTTATGATAGGGATTACATGTGAAAAACACAAAGAATCTGTTTCATTAAAAATTAGTTCACTTCAAAATGATGGAAAGATACCAAAAGGTACAGTCAAATTTGAAAATCTCAAATCTGTACAAACAGATTGCATTCGTGGAGATCCTGACGATTTAATTCAGCTATAATTACTTAAACCATTTATAATATCTGAACAATTAAAAAATAATGAATTCTGATAATGCCAATGAGGACTTTACTATTTGCGAAGATTGTAAAAATCCTATAGAAAATTGTACCTGTGTTTGCCAATTCTGTGGGGAACGCGATAAATGTGAATGTGGATTAAAACTTTCTAATGATGATGGCGCGGCTACTGGCGGTTAAGGATTGATCAGTTATGGTTTTTGATTATAGTTGGTTAATAGGTGGACCACAGGGAAGTGGTGTTGACACAGCAGCAAACATATTTTCACGGGTTGGTACAAAACTGGGCTACCATGTTTTTGGAAAAAGGGAATATCATTCTAACATCAAAGGTTTACACAGTTATTTCGTAGTGAGACTTTCAGACAACAAAATTCGTTCAAATGTAAACGGCGCAAACATCATGGTTGCTTTTGATGCCGAAACCATGATCAGACATGGTTTGAGCATTTCAAAAAATGGAGCAATAATTTATGATTCATCTATAGTTAATACAAGCATTGATGAAATTCCAACCATTGAAGCAGATCATAGAGTCAGATTAGATGAATTTTTTAAATCAAAAAATATGGAACCAAAAGTTTCAAGCATAATTGAGTTAGCCAAGGAAAGTGGTGTCAATGTTTACCCAATTTCATTTAGGGATGCATTATCAAACATTGCAGACGAATTGAAAAGACCTGAACTTTCACGTATGACACGTATGTTCAATGTGTTGGGTGTTTCATTTTCACTTGGAGTTTTGAAAGCACCCATAGCACCATTACTAGAATCCATAGAAGAAATCTTTTCAACAAAACCTACCATTGTTGATTTGAATAAAAAGGCGGCAAATTTTGCTTATAATTATGCATCTGCAAAATTTTCTGGTTTTAATGTCTCACTTAATGAAACAGACAAGGAACCAAACATAATGCTCGTTCAAGGGCACCAGGGTTCAGCCCTAGGAAAAATGGTATGTGGATGTAGGTTTCAATCGTATTATCCTATCACTCCTGCATCAGATGAAAGTGAATTTTTGGAAACACATGAAATTTTACAAGTAAAAGAAGATAGACCGGGTTCCACTACTATAGTACAAACTGAGGACGAAATTTCTGCGATTGGTATGGCGGTAGGAGCATCATTAACAGGTACACGTTCTGCAACATCAACTTCAGGACCAGGATTTTCATTGATGGCAGAGACACTTGGCTGGGCTGGAATAAATGAGGTGCCAGTAGTCATTTCATTATTTCAAAGAAGTGGACCATCTACAGGATTGCCAACAAGGCAGGGTCAAGATGATTTACTTTCTGCAATTCATGCCGGTCATGGAGAATTTCCAAGGATAGTTTATGCATCAGGAGATGTTGAAGATAGTTTTTATGATACTGGAAAATGTTTCAACTTTGCTGATATTTTTCAACTTCCCGTGATTCACATACTTGACAAATTTATTGCTAGTTCAGTTGTTACATGCAATAGATTTGAACCAGATTTGGTCTCAATTGATCGTGGAAAATTACTTGAAAAAATAGATGGTGACTACAAACGTTTTGCTCATTCACCCGATGGTATTTCTCCAAGATCAAAACTTGGTCTTGAAAATGGTGTTTTTTGGAATACAGGTGATGAAAGTGACGAGCACGGTCACATCTCAGAGGATCCAGTAAATAGAATTCAGATGATGGATAAAAGACAGAAAAAAGTTGAACAAATTCTTACTTTAGTTCCTAAAAATGATCAGGTAGTTGCATATGGTAAATCTGATATTTGTATTGTAAGTTGGGGTTCTCCAAAGGGACCAATCTTAGACGCAATTGAAATGCATAGAAACGAAGGTAATGAAATTGGTTTCATAGATATCAAACTACTAGAACCATTTCCTACAGAGTATGTCAAATTACTACTAAAAGACTCTTCAGTAATAGTTGACATTGAAGCAAATATGACTGCTCAGCTTGGCTCATTGATCAGAAAAAATTTGTTAAAGGATCCGGACTACTATGTTTTGAAATATACAGGAAGGCCAATGACCTGTATAGAAATTTTTGATTCTCTGAAAAAAATATTAGAAAAGAAAGCTGAAAAAAGGCAGGTGTTATTGTATGGCGATTAAGTTAGGAGATTATAAAACTGGAGTACATAATGATTGGTGCCCAGGATGTGGAGACTTTGGAATAGTTAATGCAATACAAATGTCATTAGCAGAAATGCAAATTCCTAAACACAAAGCGGCTATTTTCTCTGGAATTGGTTGTTCTGGGAAGACATCACATTTCATCAATACCTACGGCGTTCATACTCTACATGGTAGGGTTTTGACATTTGCTCAGGGTGCAAAAATCGCAAATCCTGAAATGACAATAATTGCTGCTGGTGGAGATGGAGATGGTCTTGGAATTGGAGCTGGACATTTTGTTGCAGCTGGAAGACGAAATGTTAACATGACCTATATCATATTTGATAATGCTGTATACGGATTAACAAAAGGCCAAGCCTCACCAACCTTGAAGTTGGGAGAACAGACTAAATCATTAGCAAATCCTAATCCAAATTACAATGTAAACCCCATAGCTCTAGCAATTTCTAGTGGTTTTACATTTGTTGCTAGAAGTTATTCTTATGATGTTAGACAGTTAAAGGATCTTATTACGGCTGCAGTAAACCATAAGGGTTTAGCATTTATTGATGTTTTACAACCATGTCCTACCTATAATGATCTTTACACCAGAGACTGGTTTAGTGGTCTTGATCAAATTAATGAAGAAACAAAAAAACCAACACCTAGAATTTACAATCTTGCAGATGTAGGCTATGATCCGGTAGTGCATTATAGCACTACTACTGAACTTAATGAAAAACTAGCACAAGCACTAGAAAAATCACTTGAATGGGGTGATAAGATACCTACTGGAATATTCTATAAGAACGAATTAGTCACGCCGTATACAAAAAGAATCACAGACAAAATACCCAATTATCTTGAAAATCCTGCTGCAAAACAAAAGATTTCTAAGAATGGAAAACCTACTACTGATATTTCAGAGATTCTTGATTCTTTGTGCGTATAATATATTATAATTATATAAATTCCATATGAGTTATTAGCAAGAAATTCTAACTATTACGTTACCTTTGAACGTAACCGATGTTAACATAATTTTTCGTAAAGCAATCATTAAAGGTTTTTTTGAAGACAAACTTCTAAATCTAGATTTTAAAAAATCTGCTGTAAAACATCCTACAATTAATGGGGATGGATTGATGCAATCTCGTCTACTTCATATTTTTTTTGATATTGAGACGGGTGCGGATTATCCTGATGGAGATGAATGGTTTATCGCCGATTTTTTATTTCCTTATGATATGAAAATATCTGATGAAATTATAGGACCAGACTATTTTACAACTATATCTACTACAGATAACAAAAACTTTTGGCATCATCGTGAGATGATTAGATACAAGTATGGTAAGACAAAAAAGCTTAGTGAAGCATTAGAATTTTTAGAGGTAAAATACAAAGAACTTCATTCAATGGTTGAACCATTGGAGAAAGACATCAAGTAACTACATTCCATCCTTTTTTGGTAAAGATGAATTTTTTTCGTTCTGCGGAACCACTAAAACCAGTCCAAACTTGATTCAATTTCCATTTACTAGATTCTATATCATATTTGTATAAGACTTCAGATGGATCACTTGGAATATTACTATCATTGAGATGGTACGGAAGTAATTCCACTACAAAATCAATTTTTTCTATTGCACTGTTAAAATCATGATTTTCATTCAAATCGGTTACAAATCGAACATTTGGTTCGCCTGTAAAGAGTATTTCAACTACGATAGCATTTCCCTTACCACGCCGTCTCTTCATCTCTTTGATAATTGACTTTACCCTCTCCCACGCCCTAAATTCAAACCATTTGAAAAACTCCTCACTAAACGATAGCGGTATATCAATAGTTAATGCACTAACAAAATTTTCTTTATTTTGTTCCGTTTCTTCCTGCAGAATTCTAAATTTTTCATTGAACAAACCATAGATCACTTCAATTTCCCATGGTGAAACCCCATAGTATGCTAAACGAACAGTTTGTGGTTTTTCATCCATTAATTTCTAAAGTAGAAATTTGTAATTAAAGGTTAAAGGTAATTGGAAAATTTCTAATTTAGAAAATTGTGTCCAGATATTTCCAAAGATACATCAAAGATACCGTGCCTATAACAAATAACATTGGTTTCCATGCAAATACCGGTAGATTTGGAGTTACCAATTTTATCCTATAATTATCAAATACAGTATGTACATATTTTTTAATTCTATTATTCCAAACTCTATATTCAATTTCATATTTTTTTAGCATATTTTCTATTTCGTATATCACTGGAGTTCTTTGTCCAAACAGATGTTGTAAATAATCTCTAGAAATTTCTACCTCAGCATGTATAGCCACAAGCTCTTTTTTCAATTCCACAAGTCTTACATGCATTTCCCATGGTTTTTTGAGTTTCAGGGAAAGACCATTACCAATTTGAAACGGTTGCTTATGTTCAAATTTGACCTTTGAAAAACCCTCTTGTAAAAACATTTGAAATAATTCACTAACATTTTTTTTTACCACAACGTGAAGCTGTTCTACATTAGAACTTTTTTCTATGTTCACCACTCCTTTAAGACCATCAAAAAAAGAAATCGTCTTCGGGTATTTTGTAATATATTCTGTCATAGCTTTGTTCTCAAAACTGCCAATATTTAAAAGCAAATATGATTATAAGCTGATTTTTTAAATAATATACTATTTTTTCAAACCTCTGACATAAACACACTCATCATATGGAATCGCCGTTTCTTCAGAACTGATTTTTCTATCCGTCAATTTTGCACCAGATTCTCTAATAATAGCTATTGGCAGTAATTCATCTCCCTCTCCCATTTTGTGATTTGCAATTGATGCTAAATTGTCTGCAGTAGCTTGAAATGTTACTTTCAACACGTTTCCATCAAGATCTTTGGTTGCACGTCGATCTGAAACGGGTTCAATTCCAGAACAAGCTATTGCCACGCCGCTAGTACCTATTCTTGCTGGCATAAGTCTGCTGTCAACTATTATGATACCAACATGTATGTGATAATCCAAAAAGAATTTCCTTTTAATTTGCTCTGCAACTTGATAAGGATCATTAGGATATAAAATCAGTTTACCCTGAGAATTAGATTTGTCAATACCAGCATTGGGCGCCATAATATTATTTGATGATGTGATAACAAATCCAGAAACACCACCGAAGACAACATCCGACTCGCGAACTATTGCCTCACTTAATTTTTGGTTAATTAAAAACTCTCTCGATAATTCATTTGCCTTTTCAGAGAGTTTAATAGAATTATGATCCAGTATTCTTCCCTGTGAAATGGAAATGTATTTGCTTGAAATGACTAGAATGTCACCTTCATTTAGGGAAATACCGTTTTCTTTTACAAGTTTTCTAATTTCATTATAAAGGTCAAATTTACCCTCTTTTTTTGTTGCCTGAACTGGAAACACTTCTAGAACCATAATCAATTTTCAACTCACTTCCTTTTTATTATTCTGAAAAGGTTTTAATCTAAAGAAGAAGCGATTTCGAATATGAATATAACGGAAAAAATTCTAGCTAGAGCATCTGGTAAAGACAAGCTCGAGCCGGATGAGGTGATATTTGCCAACGTAGACAAAATCATGTTACATGATGTGTCAGGACCAGGTGTAATCAAGACATTTGAAAAATTAGAGAAGGATGGTGTAATTAAAGTAGACAAGCTTTTTGATCCTTCAATGATTTGGGTTACTGAGGATCACTTCGTTCCCTCTGTAGATAAGATATCTGCAGAAAATATTGTCAAACTATCTAATTTTACAAATAAATTCGGAATAAAAAAACACTTCAAATATGGTATGGGTCAATATGGAATTTGTCATACTATGTCACATGAAGAAGGTCTTGTGTCTCCGGGCGAACTATATGTTGGTGGAGATTCTCATACCAATACAACTGGGGCATTAGGCGCATTTGCTTGTGGATTGGGTCACACAGATGTTGCATATGCAATGTTAAATGGAAAGTTATGGTTTAAAGTTCCTGAAACTTTGTATTTCAGGATAAATGGAAAATTACCTGAAAATGTCATGGCAAAAGATCTCATTTTAAGAATTATTGGTGATATTACAACAGAGGGTGCCGCAGGAAAAGCCATGCAATTTGGTGGAGATGGGATTTCTGACATGTCAGTAGAGTCACGTTTGACATTAACTAATATGACTACAGAAGCTGGTGCAAAAAATGGAATAATAGAACCTGATCAAAAAGTATTTGATCATCTCTCTGAACGTGGTGTTACAAAATATGATGCGGTTTATGATGATGAAGATGCACAATATGAAAAAACATTCGAATATGAAGCATCAGAACTTGAACCATTAGTGGCTAAACCATTTTCACCACAAAACGTTTCGACTGTTCGAGAAACCGGCAGTATAGACATTGACAAATCATACATTGGTTCTTGTACGGGAGCAAAATATGAGGATTTATTGGCTGCCGCAAAAATTCTCAAGGGACGAAAAGTTAAGGTGAGAACTGAAGTTCTTCCAGCTACAATTTCAATTTACAAAAAGGCTACTGAAAATGGTTTGACGCAGATCTTTATTGATGCTGGAGCAGTTGTAGGTCCTCCAACATGTGGTGCTTGTTGTGGTGCGCAGATGGGTGTACTAGCAAAAGATGAAGTTTGTGTGAGTACAACTAATCGTAATTTTCCTGGTCGCATGGGGCATTTAGAATCAAAGGCATATCTTGCATCACCATTAGTTGCAGCAGCTTCTGCAGTTACTGGCAAATTAACTGATCCAAGGGATTTGTAATGAAAGGAAAAGTCATCAAATATGAACAGGATAATATTGATACAGACGTGATTTTACCTGGACCATATCTGAAATTACATGAGCATTCTGAGCTAGCGGAACATGCAATGGAAGGACTGGATCCTGATTTTCATTCCAAAGTAAAAAATGCTAACATCATTGTCACTGGAAAGAATTTTGGCTGTGGTTCTTCAAGGGAACATGCACCAATTGCCCTTAGCGCTAGTGGCATAAAGGCGGTATTAGCCCTATCCTTTGCAAGAATATTTTATAGGAATTCAGTTGATGGTGCTTATTTACTTCCAATTGAAATTGATGAAAAAACATATTCTAGCATTTCAGAAAATGATGAGTTAGAAATTGATACTAGTAAAAATGAAATTAAAAATATTACAAAAAATGAACTTTATTCCATGAAACCATTCCCAGATCTTATTGGCAAAATCATATCAGCCGGCGGTATTTTCAAATACAAACCATAAGAGTCAAACCAATCTGATTGATCAATATGTCTGATATTACCTCTGAACTGTTGCAAAAATGGGTTGCTGCAATTAAAAGCGGTGATCCAAAGCGAGTTACAGAGCTTTATCATAGGGATGCAATTCTCTTAGGAACCTTTTCGAATAAGGAAAGAGTTGGACATGAATTGATCCTTGAATATTTTGAAAACTTACTAAAATCCCCTGTTGAGGTTCAGATTGTATCAGAGCACCACTTTGTTGAATCTCCTGACTGTGCTATCAACTCTGGTCATTATAATTTTGTGACAAACGGTAAAACAATCAATGCAAGATTTTCGTTTGTCTATCAGAAAGGCGATGACGGATGGAAGATTGTTTCCCACCATTCTTCAGTAATGCCTGAAACCTGAATACTTTCTAACGATATGATTTTTGTTTTCTTCTTCTAGCGCCAGGTCCACCAAATTTCTTTGGCTCCTTTCTTCTTGCGTCACCACTAATAAGATATTTATCAAATTCGTCAATCTTCTTTCTAATGTCACTTCTTTGAGATTTTGTAAATGGATGATCTTTAGGATCCCTTTTATTTTTAGTCCATCCTATTAGCGCTCGTGTTATGGCAGTAGCTGCAGCATATGATTGACCCATAAAACCGCCTCCACTAACCCTAACTGAAATTTCAATTTTATTTCTATTATCTTCAGATATTCCAATTTCAAGTGGAACCAAGATCACTTCACGTGCCATCTCTGGTTCTACCATATCTATTGGTACATTGTTTACTCTAACACTACCTTCCCTTCCTTTTTCAGCTTTTTTGATGTAAACATGAGCATTTGCAGTTTTTCTTGTCGCGAAATAAATCTCAGTTTTTACAACCATTAATGCCACCCAACATATCTACCAAGTTCTCCCACGCTCGTATACAACGCACTTGATTTTCTAATCTTTGTTTTTTCAAGCTGTATTTTTCCTAATGGTTTTACATCTTTTGGGACTCCAATATACACTCTAAGTCTACTAAGGGCTGCCTTACCTGATGGTTTATCCCTTGGTAACATTCCTCTTATCATCCTACTGATTATCGTA
>JACASX010000012.1 GCA_013390745.1 Marine Group I thaumarchaeote | reverse complement strand
CATTTGTGGAGAAACGAATTTGGGATGTTGAAATGTTTGATGGTTTAGATGTTTCAATTATTATCGATTCCATATCACTCGGATCATTTTGAGAGACTGACTGCAAATATGCTTGCAATAACTTGTGTGTACTTTTTATCACAGGTAATCCAGATCTGTTTGTTAAATATGACCAAACAACTGCTACAGCTAAAAATGCAATTCCAAATGCCAGTGATTGTACATCGTAAAGAACAGACCACATCTCAATAGGAATTAGAACAAAAAACATTGCTAATGGTTGGATAAAGCACAATACACACGCTTTTTTCATGTTTACTCCAAGTGTGGTTGTCATAATGCCAATCCTAAAGCTAGAAAATATGAACATGCCAATAGCAAGATAAAACAATGTTGGTTCCTTTGATAGTATAGCAGATCCGATAATTCCTCCTACTACAGTGATCAACCACAGTGTATTTCCAAAAAATGACATGTGCAATGATTTTGAATACTCCTTATGTTTAGTAAAACGTGAATCTAAGTACTGTATAGCAAGTAATACAGCTATAACAGCTGGCAGATGATAGAGTATTTCATAATTTTGAATGTAGTTGTTAAAACAAAGAAAAGAAATTATGGATGCAATAGCGATAGAGCCACACAAAGAAACGTAGAATGATGCTGGATTAATTAGAGTAAGTGTGTACCGTCTGTGAATGTTTTGAATGTCATTTGAATCCGACATGATATTTATGGAATTAGTAATAGATCTATAGCCCACGAAACTGCAACAATGCTTATTGGCATAGAAATGATAATTTTTGGATCAATCTTTACTCCTTTGGTTTCGTCCTCAAAGAATCTTAGTAGACCTGCACTAGATGCCGGCAACGGTGCGTTTTTCTTTTTATCAGCCATACTTAGTATTGAAAGCAGAAGTGTAAAGATAAAAACTTTTTTAATTCGACTTTAATTTTGCTATAACATCTATTAACAAATCAATAGATTTTATCAATTCCTGTTGTTTTGTTGGCTCATTTTCCCCTTCGAGTTGACTAGACAATTTTTCAAGTTTCTGCTCTAGTGTTTTTAGTGTAGAAACAGATTTTTTTTCCTTAGTTTGTGTTTTTGTTGGTTTTTGTTCTGGCTCTTTTCCACAATTTACACACAATGCATAGCCATCTTTCATAACCCTTACACCCTTGCAATATGGGCATGGTTCGCTTAGTAAAGTACCACCGTTAAGTATCATCTTAATTGCTTTTTGCGTTATATCATTTGGCAATGATATAATACAAAATTAGTTTGTAAAAAATACTAGGATCTTGTAATTTACTTTATTTTATATCGATAAGGCTTAATAATATGCTAGAGCATCAGACTTCGAAGTAATGGCGGTTATTTGTAATACATGTGGACTTCCTGATGATTTGTGCGCCTGTGGCGACCTTGACAAAGATAGTACCCATATTATAATACGTCTTGAGACTCGACGTTTTAGGAAAAAGGGAACCATGATTGAGGGACTTGATCCTAAGATTAACAACCTAGGAAATGTTGCAAGAGAGCTAAAAAACAAATATGCATGTGGTGGAACTGCAAAAGATGGCTATGTGTTTTTACAGGGTGACCATAGAGATACAATTAAGGACACGTTGGTAAAGCTTGGTTTTGCTGAAGAAACAATAGAATTACACTGAAAAAAAGTGTCATCCAAAAACAAAATTTTACAAGGACTAGCAATACCGCATACTGCATTAATATCAGTAATTTTTTGTTTGATGGTTTTGTCATTTCCCACTGGGGCATACCTGGTTTTCAATTCAGAAATTGGAGATGATATAACGCACGAATATCCTATGGATAGCTTAAGCCTTTTTCTTGCGGGAATAGGTTTTGAAGTTCCAGTAAAATTTGAGTTAGGAGTTGGGTTTATTGTAATATGGTGTACTTTTTTGATTCTCTTCACAGTTGCAATATTCGGTCCAAAAAAAAATTTTGTCGCCGTATTACAATCAATGATTTCTGAAGGAAGTTATAAAATCCAAGACAACTATATTGTCGCTGTCATTAAATGGTTTTCCATTCTAGTGATTGTGTCTGCCGGCATAATTGCTGTGCAGGAATTTGTTGGTATCTCGATTGAGCAGCCAGAAGCACCAAACCAACTAATTCAGTTTTTTGATATATCGCTTGCGCCAATAATAGAAGAACTGGGTTTTAGAGTTGTGCTGATTGGACTTCCACTTTTTATGTTATATTCGCACAAATTATCCTTTAAATTTTTTGTAAAATCATTATG
Source organism: Marine Group I thaumarchaeote (assembly GCA_013390745.1). Taxonomy (GTDB): domain Archaea; phylum Thermoproteota; class Nitrososphaeria; order Nitrososphaerales; family Nitrosopumilaceae; genus Nitrosopelagicus. The sequence continues at coordinate 30,310 of JACASX010000012.1, read as the reverse complement.
GTGGCCATGGAAAAATCTTCGTAATGTAAATATGAAAAAGGCGTTATTGGTGATTGTTATAGTAGGAATACTTTTTGGTGCGGCACATATTTTTTCAGATGAAGCGTGGAGCATTGGTAAATTGGCACAGGCGATTGCTAGTGGAATTATAATCGGATGGGTATATTTCAGATACGGGTTTATTCCTGCTGTTCTAATTCACTGGGCAACTAACTATTTCATTTTTTCTTATGGCTACATTGTAGCTGATATTAATCAAATTTCTATAGGTGATGCATTTTCACATTCTTTGCTAAACACACTCGAATTAATGCTAGTTGTAACTGGAATAATTTCAGTTGCAGTTCTGGTATTAAATTATGTGTATTCGAGAAAGCATACACTAGAAGCATGATTCTATTTTTTTACAAAAGTCTAGTTTGTCGTTTTGTTTTAGCATAAATGCAAGATCATGTTCATCATCAATATCAAGCATCATTCTACGAATTAGTGCAATCGATATGTTCTCAGTTTTTGTTCTTGCGGCGTCCATCTGAAATGTATAACTACCCATATCATAATTCGTCTTCATTATGTCAGCAGGACATCTAACTAGTGCATTTGTCCCGTTAAATTGTCTAGATGGAACAATAATTACAGAGTTTTTAGACTTGACGAAACCTAACAAGTTATCTATATCGGAAGACGTCATTATGGGTATATCCTGTGGAAAGATAACTGAACAATCAAATTTCTTATCTGAAATATACTGATCGGCTAAACTGACAGCGTCGTTAACGCCAGATTCGTTATCAAAAATCTCTATGGCATCAAATTGTCTACCAATCTTTAATGCTGTCTCATCCTTTGACACAAGAACTATTTTGTTAACAAGTTTGCAATTATACACAGTCTTAAGAACTTCTTGCAACATTAGATTGCATATATTTTCCTTTACTGCTTGCTGTAAGTTTAATCTTTTTTTAGCCTTAGAAAAAGTCTTAACTGGAATTATCGCTGAAATTTTCAACTCAATGATGGAATTGTTTTAGAATGGATGCCGCTAGTGCATCTTCGGATTGTTTGTTTATCATTCTAATTTTTGTTTCATGCACATTTATGTTCAATGACTCAATTTTTTTTGTTAGCATACGATCTTTAGTATCGATAATTATGTTGGAACAAACATCTGCATACATCTTTGCAACACCCAACGCTGAAACTTCAATTCCAGCCGCCTCCAGGTATTTTCCGGTGGGTCCAGTAATGGCAGAATTTCCAATTATAGGACTTATAGCCACCACTTTGTTTTTCTTTTTTGCCAACTCTTTCCGTATACCCTTGATTGCTAACATTGGACCTATACTGGTGAGAGGATTGCCTGGAGCAATAACTATAAGACTAGAATCATGAATTGCGTTCATAGCATCTGGGTTTGGGCGAACCTTCTCTGAACCTTGATATTCAATTCCTTTTACTTCATCCAATCCTCTATGCTTAACCCAAAACTCTTGAAGGTGCATGGCACCCTTATCTGTTATAATTCTAGTTTCCATCGTATTATCAGTAACTGGCATTATTTTAATTTCAATTGAAAATTTTTCACACATCCATTTTGTAATGTAGCTCAAACTCTTACCGTTTTTTAGCATATTAGTTCTGGTAAGATGAGTGGCAGTATCCCTATCACCTATCCTAAACCATGTCTCTTCTCCAAAAATTTCCATCTGTCGTAAAAATCCAAATGTATCTTTCTTAATTCCCCATCCTTTATCATGGTCCAGTAAATCAGCTAATCCATAAGTAATGGTATCAATGTCTGGGCAGATATACATCCCATAAAGCCAATAATTATCCCCTACATTAGTAACCACGTTAATATCGGTTCTTTGAGAAGCAAATCCCCTCACCATCTTAACTGAGCCGGAGCCACCAGCAAGTATTGTAATCAATTTTTTCTCCTAGAACCATTTAGCAAAGTAAGGCTTCCAATATTACTTTATCATTTTTATAGTAATTTTTTGGGTAAAATTAATTAAAGATATAATAAGTGAAAGTTAGTGCAAAGGAAAATTGTAGTAATTATAGCATTTTTGTCCATTTTTATTGCTATTGGAAGCATTTCACCTGTTTTAGCATCATCTCAGCTGGAAGTTACTATTGACCCTAACTCAGATACTGCAATTGCTAAGATGACATACCAAAGATCAGTTAACATAGACTATTCGGATGGCGGGAACCTAGCTGAAACGATGTATGGAAAAAATAACCAAATTACATTTTCTGCTGATTCATCAAATCCTAGCGTGCAATCATTGATTTCAAGGATAAATTCGTACATGGCTTCACAAGGTAGCATAGCTCAGATTACTGACCTTACTGTGGAATACAAATCATTAATGACTGGAAGAACTTCAAGCATGTCGGTAGATTATACTATCATACTACATCCTACAATTCACAATTTTGTGATTAAAGCCGGCTCCGAAAATAGTCCAACTCTTTTGGATACAGACTGGAGAGGGTTTGGTGTCGTTGGACCTGTTGTAATAAGTACACCCACATACGGTGACGTTGAAATCAACATGCCAATCTCAGTCTTTGAAAGATTCACACCAGCATTGGCTTTATCACTTAAGGCTAGTGATGCTGGAGAACTTCTTTCTACCAGACTAATGGACGGAGATGAAATAAAAGCACAGCCGATTGGAAACTGGCACTTTTTGTTTGATCCAACTGGAATAGGTGCAGATGCTTCAAAATATGGATTTCAAACAGGCTCTGTAATTTCGTCCTTTACAATGGGAGAAAGCAGTATTCGAGAGGGATTGATAAGAGAACAAGTACACGAATCTACGTTTAGTTCTGATAAAATATACCGAGTGACAACTTACGAGTCATCTGGTAATGCAAGTATCGACATAATTGGATTTGCAAACAGAGATATTTTAGGAAATTCAGAAATTTTTGGCGTTACTCCAAATGCACCTGAAGGTTATGCATCAACATCAGCTGGAGAATTCCCAGCCTTTATTCTCTATGGTATGGCTGGCATGGCAGGACTAGGTGGTGTTGCAATGATGCTGATGAGTTGGAGAAAACTAAAGAAAGAGAAAGGACATTATCAACAAACTGGTATTGACCCATCACAACTCACTAGTGTACAGACAAGTGCAGGCTCCGGAGGATACCAGACTGTTAGAGGAGAGGCACAAGTAACAGGTTTGGAAGATTATAATGAACATAGAAGTTACTACGATGAAGAAAAACCACAGGTTGAAGAAAAGACTGAAGACAAACAATCAAGTAAACGTGGTGCGCTACCAAAAGGTTTTGAGCCAAAAGAATAAGTGAGTGCTGGCCGTAACCCTCCTTCTGTTTTAACGATATTTCGCTTTGCGGCCTACCTGAACCTAGTACAGGAACATATGGTTCGTTTTGGCCTTGCTTCGTGCGGGACAGATTTTCATTCCGTCTCTGGAAACCTCAGGCAGTACCATCATTGTACACTCCAGATGGGATTTTTTTCTGTTCTGTTGCCAGCCATCTCTGACTATCCATCTACAGATCACACATCCTGTATGAAGGGAGGAGTTTCCTCTGCCGTAGCAGCGTGTCGTCCACCAGCTCACACTTGGTTATGTTAATTCAGTCAGTAATTTCAACATTACTCAGATTTTGAATCAAAATACTCTTCGTCGTATCTTCCAATCTTCTGCTTAGATTTTACGAATGACATTCCTGCTAAAATCTCAATGTAAATACGATATAGTATCTTGTTCTCTTTGACTATTTGCAATAATATATTGAAAAATGATCTAGTATGAAATTCTGAGAACAAATGATTGCGTATTATGAATACTGTCTTTTTTGATTTATCTGCTAGCTCTAATGCCTTTGGGCTAAACGCCGTATCAGCTTGGTTTCCAGCACCTAAAATTAGAACACCGTTCTTTGTTTTGTTATAGCTCTTCAAAAGTTCAGATGATATTAGCATGTTTTTTGTTTTTGGGTACACCTTTTCAAATTGTATTTTTTTGAGGTCTAGATCAAACATAACCTCATTAATTTTGTTAATAATTTCGACTTCAGCTTCTGGTGACTGTGTAATGCCACGAACAACTCTTATCTTACTTTTGGAATCAGCTGAAATTGCGTGTGCGATTTCAAGTCCAAGGTTTGAGTGACGCCCTTTATCATATGAAACAATGAGGTTTGACATATCCTTGTCAAAATCTTTTCCTGGTATTACTCCAATTATATCGCAAGTAGATAGCGATAATAATTTTCTATTATTCCGTAAAAAGGAGAAATCAATTATCATGGTGTTAATTCCCTCATCTTCAGCCGTAGCTAATATGGCCTCTGTAGGATCATGGGAAAGCCTGACAAGATATCTATGTCGTATTGAATGTGAAATTGATTTCTTGAGTTCATCAAATACACCAATTCCGGTCTCGCCAGCTTTGTTTGCAAAAGATAATGGGGTTTGCTTTGGTACAGTTATAACACTAAGAAAAGACACTTCGCCTTCTTTTTGATCAGCAATTGCAGCTGCAATCTTGGCAAGTTTAGTGGCTGTATTCTTGGAAAATACTACTAAAATCCTGTACTCCTTTCTTTCTTCAGGCTCTTGGTTGAATACAAGGGGCGCGATGGCTTGTTTCTCTCTTTTTGACGTATACAATCTGTAAATCAAAAAGCCTACTCCTATCCAAACAAGAGCGATTGCCCAGCTAAGTGGTTGGGCAAACAGCAAGTAAACAGCAAGGATAGAAACAACGGCAAAACCAATAGCTGGAACTACAGGAAAGAATGGAGTCTTAAAACCATACGTTAACTTTTTTTCTTTAGCCATTCTTCGAATTGTAATACAGGCTACGTTAACTTGGGCAAACAAAAACAAAAACATAACAGTTGCGGCAAGCGCAATCATTGTTAGATCAAATAACATTGCGAGTGTGATCATAACGACGGCAGAGCATATTGTAGATACAAAAGGCGTTCGATATTTAGGATGTAATTTACCAAACACTGGAGGTAAATCGTGATTTCTTCCCATAGCAAAGGAAACACGGCTTGCGGCAAATGTTGTTGCGTTTAATGCAGCCAATGTTGACACAAACCCACCTGCCAGTACAATTAGTGCACCAAATGGAAGATAGTATTCAGCAGCTTCAATTATTCCAAGCTCACCATAACCTCCAATAAACTCCCATGCAGGCTGTCCAATTTGTAAAGGATCAAGTCCACCAATAAAGACAAAAGCAAAAAGAATGTAGACAGAAACTACTATTCCTAATGAAATAAGAATAGCTTTAGGAATATTCTTCTTCGGTTTTTTAATCTCATCTCCTGCCTGTGCAATAATTTCATAGCCCTCAAATGCTATGAATGTAATACCCATTGCCAAGATAAGACCGGATGTACCGTTAGGAAAGAAATCTCGAAAATTAGTTGGCCAGTTTGGATTCGTAAACGTCATAGCCACAAGAGCAGCTATGACCAAAGCAGCAATGATTCCTAATTGTGTAAAAGTGATTGCACTGCCTACTTTTCCTGTATGTGAAGAACCCCTAATGTTGACAAAAGCAAATATGATAATTGCAATTATAGCAAATAACTTTTCAAGAGGAATTCCAAATGTATCATCAATTATTTCTGCAGACTTTAACAGATGCCCAAAAAATGTTCCAAACGCAACTGCATATAGACTGCCTGCTATAGTATGCGCAAACCATGCCATCCAACCACTTAGATATGAATTTGGTCTGGGTAGTCCCTCTCTTACCCACTTATATCCTCCACCAGTTGCGGGCAAGGCAGATCCTAGTTCAGCATAAGTTAATGCAGTAAAGAGAGTGATAATTCCATTAAGAAGAAATGCGATTATCAAAGCAGGGCCTGCAGCTGATATGCCAGGTCCTACTAACACGAATATGGCTCCGCCAATCATTGATGCAACACCAATCATTATTGCCTGTGAAAGGGAAAGGCTTCGAACAAGTCCACTTGAATTGGTTTCCGCGCTCATATCGAAGCGACTGAATTACACTTGAATAAATCTGTAATTGTTAGTAAAATTGATCAACATTACGTAAATTGAGCATTAGCAAGCCTATATTCGTGACAAATTTCAAGAATCTCAGACTCTGACTGGGCTTTTGAGTAGTCTTGTAGGAGGTTTTTGTTTAGTTCGAAAAATGTGTTACCCCATTTGAATTTTTGAAGAAGTGTGTGTGTTAACTCAGGCTCTCCCAAAATGTAGACAGCCCCAGCCAATGCCTCTACAGTAGACAATTTGTTTAATTTGGAATAATTCATGGGGTTTCCTGCTAATAATGGTGGAAGCTTTCTTGATATGCCTGTAAATGGCTTTTTGAAGGCTGATGTAACGAGATTCCACGAACAATCAATTCCAGTAATAGAGTTAACAAATTTTTTGTCTGATTTCAATAATGTTTTTTTTGAAAATGGGTTTAAAATCAATGTACGTGAGGCAGTTCGTGTAACAGGTTTTGCAAGACCAAATTTTACTAATTTTGCAGCACTACATTTTCTAGGATCATCCTGCTTTAACATGAGAACTTTGAGAAACATGACAAAATTTATCGTATATCGTTAATATTTTGTTCTAAATATCACTAATTCTTTATAGATAAAATATGGGAGTGGCGAGATTCGAACGCGCGATCTCTGCGTCCCAAACGCAGAATCATACCAAGCTAGACCACACTCCCAGCAAACAAAAACAATTGCCCAATTTAAGACAATAGATGAGATTCCATTATGTCAGAAAATTACAATAACTAAGTCAGAAATTCATAACTTGATCATTTTTGTATTTTATTACCTATTGCTTTCCTATGGTATATGGTCACTCTGAGGAATTACGAAAGGACCTGGTTAAAATTGAAGTCAAATTAATAAAATCAGAAATTAGGTTTTTAAAATTTATGCTAAAAAATGCACGATACCAACAAAATTCAATGCTGAAGGAAATAATTAGATAGAGCCAGCCTATTCTAATCTTTAGTTCCGAGAATAGGGAGAATTTGATTATGATATTAATAGCATGCAGAATCAATCAGTGTTAATGCAGATTGAAGACTACGTAAAAGCGGGAAAAATTGCGGGAGAAGTAAGAGAGAATGTTCGTAAGAAAGATTGGATTGGCAGTACCCTAGCAGAAATTTGTGAATATGTGGAATCAGAAATTATCAAACGAGGTGCAAAATGTGCATTTCCTGTTAATACTAGTTTGAATGAAGTAGCAGCACATTACACTGCTGAGCCAAACGACCCAAAAACAGTTTCAGATTCTGACTTGATAAAAATTGATCTTGGCGCTCAGATTAATGGGTATATAGCTGACACCGCTGTAACAGTGAATTATGATTCCCAATACGATTCATTGGTTCAGGCTGCAGAAAATGCTTTGGAGGCAGCAATGTCAATGATCAAATCAGGCGTGAAATCAAAGGATGTTGGAAGAAAAATTCAAAATACTATAATGGATATGGGGTTTAAACCGATTGCCAATCTCAGCGGTCATTCACTTGATCAATATACAATTCATGCAGGAAAAACAGTTCCTAACATGTGGTCAATTGGCTCATTTGATTTTTCAGAAGATGAAGCATATGCATGTGAACCATTTGTTACAGCTAAAAATGGTTTAGGATTCGTTCGTAACGGTAAAATTAAAAACATCTTTGCTCTGTCTTCAAGAAAAAGGACTAAAGACGATGAAGCTAACAAATTACTGGAATTTATCTGGGATAATTTTAACATGTTACCATTTGCATTAAGATGGATTGTAAAGGAATGGGAAGAAAAGGAAGCCAGAAGATTGTTAGACATTTTGATTAAAAAGAAGGCAGTCAAAGCGTATGCAATTCTTGTTGAAGCAAGCGGCAAAACGGTTGCACAAGCAGAGCATACGTTTATTCCAACTCAAACTGGCGTCACAGTAACTACTATTGGGTAAGAGATTCTCCAAAAATTTTTGTGACCATTACTTGTCCATCACATGAAGAACATTTTGAAATTTCTTTGAAAACATAATCACCATCAGAAAATTTTTGTTTGGATTGTTCTTTGCAGGAATTACATTGTTGTAAAGTATATGCAGTTATAATTTCATTTTTCTTAGACATTATTGAGCAACCCCCAAAGTGTTTCCAACGCCTATAACAAGTACAGTTTGATTAGGATTTGAATTGTCGGTTATCATTTCATAAACTTGACTTTTGACATTTTCAGCTTGATCGGAAATTTCTTTCTTCATGAGTGTGATTGCCTCTTTAACAGACTGCCTAACTACAATTGCAAATATTGGAATATCATATTTTGTGGCTATTGCTTCGATCTTAAATCTATCAGTTCCAATCCCACCTATTGCAGCTCCAAATCCTTGTGCAACACTTCCTGAATCTTCACCCTCTAGTTTTAACGCAGCGTCAATCATAATTATGACATCGGGTTTGAGTTTTTCAACGATTGATTCAGTAGCTTCGCCTGGTCTACCAACAGTAGCATATGGACCTTCAGCCTTTAGCAGAATTAATTTTCTGCCGTCAAATTCCGACTCGCTGTAAACAGTTTCAAACTCAGCATTTTGTTTTTTAGTATCAAGCATCATTCCACCAACTACAAGTGGACCAATTCCATCACCGATTGGCTGTCCCTTTTTAAATGCAGGAATAGCGTCCTTAAGAGCCTCAGCCTGTTCCATAATAAACGGAAGTAGCATCTGCAATGGTAGAATAAGTGGATAGTTGTTTTGTTTTTTTGCAGTCAAAAACAAATGTCTCACAACTTTGTGTAAAAGTTGTAATGTTGTTACTATTTCCAAAAGATTTTGAACTTTCGTAACCTCCAATGTATTAATTTCCGAGAACATAGACTTGACCTGCTTTCTTGTAGTATCTTCTCTTGAACGTACAAGATGATGGATTTTAGGAATTATTCCATTTGGATCAATATCCACCGGCATGACTGTAAAGTAATCAAAGAATCTGTCAAGTTTTTGGGTTGGATCACCATTAGGAGATAGTTTTTGTTTAACATAATCAATTAGTTCATTTCTAGAATCATTCCTAAATTGTTCCAGCTTTGCCATATCTTTTTTGATGTCTCTAGAAGTGATGATTAGTTGTATTCGTTGACCATAGAATACAAAAAGAATAATGGGAAGGAACCAAATAAGCATCATAAACGGGTTTGAATCACCACCCGTGCCAAAAAACTCGTCAAGTATATCTAGACTGCTAAAATCCACAAACCAAAGCAAACATTTTATCAAATTAAACTATTCGACAACAAAAATGTGCTATTACAGGCTAAACAGATGGTGATTGTTTTTATTATGGATGATTAGAACACCACTGTTTGCCTCAAACAAAACCTATTGTCAGTATTGAAAATGTAGTTGCCTCAGCATCAGTAGACCAAAGAATGGATCTTAACGAAATAACACGTAAATTTGCAGATGTGGAGTATCATCCTGATCAGTTTCCAGGTTTAGTTTTTCGAATCGGTTCACCAAAGACAGCTACTCTAATTTTTTCATCTGGTAAGATGGTATGCACCGGAGCCAAGTCTGAAGCAATGTCTCGTAAAGCTGTAAAACTTGTTGTTCAAAAACTACGCAAGGGAGGAGTTAAGGTAAAAAAAGATGCGGTTGTAGTTGTTCAAAATATTGTAGCCTCAATTAATTTAGGAGGAAGAATACATCTAGAACAAGCTGCAAGAACACTTCCAAGAAGTATGTATGAACCAGAACAATTTCCGGGTCTCATACACAGAATGGTTGAGCCTAAAACTGTAATTCTTTTGTTTTCATCTGGAAAACTAGTTTGTACTGGCGCAAAAAAAGAGCCAGATGTATACAGATCTGTTAACAATCTTCATGCGTTACTTGAAGAAAAAAAATTAATGAATTACTAGTTAAATGTTTAAATTAAATTTGTAAAAAATTATTTTATTTGTGTTCCAGGCTGTACTTTAGGATCAACAGATAACCAAAATGGTTTGTCGTTAACATCAGCTGCTAAAAGCATAGCATTGGATTCTACACCGGCCATTTTTTTGGGTTCTAAATTGGCAACTACTATCACAGTTTTACCAATCAAATCTTCAGGTTCATAAAATTCTGCACCGCCTATAATAACATCTCGGGTTTCATCGCCAAGATCTATCTCTCCCTTAACGATTTTGGTTTTGCCAGGAATCTCTTCTATTTTGAGTATTTTTGCAACTCGTAAATCTAATTTCTTAAAGTCATCATAGCTAATGGGCATAACCCATCTTCATTTCAGGGTTTAAAATTAATTACGGAACCAAGACTAATATTTTTAAAAAAAACCGTGTCTATATGGCAATCATAGATACATCTATTGATATTAATGCACCAGTCGATAGAGTTTGGGATATAATTTCAGATCTTGATAATGAACCAAAATTTTGGAAGGGTACTAAAGAAACAAGAATTATTTCTAGAGATGGGAATGTAGTAACTCGGGAGATAACAATTGCATTTAGAGATTCTAAGTGCATGCAAAAAATTACCATACAACCAAAAGAAAAAATCTACGCTGAATTCACCAAAGGAATAATCAAAGGTTCAAAAACATTAACTCTTAAACCTAAAGATGGTAGTTCTTTACTTGAGGCTAACTGGGATGTTAAAATGTCAGGATTGGCTGGTATGTTTACTGGTATGATTAAGAAGCATATACGTAGTGGGACGGAACAAGCCCTAGAATCAATAAAACAAAAGGCTGAGAATTCATAATTGATAAACATAGTACTAGATATCATCAATTACATACTTGTTGCAATTTTAATCGGAGTTTCAGCAACGTGGATTGCTTTAATAAAATCCATGTTAAAGACATTCCACGAGTCGCCATTCTTGGATAAATTCGAAAAAAAGGAACATGAAAAACCAAAGGTCTCAATAATTTTACCTGCACGAAATGAAGAAAAATTTATTGAGAAATGTCTTGATTCACTCATAAAACAGGATTACGATAACTATGAGATTGTCACAATTAATGATTCGTCAAATGATTCAACCGGAGATATAATAAAAAAATATTCAAAAAAATTTCCAAAAGTTATTTCGGTAGATGCGAAACCAAAACCAGATGGATGGATAGGAAAGAACTGGGCATGCATTGAAGGATACAAGAAGGCTTCAGGAAATTTATTGTTATTTACTGATGCAGATACAGTTCACACAAGTTCTGTGATTTCTCTTGCCGTATCTCATTTGCTATCATTAGATCTTGATGCGCTAACAGTTATTCCAAGAATGCTATGTTTGGATAAAATAACGAAGATAACATTGCCAATGATTTCCACATTCTTACATACAAGATTTTCTGCTTTACGAGTGAATGACACATCAAAAGGTACTGGATATTTTTTTGGAAGTTTTTTCATCATCAAAAAATCTACTTATGATTCAGTTGGAACACATGAAGGTGTGAAAGGCGAACTAGTTGAGGATGGCGCACTTGGAAGAAAAGTCAAAGAATCTGGCTTCAAAATGCGCATGGTTAGGGGCGAGCATCTTGTTGATGCGATATGGGCAAGAGACATGCCAACATTATGGAATGCGCTTAAAAGACTCATGATACCACTGTATCTACAAAATGCAAAAATTGCTGTAGCAAGTTTTTTTGGTGTTTTATTTTTATTATTTATGCCGTTCCCGATATTGGGATACTCGATAATTTTTTTCAATAGTACGGATTCATTTTTGATACTTTTTGCAATATCATGCATTGCCTCTATACTTGTGTACATCGGGGGAATATTAGATGCAACGAAGGGACTTGATCTGAAAATAAAATACTCGTTATTTGCACCTGTTGGCAGCTTTATTGTAGTTAGTGGCTTTTTGGCCGGTTTAATTCAAGCTAAAAGTAAGACAGCAATATCGTGGAGGGGTAGAACATATCATATGAAGGGTCAAGTTCAAAAATCCATTAATGTGTAGAATAGTTTATAGATAAAAAATAAGAGGCTGTAAACACTTGGCAAAATCTGGATTTGTTGTTGGAGGTATCGTAGGTGCTACCGCAATCATCTTACTCTTTACATTCATTCTCATTCCCTCACAAGAAATTGGAACGCCTGATCTAATCACTTCAAATGGTCATGATGCTATAACATTAGGAGATGTATTATCATCACCAAAAAGCAATCTCACGTTGATAGAATTATTTGAAAAATCTGAAGAGAGTGTTGTGAAAATCAAGGTTGAAAGAATTGGCTCGGCAACAGATACTGGTGGTCTGGGCTCTGGTTTCGTTTATGATAATCTTGGTCATATTATTACAAATGCACATGTTGTAGATGGTGCTAACAAGACAACGGTAACATTTTTGGATGGCAGTCAATACAGTGCTGAAATAATAGGAGAAGACAAATTTACTGATATAGCAGTCATCAAAGTTAGTGAAAAACCGCGATTGTTACATCCATTACAAATGGGTGATTCATCATTACTTCAGGTTGGTGAACAGGTAGCTGCGATTGGAAATCCATTTGGGCTTTCAGGTTCAATGACTTCCGGAATTGTAAGTCAAATGGGAAGATTGATAGCTACTCCAGACACAGCATTTTCAATTCCAGATGTTATTCAAACTGATGCGGCAATAAATCCAGGGAATTCAGGTGGACCGTTATTGAATATGAAGGGGCAAGTAATCGGAATCAATACAGCAATCCAGTCTTTAACTGGTGAATTTGTTGGAATTGGATTTGCTGTTCCATCAAATACTGTCTCAAAAATAGTGCCTGCTCTAATAGAATATGGGAAGTATCATCATCCATGGATTGGCATTACGGGTCAGAATATTGATCCAGATCTTGCCCAAGCTCTAGGACTCAAACAGGCAAAAGGATTCATGATCATTACAGTTGTGGATGGTAGTCCTGCAGATAAAGCTGGATTAAAAGAAAGGACAATTACACTTGAATCTGGTGGTAAGGAATATCCAGCAGGCGGTGATATTATAATTTCTGTAGATGGTAAGGAAGTAAGAAAAATTAGTGATATATTGATTCATCTACAACGTGAAAAATCCGTAGGTGACGAAATGGTTTTGGGAATTCTAAGGGATGGGGAATTTTTACATATAACTTTGGAATTAGTTGAAAGACCAGATCTGTAATTAAAATCAAAAATAAATACTTGAAATTAAACACCTCTTCTATTGAGCAGATTAGAATTTGATTTTGAGCCTTTGAACAAAGTTTTGGATGGCAAGGAAGTTGCAAAAGATGAGGCTCATGAGATCTTTTTGCATTCAGAATACAATTCAGAAAAAATTTTCAAAGTGGCGAACAATCTTCGCGACCAGCATAAGGGAAAAGTCATTTCTTTTTCTAAGAAGGCGTTCTTTAACATCGTAAATCTTTGCAGAGATACATGTTCCTATTGTACATACAAGGCTGAAATTGGAGAATCCAAACTTTCTATGATGAATCCAGATGACGTTAAAAAACTAGCAAAATCAGCGGCAAAACTCAGATGTGTGGAAGCACTGCTTGTTACAGGTGAAAGCCCAGAGCAAAAATATGATGAGGCTTCAAGGTGGCTTAGAAAAAATGGATTTTCATCCACTGGCGAATACTTGGCTCACTGCTCTGAGTTAGTATTAGATGAAGGACTGTTTCCGCATACTAATGCTGGAAACCTTAACAAATCTGAGATGAATGACCTGAAAAAAACAAATGTCAGCATGGGGCTCATGTTAGAAAACTCTAGTCAACGACTTTTAGAAAAAGGAATGCCGCACCATGATGCACCAAGCAAGGACCCAAGAGCTAGGATTCAGATCTTAAAAAATGCGGGAGAATTAAAAATTCCCATGACTACGGGAATTTTGGTTGGAATAGGCGAGAATGAACTGGAAATAATTGATTCTCTTTTTACAATCAAAAAACTTCATGAACAATTTGAAAACATTCAAGAAGTAATCTTACAAAACTTTGAACCCAAACAGGATACAAGGATGAAAGATCATCCATCTACACCTCAACAATATTTTAAGAGAATAGTAGCCATAGCAAGAATAATTTTACCCGAAATGAATATTCAAATTCCGCCAAATCTATCGCCAAGTAATTATGAAGATTTTCTTGACGTTGGAATAAATGATTGGGGAGGAATCTCGCCCATAACTGTAGATTATGTTAACCCAGAATTCGCTTGGCCACAAATTAACACATTAGAAAGTAAATGCGCTGAGCAGAGTTTTGAATTAAAGGCACGGTTTCCAGTATATCCAAAATTTATCAAGATGATCAATCCTAATCTAAAAGAAAAAATCGAAAAACTTTCCGATGATGAAAACTATGTTAGGAGGGAATTTTGGAGATGACTTTGGAAACTACAAATTTGGATTCAAAACTTAAACATGCTGATCCAATCATTGCTGGAATACTAAACGACGCATTATCAGAAAAGGAAATCGATATAAAAGATTCTGTAATGCTATTTGCCGCAAAAGGAATTGAACTTGAACTTGTTTGCTCCGTAGCTGACGAACTTAGAAAAAGAAGGGTAGGAAATATTGTAACATATGTTGTAAACAGAAACATCAATTTCACAAATGTCTGCATAAAACAGTGTGGATTTTGTGCATTCAGCAGAGATTTCAGGGAAGAGGAAGGTTATCTCCTCCCAATAGAAGAAATAGTTAGAAGAGCCAAGGAGGCACATGAATTAGGTGCGACGGAAGTTTGCATACAAGCCGGTCTCCCACCTGACATGGATGGAGAACTGTATGAAAAAATTTGTCGTGAGATAAAGAAAGAAATTCCAAAGATGCACATTCATGGATTTTCACCTGAAGAGATTTTGTATGGAGCAACACGAAACGGCATTACCATAAGAGATTATCTTTTAAGATTAAAAAATGCGGGAGTCGGTACGATTCCAGGAACATCAGCTGAAATTTTAGATCAAAAAATGCGTGATAAAATTTCGCCTGGTAGGATTTCTGTTAAGGACTGGATTAAGGTTATCAAAACTGCTCATAAGATTGGGATAAGGTCAACGTCAACTATGATGTATGGTCACGTGGAAAGTTATGTAGATCGTGCCAATCACATTGGGATCATTCGCAAAATACAGAAGGAGACTGGAGGCTTTACCGAATTTGTACCACTCAATTTCATACATACAGAGGCGCCCATGTACAAGCATGGTTTGCACAAGGGAATTCAACCTGGTGCTGATTCAGACGATATAATGCTGACACATGCGGTTTCCAGAATCATGTTGAACAACTGCATCGACAACATACAGATGTCATGGGTAAAAACGGGTGAAAAAATGTCACAGCAACTACTGAAATGTGGCGCAAACGACTTTGGAGGAACACTGATCAATGAAAGCATCTCAACTGCTGCAGGCTCACAGCATGGCCAACTGTTGAAGCCAAAGCAAATCCGACGCCTTGTCAGAGATGTTGGCAGGATTCCCGCAGAAAGAAACACCACATACAAAATTCTCAGAACATTTGAAAATGAACCAAACGACGAGGGTTTAGACAATGTAGATGATTCAAAGTTTGGCTCTTACTTTGATCTGATCAAAATTAAAAAATTCAGATACGAAAGGACCTAGATCAGACTTATTGGTGCGCTAGTCAAAGTAAAAAGTTACGAGAAAAAATAATTTTTTGGTATTTTTCGGAATTTTCCTAGTTAGCATGCTTTTTGTCCCGCCATCGATGCCATTGATGATTCCGGAGGCATTCGCTATTCCAGACCAGGGTGACTTTATCCTGGCATACAATCCAACAGACAATTATACTGAATTTGAAAGCTGGATAAAAAGTGAACAATATTTTGAAACTCAAGTTGCGTTCCTTAACGAAGAGTTCCGTTTACCTCACGATGTCATTGTTGGAGTTGCAGAATGTGGAACGTCAAACGCATATTATTATCCAAAGGTTTTTGATCCAGAGCAAAAACGAAGTTTCATAGTATATTGTTATGAATTAATCGCAGATCATTTTGTGAATATGGAATGGTTACGGTTACATGGCTATGAATATGCGCCAAATGTTTTTTGTGGACCAATGGAATCTAACTGCACAAAGTTCAATCCAACCGTAGACGATCGTGTCCTAAATGTAATTGACAGTATTTTTTATCATGAGTTTGGTCATGCGGTGATCGATATTTATGATATACCAATACCTACAGCACGGGAAGATGCTGCAGACAGTATGTCTTCCTATGTGCTTCTGGAATTTTCAGATGCAAATACTGGAAATGATGCTATTAGAGATGCAGCATGGGACTACATGGTGTCTAGCATTAATGGTAATATTGGTGACTTTGCAGATGTGCATTCGACAAATCCTCAACGATTCGTTAACTTGGCATGTCATGCTTACGGAAAGGATCCTTCGTTAAATAGTGATTTAGTAACATCTGGTTTACTACCAGATTTCAGAGCCAAAACCTGCCAGTATGAATATCAAGAATTAGTTTCTTCATGGAAGGAAAACCTTAAACCATTTTTACAAACCACATCTTCAACACCTACACCAACTCCAACACCTACACCAACTCCAACACCTATACCTGAACCACCACCAATAGCCCACGTTAATGTGGCAACTGACAAATCTTCTTATCAAAATGAGGATGTAATTACCATCTATGGTAAAGTGAATAACAGATCTTCAAATCTAGATGTTGACATAATGATTATTGCTCCCAATGGGAATGTTATCTTTTACAAATCATTAACAGAATCAAATTCAGGGAATTTTTCAACGGATGTAAATATTGCTAGTACCCTTATGGAACAAAGTGGAAAATACACTGTAAGAGCAACATATGGTGTTATATCTGATTCGACAACTTTCACAAAAAAACCATCTCCTACTCCAACCCCTACTCCAACCCCTACTCCAACCCCTACACCAACTCCTACTCCAACACCCACACCAACCCCTACACCAACTCCTACACCTGATAAACAATGGGGAACAATCTCCGTTGAAAAAACTAAATTAGAACTTCCTTACCGAGCGGGCGATGATTCACGATTTGAAAAAATAAAAATTTTTGGAACTGTTGTAGATCCAAGATCAGCCACATGGGTTCATATGACAGTTACCGAACCTAGTGGCAAAACTTCTGAACAAAAGGTTGTATCTACTAGTACTGGCTACTTTGAAAATTATGTACAAGTTTGCTGTAACAACATTGGCGAATATACTGTATCTGCCTCATGGAAAGGGCATAATATTGGAACCGTAATCTTTGATGTTGTTGTAAAACCCAAATTACAACCAACAACCACAACTACACCAACTCCTACACCAACACCTACACCAACGCCTACACCAACGCCTACACCAACGCCTACGCCAACACCTGAACCAACACAAACAAAGATCATTTCAGATTCTACCTTCAAAACATTCGTAGATAATAAGAAAAGATTTTCAATTGAATATCCTGATAATTGGATTTTTGAAGATGATATAAAAATTCTATCACAATGGAATGAGGCATTAGCATACTTTGATGACCAATACGATTGGAGAACGGACGTTCAGGTGTTTTGGAATGAAGATGATCCTCATGACAATCGTTATGATTCAAAGTTGTTCCGAGGTATAGAAACAGCTCAATTTGAACTGTGTAGAGACTATACGTTTGCCGCAGACGATAGGAAATGTTCTAACTTTAAGGCAGGAGATTCCTATGTTATGTACACGAATGATAACAAAAAGGCATACTTTGTATCAATGACTTACACGATTGTATGGCAGAATCCATCAGATTATGACGGTTATATAATAAACGGTAAAAAATACGACGTTGTTAGTACTGTAGCTATAATATTTGTGGGAAATACTAGCAGCTGGGAGGTTACGTCTGAATCAGTTGGTACTTATCCAGAACATTCTGACGAAATCGCACATATGTACAAATCATTTTCAATGAACCCAACGCAAACATCAACTCCAACACCAACTCCAACACCAGCTGTTGTAACTTCAGATTCTACCTTCAAAAAATATACAGATGAAGATTTTAACAAATTTTCAATTGAATACCCTGATAATTGGGTTTTAGCAGAAGGACATTCTGATGCATTAGCAGCATTTCATGACCACTATAATTGGAAGACAAGCGCTCAGGTGTTTTGGAATGATGATGATACTCTAGATAACCGTTCTGATTCAAAGGTATTACGAGCAATAGAAAAAAATCAGTGGGAACAGTGTAGAGATTATACATTTGCAGCAGACGACAGAAAATGTTCTGATTTTAAGACGGTGGATTCCGACGTTTTTTACACTAATGACAACAGAAAAGTATACTTTGTTAAGACGACTTTCACGCTTGAATGGAAGAACATATCAGGTAAAATAACAGGCAAAGAATATCCCATTGTTAAAATATTTGGTCTAATATATGATGGAAAGGGTTCATGGGCGATACCAGTCGAATCATATGAACAAGTTGCTGATGCCCATTATGACGAAATCATCCACATGATGAAATCATTTTCATTGGATCCAAACGCACAGCAACAAGTCCAACCTACTGCAAAATCTGTAACTGCCATCCCAGGATGGATAAAAAACAACGCTGAATGGTGGGCTGATGGAGCGATTGATGATTCATCATTCCTGCAAGGAATTCAATTTCTTATCAAAGAAGGAATAATGGTTATACCTCCTACTGTAGCGTCAGAGTCTTCAGCCTCACAAGAAGTTCCAGGATGGATAAAAAATAATGCAAGCTGGTGGGCTGATGGAGCGATTGATGACAACACTTTCGTTTCAGGAATTCAGCATCTAGTCAAAGTTGGGATAATCAAAGTTGGTTAGAAAGAGAATCTAAAGTAGTAAAGTGTAACCAAGATACGCTGCATACGCAATTGCCAATCCAATTCCAGCAGGTCTGGGAATTATACCGGATCTTAAGAATGCAATCAGGACAATAGCAAAGCCAATCATTACCAAATAATCAGTGAAGATGCCTGGCACAACAGCTATACCAGTTATCACAGAAGCAACGCCCATGATCATAAGGATATTATAAATATTGCTTCCAACGATGGTTCCAATTCCTATGTCAGTATGTCCTTTCTTTATTGCAACTATTGACGTGATAAGTTCTGGAAGTGATGTCCCTATGGCAACTATGGTTATTCCTGCTACAGTTTCAGATATTCCGATGCCTTGTGCAATCGATATTACATTTTCGATTGTAACAAGCCCTCCAAAATATAGGAGGCCCGAGCCAATAGCAATCAATCCTACTGCTCGTGGAACAGATGATTTTTGAGCTGTCGGATCTTCCTCTTCCTGCTTCCGTTCTTTTTTAGCCCTTGAAAGCGTGTAAACTGTAAACGCGATCAAGCCAACAATTAACAAAATTCCATCGTACTGTGAGATTTCTCCATCCACAGATATTGCAACCAAGAGTAACATCACACCAATCATGATTGGAACTTCTTTTCTTGTAGTTGCCTTGCTTACTACCAAAGGAGAGATGATTGCGGATATCCCAATTACCATTCCTACGTTACTGATGTTGCTTCCAACTATGTTACCCAAGATTAGATCTGTATGTGCCCCTACTGTAGCTGCTATACTTGCAGCTAGCTCAGGAGTTGATGTTCCATATGCTACAACTGTTAAACCTATTACCATTTGACTAATCCTAAGTTTTTTGGCAATAGATACACCGCCACTTACTAACCAGTTTCCACCAAAACATAACATCGCAATACCAACAACGGTTAGCAATGCATTAATGGCAATTTCCACGTGAAATCTTGAAATTGGTTTGTTTAAAACAAGCGTCTTACTGAAATTTTACCCTTGAAACAACCAATCTAGATCTAGCAGTAATAGCCAGCTCAAGATATGGGTAGGACAGCTCAAAAAAAACTCACGTTAAGATTAATAAGGTAATTTACCGTACAATACCGTAATGAGAGCTAGATTGACTTATGTTCCTATTGAGGTGGCAGACCAGTTTAATGACTTCATAATACAGAGACATGAGCAAGTGTTAGATGCGGTAAAAGCTAGGACACGTGACTATAGTACTCTATCATTGCTGAAACTGCTATACCAACTCCGTAATAACTCTATAACATTCTCTGATTTGTATGCTAAATCAAAAATTAGAATGAAAAGATCTTTCCTAAACTATCTGCATCTATGTCTTGACTATAAATTCATTACAAAAAAATCAGTTGGTCCAAATGTTATTTACTCTATTACAGAAAATGGTACCACCATGCTTAATCTATTTATGAAAAATCGTGACTAGCATTATTATTCAGTAAAGGAATAATTAGCCTACCAAAATTTAACAAAGTGTGAAAAATAGATTATCACCAGATAATGAAGTATATGAAATCAAAAAAACTGTTTTGAAAAGTCCTATAATATTTGCGGGATTTGTGGGTGCTGGTCTTGTGGGTCCATTAGCTGTAGGTTGCATGATTGATAAGCTGAAAATGAAAGAGATTGCATATCTTAGATCAAGGCACCTGCCTCCATCAACTGTTTTCATGCAAGGACGACTGAGACATCCGTTCCGTTTATACTCAAACAATGATGGAACAATCTGTGCAATAATATGCGAAGTTACACTGCCTTTTGGCTTGCATGATATTGTTAATACAATTTTAGATTGGGCAGAAAAAAAGGGCTCGCATGAAATCGTGATTCTAGACGGTGTTGCTAGTACAGGTCATGATGATAAAGCGTTCTGTGCTGCGGAAGAAGACCTATGTCGTGTTATGGAAGGCAATGATATTAAGATGATACCACAGGGATTTATCACTGGCGTTGCTGGTGGATTACTAAATGAATGTTTAGTGCGAAAAATTCAAGGGGTTACTCTATTAGTAAAAGCAAACGATAAGGGTCCGGATCCACTTGCGGCTGCTACCTTGGTAAAGGCTGTCAATAGAGCATATGATATGAACATTGATACAACTGAACTTAGAAAGGAGAAAAAACGAATAGATGCTGACTTTAGGGAACTTTCAGATAAATATACAGCGCACAGAAAAATAGACTCTAATATGTACATGTGATATGGTAACTACATACAAAAAAGCAGGAGTAGACATTACTGAGATTAAAAAAAGCCAGGGTGCGATTGGACAAATTATATCATCAACTCACAAGATGCAAAAATTAGCAAAAGTAGTACATGGTTTTGGGCATTATGCTGGGATAGTTGAAATGTCTGGGAACAAATTTTTGGCTACACATACAGACGGAGTCGGTACAAAGATCATAATTGCAAACATGCTGAAAAAATACGATACAATAGGCATAGATTGTATAGCAATGAATGTAAACGACATAATTTGCATTGGTGCAACACCAATTTCGTTTGTTGACTATATAGCTGCGAATAAAAATAATCAGAATATTTTCAAAAAAGTAGTTAGGGGACTTGCAAAAGGTGCAAAGCAAGCCCAGGTACCAATTATTGGTGGAGAAACTGCCATCATGCCTGATCTGTTTTCTGGAAAGAATTTTGCAATGGATTTGGCTGGCACTGTTGTAGGAATTCTTTCAAAAAAGGAGATGATGCTTGGAAAGTCAATTAAGCCTGGAGATGTAATAATCGGGGTCAAAAGTAGTGGTCTTCATTCTAATGGATACACACTCGCAAGAAGTGTGCTATTATCGAAATACAAACTAAATTCCAAAATAAAGGGAATAGGCCATCTAGGCAGTGCTATGCTAAAGCCTACGGAGATTTACGTCAAGCCAGTACTAGAGGCATTGGCAAAATGCAAGATCCATGGACTTGCGCACATTACTGGTGGCTCGTTCACCAAACTCTTACGATTAAAAAACATTGGATATGACCTGGACAACCTTCCCAAAACGCCTCCACTAATGCAGTTAATTCAAGATTGTGGTGTTGATAGCAAGGAAATGTACAAGACGTTTAACATGGGAATAGGATTTTGCATCATTTCACCAAAAAACAATGTTACAAAAATTATGTCTATTTTCAAAAAACACAAGCTAGCAACTTATGAAATAGGTAAAATTACGAGTAAAAAAGGAGTTTTCATCAATTCCAAAAAAATTGCATGACTTAATCTGAAATAAATTTTAACTATATACTACAATATATGCAAAAATTTTACAACTAGTAAATGGATGTAGAGATCGCATCTCATTTTTCAATGAGAGGCTTGGTAATTGGAATAGTAGCACTTGTAGTGCTGAATGTTATGTTGTTCACGCTTCCAGAGTATGTTGGATTAGAACTTACCATTACAATGATGGCAACTTTGGGCGTCTTGATTGGCATGTATGTCATTTTGATTACGGAAGTGGTACATCGAACTGCTCTTGCACTTTTTGGTGCACTGGTAATGCTGATTATTCTATTTTCTACTGGAGCACTTGATCCGCATGACAGTGTAGACTTTGTAATCGGTTCGATTGACTTCAACACAATTGGACTGCTTTTAGGAATGATGGTAATTGTTGGTATTCTAGGAGAGACAGGAATCTTTCAGTACATTGGAATCAAGGCTGCAAAAATTTCAAAAGGAAATGTATGGAAGTTAATGATTTTACTGGCAATAATAACTGCCGTTGGTTCTGCATTTCTGGATAACGTGACAATGGTATTGCTTATGGTGCCTGTTACAATTTCAGTCTGTAGAATATTAAACATAAATCCCATATCACTTATCTTAGCTCAAATTTTTGCATCCAACATTGGTGGAGCAACAACTCTGATAGGTGATCCGCCAAACATTATGATTGGCTCTGCAGCTGGAATTGATTTTATGACATTTGCATACCACATGACACCAGAAATTATTCTAACTATGGGTGTTGCAATTTTACTTTTCAAAATCATGTTTAGAAAAGATCTCAAACAAAAACCGGAAAATGTTCAAAAGCTTCAGGAGTTAGACGCATCAAAAGAAATCAAAGACAAAATGTTGCTAAAAAAATCAGCAATAGTTCTTGGTGCTGTAATTCTAATGTTTATGCTACATGGCATGATAGGCCTAGAAGTATCTATAATTGCGTTAGGCGGTGCGGCAATACTTTTGGTAATAACTGGCAAACAACCACAAGTAGCATTTAGACATGTAGAATGGCCTACACTGCTTTTCTTCTGTGGATTGTTCGTAATAGTAGGTGGTGTTGAAGTTTCTGGTGCCTTAGAACTACTTGCTCATAACATATTGGAAATTACCGGCGGTGATCTTGGTACAACATTATTCACAATTGTTCTCACGTCTGCCTTTGCATCTGCCTTCGTAGATAATATTCCATTTACTGCGACAATGATTCCAATTATAGAGAACATCTCAGCTGACACGTCATTTTCTAAAACATTAGCAGATTATACGTACAATCCACTGTGGTATGCACTAGCATTTGGTGCAGATCTTGGTGGTAATGGTACGTTAATTGGAGCAAGTGCAAATCTTGTAGCGATAGCAATTTGTGAAAAATTTGGATATAGAATATTCTTTAGAGAGTTTCTTATCAAGGGTATGCCAATAATGATTATAACAACAATGGTTGCGTTTGGGGCATTTTATCTAAGAGTGATGTTCTTCTCATAGAAAAAAGAACATAAATTCAAGCGTTACTCTAGATCGATATTGCCGGAAAGTGGAATTGATCAAATTAATGAGGAGACAAAACCTGATAAGACGGATGCTTTATCTTCACATCTATTAGGTGGAAAAAAGCATCACGATGAAAATAAGAATGTTGAAACTGAAGAAATTCAACATCTGGAAAAAGGCACTGATTATCTTACAACCCTATTACTTCAGCAAGGTGTAAAAGAAACAAAAACTAAATCGAAAAAAACACCGCCAAAGTTGGATGAACTGAAAAAAATGTTTGTTCAAAATCTTCTCAAGGCTGGATATGTAACAGTTGATGATAAGGACAAAACTATCCTTACTGATGATGGTAAAAAGTTTCTTGACAACCAAACAAAGAATGCTGCGATTAAAGTTGAATTAGCTAAATTAAAAAATTTGGAATACAGAAAGAGTTTGGAAAGAAAAACCAAATCTCGTAGTAAAAAAAGAAAGAAAAAATAAAAAACCTACAAAAAATAAATGACGACTGAAAGTTATTCATAATATTGGATATGTGCAGTATTGTAATTTTATCAACCAATAGTGAAGATTAAAAACAGCCAGAAAATATTTTTACATGTGAAATTATCAGGACAAATAAAATTTTTTATAAAATCATGTGTTATTTTCTCAATTTTGTCTTTTGGTTTTTCCCTAACTGGATTTATTTTTACAGATGACTCGTCTATAATCGGGAGCCCGCTTATAGTTAGCAATCCAAGCCTAGAACATATTTTTGGGCATGTATTATTTGGAATGATTGCGGGGGCAGTTAGTTTAAGTCTGAAATATGTATTCATGACTGGAGCTTTTGCATTACTGGTTGATGCTGATCATTTACTGCAGTTTTTTAATGTGGAAATGATTTCACGCTTTGTACATTCATTCCCATTTGCAATAATTATTGCTGTGATAATGCTGTATGCTTTTGGAAAAAAAGACTATCGCTTGGCAGCTATCTCATTTTCTGCCATCATATCACATATTGCTTTTGATACTTGGCTTGCTGGACAAATTTATCCCGGTTCAACAAGTGGATTTCCACTGCTTTCTCCTTTTACAGTTGAAATTTTCCGATTCCAAGGATTGGATTGGCTATATTTGGAAATCTTGGCAATCGTAATTGTTGGAATTATAGCTATACTTGACCGTAAAATTTCTATAAAGAATCATATTGAAAAATAGTTATAATAACAGATGAAAAACACAAATTTCTCTAATGCATGTCGTGAGATATCACAAAGTCTATTGCAAATTACTGAACCTACAAAAAATCACGCAAAAACAGAGATCAAAAGAATTTGTACAAAATACTCTTTGGATAAAATTCCAAAAAACTATGAAATTTTATCAACGGTGGATGGAAAATCGTATGAAAAACTCCAAAAGATTTTGCTTAAAAAACCAGTAAAAACCGCATCCGGCGTAGCGGTAATTGCACTAATGCCGAAACCATATGCATGTCCCCATGGAAGATGCACCTATTGTCCAGGTGGAATTGAATTCAATACACCAAATAGCTATACGGGAAAAGAACCTGTTACAATCAGTTCCATTAAAAATGGATATGATGCAAATATTCAGATCACTTCAAAACTTAACCAGCTACACATATTTGGACACGACACAACTAAAATAGAATTAGTTGTTGTTGGTGGAACATTTCTTTTCATGCCAAAGGATTATCAAGAGAACTTTATCAAATCATGCTACGATGCATTAAATGGATTTCCATCACCAAACTTGGAAATTGCCATGGAAAATAATCAGAAGGCAAAAAACAGGAATGTTGGCTTCACTATTGAAACAAAACCAGATTATTGTAAAAAAGAACATGTTGACCTAATGCTCTCATATGGCATAACAAGAGTTGAGATTGGCGTACAAAGTCTACACGAGCGAGTTTACAAGATTGTTAATAGAGGACACGACTACAATGATGTTATAGATTCGTTCCAAATTTCAAAGGATTCCGGATACAAAATAGTTGCGCATATGATGCCAGGCTTGCCTACTATGACACCTAATGAAGACGTCAATGATTTCAAGAAGCTATTCAATGACTCGAATCTCAAACCAGACATGTTAAAGATATATCCATCATTGGTTTTGAAAAATACCCCACTGTACAACGATTACCTAGAAAAAAAATACAAGCCGTATACTGACGAAGAAATGTTACATGTACTTACTGAAGCAAAAAAAATGGTTCCAAAATGGGTTAGAATTATGCGCATTCAGAGAGAAATTACACCTGGTGAAATTCAGGCTGGTCCAAAAGCAGGCAATCTAAGGCAAATTGTTCACAAACGATTGAAGGATGAAGGATTTTCTTGTAAATGTATTAGATGCAGAGAGGCTGGGCTTTCTAGAAAAAATATGCCTTCGGAATTATTGAAACTTGGCAAAGAAGAATATGATTCCTCAAATGGAAGAGAGACTTTCATTTCTTTTGACGATGAAGATGAAACAATTTATGGATTCTTACGCTTAAGAAAACCAAGTGAATTGGCACATAGAGATGAAATTACTCCAAATTCATGTATAGTTAGGGAGCTTCATGTATTTGGAAAATCAATTAAGATTGGTGAACACGAAGAAAACAGTATTCAGCATTCCGGGTTAGGTAGAAAATTGATGGATGAGGCAGAAAAAATATCGAAAGAGAATTTTGACGCAAAAAAACTTCTTGCGATTAGTGCAGTTGGCACACGTGAATATTACAAAAAATTGGGCTACTCATTAGATGGACCATACATGTCGAAGCAATTAAGGTAAATAATGACTGAACAAAAAATAATTGGTAAGGGTACATGGATAGACAAACTAGCCTTTGAATTAATTGAACGTGAAAAACAGCTTGGACGAGACATTGATGGTATTATTAGGGTAGAAAGTGGGTTAGGTGCTTCCGGCATTCCACATATTGGTAGTCTAGGCGATGCTGTTAGGGCATACGGTGTAAAATTAGCTCTTGAAAATTTGGGCTACAAATCTGAATTGATAGCATATTCAGATGATCTAGATGGATTACGAAAAATCCCAGAGGGATTAGATGTCAAAGAAGAAAATATGGGTAGAAGAGTATCTGCCATTGAAGATCCATATGGAAAATGCCATGATTCTTACGGAAGTCATATGAGCAGCATGCTCCTAGAGGGACTTGATAAATTAGGAATAAAATATGTGCACAGGACAGCGCATGATACTTACAAAAATGGTATCTTAAAGGAACAAATTCATAGAATACTTGCAAGCAGCAAAGAAATTGGAAATAAGGTTGAAGAATTAACGAGTCAAACAAAATTCAAAAATGTTTTGCCATATTTTCCAGTATGTCAAAACTGTGACAAACTATACACCACAGAATCTTATGAATACCTTGAGGATGAAAAAAAAGTTAGATACAGATGCAAAGATTCCACTATTGGTTATAACAAGTATACTTTGAAGGGTTGTGGGCATGAAGGAGAAGCTCATATCACAAATGATCTTGGAAAGCTAGCATGGAAAGTTGAGTTTGCTGCCAGATGGCAAGCCTTTGATATAAGATTTGAAGCACATGGAAAAGACATCATGGACTCAGTCAAAGTAAACGACTGGGTTTCGGATCAAATACTTGAATTCCCACATCCTCACCATGTAAAGTATGAAATGTTTTTGGATAAAGGCGGCAAAAAAATATCAAAATCTCTTGGAAATGTTGTAACATCACAAAGATGGTTAACATATGGAACACCTAAATCAATTCTTCTCTTACTTTACAAGAGAATCACTGGTGCAAGAGAGGTTGGATTTGAAGATATCCCTGCACTAATGGACGAATATAATGAATTAGAAAGCATTTACTTTGGAAAAACTAAAGTGGGCAACGAAGCAAAACTTGTAAAATCCAAGGGGCTTTATGAGTATGTTAATCTTCTAAGACCTTCAGATCATCCTAGCACGCATGTAAGCTATAGACTGTTAGTAGAATTATGTAAAATATTCAAAGATAATCGGATAGAATACGTAACTTCAAAGCTGATTGATTATGGTACAATAAAGGAAGAGGGAAAAGATAGTGTAGAAGAACTGATCAAACTAGCTGGAAATTATTCTGATGACTTTGAAGAAACAAAAATACCTGCTACTAAGATAGTGGTTAATGATTCATCTAAAGTTGCCTTGAAACAATTAGCCGATTTATTACAAAAGGATGAAACACTGGAAGATCTGCAAAATTCGATATATAGTATAGCAAAGGAAAATCAGGTTCAACCAAAAGACTTTTTCAAAATTCTTTATCAAATCATACTTTCAAAAGATCGTGGACCAAAAATTGGACCGTTTATTGAAGATATTGGAAAGAAAAAGGTTGCAGATGCTATTTACAGGCATATTTGATCATCATGGTACATAATGAACACAACAAACCAAAAAGAAGTACATCCTTATTTTTGATCATTTTTGGCGCGGTATTATTCATGGTTGGTCCAACACAGTACCAGGAGCATCCCGAATTAGCAATACTTGCACTGGTATCTGGATTCATTTTTGGTGGAATTGGTTTTTACTTAAAGTATGTAAGAGGGAAAATAAGGAGATAATGAATATAAAAAAAGGTGAATGTGTATGAAATGGTTTGGAAGCTCCGAAAAAAAAGAATCAGAAAACTACGAGAAAAAATATCTTACACGCTATAGGAAGCAGGAAAAAGCAAAACCAAAGAATACGTCAAAAAATAAAAAAAATATAGAAATAGAATCAGATGAAAAAAATCAAGTTGAAGCTAAAATACAAAAAAAAGAACCGGACTCACTCTCTACAAAATTCGAATCTGTCAAACAGGAATACAATGTTACAATAAAAAATTTAATGGATACAAAAAAAGTATTGAGCGGTATAAAAGAAGATATTCAGAAATCAAACAGTGAATACGCTGACATTATTTCAAAAACCAAATTAGCTCGAGTAGAACTACTCAAAACAAATAATGAACTCCAGAAAAAAACTGAAGGTAATGCAAAAATAGCAGAGGAATATAAGAAACAAAACTTGCTAACTGAAGAAATAAGCAATTCTAAAAGAGAATTATCTGAAATAAAGGATGAAATTAAGAAATACAACAGTGAACTTGAATCTGTTAGAACAAATGCGGATAATTCTCCAGATTTTAAGAAAATGAGGGAAGAAAAAGAAAAACTTGAAAACGAAATAATGCAAAAAAGAAAGGATCTTGATTCTGGATTTAGGGAGCTGAAATTCATTAAAGATGAAATGGTAAAATCCAGTAAGAGTGAGGGAACTGATAAAATTGTTGATGCGGCTAGTGCAGTAGTAGCATCAATGAATCAAAAATTGCAGACCACACTTACAGAGTTGAACGCAGTAAAAAAAGCCCTTGAAAATGAACGGGAACACCAAAAAAAATCTGCCAAGTTGGATTAAAATTTATAATGTTTTTTCCATTTAGTTTTTAATTCTTCTTCTGTATAACCAAGATCATAAAGTGGTGAAAGTACTTCACTTACCTTTTCGATTTTCACTAAGATGATAGATTTGATCGAGCTTTTAACTCCAGATTCTTTGTAATATGAAATAATTTTATTAAATTTATCACCTGATGAAATTATTTCTGCGATTCCCTTAAAACGATATCCTCTCCTACGAAACGGATCAACTACATTAATTTCAGTTGATGGATTATGTCTTAAATTTTCTACCGTTTGAGGTGAATGAATATCAGCAAAAGCCAGATATGATTCATCAAATACCATGATAGTGCCTTTGGGAGATAGATTAGGTGTATTATCAGCAGAGATTGTTGCAACATACCCTAGTTTTTGAAAATTAACAAAATTTTTAATTTCTTCAGTAATAATAATCATAGAAAATATTTTTTTTTAATCCTAATTAAATAAAAAGGCGGGCCCGGCAGGATTCGAACCTGCGACCTAACGCTCCGCAAGCGTTCGCACTATCCAGGCTATGCAACGGGTCCGATTCATGACACTCTTAAATTTTTAGAAGGTTTATAGATTGTTTTTTAATCTAGATAGGTATTCTTTCTCGTAGTCTTTTCGTTCTTTCTTTCGATCTATTTTTGGTTCAGGCGTTAATAGCTTTGATACATTTTTCTTTGGTTTTGCTTTTTGCTGCTTCCTATAGCGTGTAAGAAATTCATTCTCGTAGTCTTTTCGTTCTTTCTTTATGTCCTGCTTTGGTTCTGGTTCCCATTCCAACTGCATTGCCATTTTCTTTGGCTTTGCCTTTTGCTGAATCTTATAGCGTGCAAGAAATTCATTCTCGTATTCCTTTCGTTCTTTCTTTCGATCTGTTTTTGGCTCCTCAAGTTCTATTTGACTAAGTCTTAATTTTTGCTCTAATGCGGCAATTTTTAATTTAGTTTTTTGTAATTTTGTAAATTTGGATACATACTCCCTCTCGTAGTCTTTTCGTTCTTTCTTTATGTCTCGTTTTGGTTTTGGTTTTGGTTTTGGTTCTGGTTCCCATTCCAACTGTATTGCCCTTTTCTTTGGCTTTGCTTTTTCCTGCTTCCTATAGCGTGTAAGAAATTCATTCTCGTAGTCTTTTCGTTCTTTCTTTATGTCCTGCTTTGGTTCTGGTTCCCATTCCAACTGTATTGCCCTTTTCTTTGGCTTTGGCTCCTTG
>JACASX010000011.1 GCA_013390745.1 Marine Group I thaumarchaeote | reverse complement strand
TGGTTTATGTTCTGGCTCTGGCTCTGGCTCGGTCATAAAAATAGAAAAGGTCAGGAAGTACAAAAATCAGCTAGCTATAGTGAGCTGTGGGTTCCGTCACACTTTCCGGTTTCATCTTTGCTGTGCTTGCATCCGCAAAATCATGGAATATATTACGTACAAGGTATCTATCCACGTGAAAACAAATAAAATACAAAAATTCTTGGTAAATAAGCAAAAAACTGAAGAAGAAAATGCAAAAATGTTAAGCATTAAAGAGTTAATGGATAATTGAAATGGTTGGATTAATCTTGATTGTATGAAGGCAAGTGATAACGCCAATAAATTATTAAAAAAACTGTTGCTTTAATCCTAAATCGTAATTAATTATGGGTAAAATAATTAAGCTTAATCTAAAATTACAATTTTAAATATATTCAAGTATCCACACTAGAAAATTTGGAATGGAATAGCCTAAAATATTCAATATACACATTTAGACTGTGAGTGATACACGTTTTATCATATTAGGTGTTGGGATAATTTTTGCAGGAATTATTATTCTATCAGTTCTTGGTGCTCAGTTTGATGAGATCACTATGCAAGAAGAATTCCATGTATGTTATGAATATCATGCTGATATGCCGCCAACAGAGATTGATTGTGACATTGCATCTCAAAATAAGATAATTATTTTTGCAATTGTTGCATTACTGATTGCATGTGGAATTGCTTCGTTAGTAAAAGGAATAAAAGGTAGATGGGATCAAGATGTAAAACCGGAAGATATGGTAGGACCAAGTGGTTCTTTTGATACACATGATGGACCAAACGATTCTGATCAAAATGACACAAAGTAAAATTATATTTTACAATGTTTTTGGTGAGTTAAATGAATGATACATTTTTTACAGAATTCATAATATTGGCTGGGGTAGTTGGAGCAATACTTGCATTTTTGATAATAAAACGTTGGCGTGATGAATAAAATTTTATTTTTTATATTTTAATTTCAAACATGTCATCTTTTGAAACGCCTTTCCATACTCCTATCATTCCTTCCGCTTCTGCTGGCTCAACTTTAGTTATTTTCTGAATCTTAATATGATCAGGATTTGGGGGCATCCATAACATTGCCATATAATCATCTACATCTCCAGCCTTGCTTGGAAGAGCCATGATGATTTTATCTTTTGAAAAACCATTTGCAACTAACGCGTTTGTTGATTTTTCTATAAGATCTTGACGACCATGCGTGAACAGATAAACATTTTTTGTGGTATCTATGTCTGCCATTGTTAGTTATCAATTATTGTCTCACTTTTATGTTATACCAAAATGACAAGCGCCGGGAGAGGGATTCGAACCCCCGCGTGCGGATGCACAGACGCTATCCTGTATAAGATTTCGAGGCGTCCGCCTTACCAGGCTTGGCTATCCCGACAAATCGATTTTGTTACACGTCCTAATATAGTAAGTCGATAAAAGCGGTAAACAAAAAAACAAGAAAAATACCATTCTAATATGGGTGTAGATATCAAAGCGCTGCTGATACGAGAAAAAACTAATCTTGAATCATTTTCTTCAAAGATAATAGCTATAGATGCATACAATGCAATTTACCAGTTTTTGGCTATCATCAGAGGACCTGAAGGACTTCATCTTACGGATAACAGTGGAAGAGTAACAAGTCATTTAACTGGACTATTGTATAGAAATGTCAATTTTTTATCTATTGGAATTAAACCTGTGTACGTATTTGATGGCAAACCACCGTCACTAAAGACGGCAGAAATTCAACGGCGAAAATTAGGTAAGAAAGAAGCGACAATAAAATATGAGAAAGCCAAGGCAAGCGGCGACTTTGAGTCAGCAAGAAAGTATGCACAACAAACAACATCCATGCAGGACACTATGGTTGAAGACTCCAAACATCTTCTTGATTTATTTGGAATACCTTACATACAGGCAAAGGCAGATGGTGAAGCCACTGCCGCACATATGAACAAAACTGGTAAAGCATATGCAGTTGCTAGCCAAGACTATGATTCAATATTATTTGGTGCAACAAAGCTTGTTCGTAATTTTACTAATTCTGGTAGGAGAAAGATCCCAAACCGTAATACGTACATTGACATCGAACCTGAAATGATCAGTTATCAAAAAAGCTTGGATGCACTTGGTATTACTGGTGAACAGATAATTGATATAGGCATACTTGTCGGAACTGACTTTAACCCTGATGGTTTTGAGAGAATAGGTCCAAAAACTGCTCTTAAAATGATTAAAGAGTATGGAAAGTTAGAAGATATACCAAAAATACAAGAACAGCTTGAACAAATAGATTACAAGCAAATAAGAAAAATTTTTCTACAACCAGATATGCCAGATATAGACAAAATCGAGTTTAAAGATACTGATTATTCAGGAATTGTAGATTATCTGGCAAATGAAAGAAGCTTCTCAGAAGAGAGAGTCAAAGCATCACTAAATCGATTAAAGAAAAGCATCGAGAAAAGAAGCCACACATTGGATCAATGGTTTAAGTGATTTCTATCTCAAATCATTCTTTTTTTGTTCACACCTAGGACATTTCAAGCCGTTAATTCTGTCTCCGCAAATCTTGCAATGTGTAGAAAATCCTACCACATCATATTTGGAAGTCTTTGTGTATTTGTAAATTAAAACGATAACAACTAAAATTCCAATCGCTGCAGCTGCAATCCATAACATCATAGAATTATTATAACAATCTGATATTTATCTAACATCGTAAATGTCTGACATGGGTCATTCTACTACTTGAATGAGTTCTTTAAGATTTCTTCTTGGTTTTGGGGGTCTACGTTTTTCTGGATAACCAATACATAGAATGGAGGATGGTTTCAAATCTGTACCCAAAATGGATTTGACCTTTTCTTCATTAATCATTCCGATCCAGATTGAACTTAAGCCCAAACCAGATGCAGCAAGCAACGAAAACCCAGCAGCCAAAGTGGCATCTTGGATTGAAAACTTTTCTAAAATTTCTGGAGGAAAATTCATCTTTACTCTTGCTGGGTCCATACAAAACACCAAGACAACTGGTGCGTTTACATAAGGTTGGTTGTTTGCTGCCTCAACAAGTGCTTCTTTGGTTTTTTGGTTTTTGATATAAAATACCTTAAACCCTTGAAAGTTTCCAGCTGTAGGTGCAGTATCGGCTGCTGCTAAAATTTTGTCAACCATCCAGCCCTCTATCCTAGTTTTTGTAAATTTTCTTGTTGAACGTCTTGTTGCAAATATTCTATACAGGTCTGATTGTGAAAGGCTATGTGAAGTTTTTTTTGGTTTCGATGCTAAAATCGCTTCAAGAAGTGATATTTGAGTAGGTTTTGTCTCATCAACTTTTTTTGGTTCATCATATTTGCGAATTGTGATAGATGGATAGTACTCCTTTGGGTTGATATGGATATACTGCGGTATATGTGGAATTTTTGCATAGTCTAGAACATGTTTTTGCAGGTCAGCTGTCTTAACCTCAAGCAAGTCATGGTCTTTCAAATTAAATTCTGTGACATCTAAATTTACCATTATACGACTAACTTGATCCTCAAGCTCAACCTCACCAGCCGAGTCCCCTTTTAAGAGGTCAATTAATTGTTCGAGTTCTTTTTTGTTTAGTATGATGGTTTCTAAATCATCTTCCTCAACACCTTTCCAAACTAATCTGCAACCATCTTTTGATGTGTATGATGACTCAATTTTTGAAAACTGCATTAAGCTCATAATATCAAAAACCTCATAAAAAAGTAGGGTGGTTTACTGAACTAAGCCAGCAGTAATCTAAATATGCAATGATGCCATGAGGGTAGAAATTCTCTGCTGTTTGGTACTAGGATGGGAGTTTTATTTTACATCCACCCTCGTGCAGATTCATTCTTACGCACTCCCCCATAGCTGATTGAAATGGCCAATTACCACATATAATCTAAGTATGTGGATAATTTTCAGTTCAATTAAAAATATGAATCGTCATGTATAGTCTCTATGTAAGTGGCCGTGCTGATGTGTTGGTCTATTAGTAATGGCATGCTCACCACTCGCCGAAGCTTGTGATCTACACATCCATCCTATCAACGCAGTCTTCTTCTGCGAACCTTCATCTTACGAAAGGCTGTCTTGTCTCGGGATGGGTTTCGTGCTTAGATGCTTTCAGCACTTAATCCAAACGGCTTAGCTGCCCGGCCTGCCTTATCAGACAACCGGTAGACCAGTGGCCACGTTGCTCTGTTCCTCTCGTACTGAGAGCAACTTCCCCTCAGACAGCCGCGCTTCCATCAGGCAGAGACCGACCTGTCTCACGACGGTCTAAACCCAGCTCATGTTCCCTTTTAATAGGCGAGCAGCCTCACCCTTGGCCCCTGCTGCAGGACCAGGATAGGAAAAGCCGACATCGAGGTACCAAACCGCGGGGTCGATAGGAGCTCTCGCCCGCGACGAGCCTGTTATCCCTGGGGTAATTTTTCTGTCACCTCCGGGCCCCAATAGTGGGCACACGAAGGATCGCTAAGCCAGACTTTCGTCTCAGAATTCCGTGCGTTTGGAAATCCTGTCAGTCTAGTTTTTGGCTTTGCCCTCTTCAACGGATTTCTGACCCGTTTGAACTAAACTTTGGGCCCCTTTGATATCTTTTCAAAGGGGTGCCGCCCCAGCCGAACTGCCTACCTGCACCTGTTTCTGATTTGCATCAGATAAGAAGTACTGCAAGAATAATCTGGTGTTACATCGTCGCTTCACTGAATTCCCAAAGAAATTCAGGCATGGCTACCAGATACACTATGTAATTCGTACTATACTACAAGCACAAGCTGCAGTAAAACTCCACGGGGTCTTCTCTCCCCGATGGAAGATGATGGACTGTTCGTCCACCTTATGTGGCTTCACCGGGTTGTAGGCGGGGACAGTGGGGCTCTCGTTGTTCCATTCATGCGCGTCGGAACTTACCCGACAAGGCATTTGGCTACCTTAAGAGAGTCAGAGTTACTCCCGGCGTTAACAGGCCCTTAGCTCGGTTGAACCCAAGTTTTAGGTACCTGCACCGGCCAGGATTCAGCGACTATACAAATCCTTTCGGACTAGCAGTCACCTGTGTTTTTATTAAACAGTCGGAACCCCCTAGTCATTGCAACCTGCTATCCCAATTCCTCATTAAAACAGCAGGTATCCCTTATACCTAAGCTACAGGACTAATTTGCCGAATTCCCTCGCCATACGGTATACCCGTAGCACCTTAGCTTTCTAAGCCAGCGCACCTGTGTCGGTTCTCGGTACGAACTTGCTAACACTCTCTATATGATCTTTCATGGTCTCCTGGAGTTGAGAAAACTCTGCTAACGCAGAGCCATTCCTGCCTCGATTCAGTTCTCGTCATTACGACACTCCCCGAATCTCAAACAGTTAGATAAAACGATAGTTCTACATCCCCTATCTAGAAGCAATTCATATAGATAATAACGTGTAAGCAAGGTACTGGAATATTAACCAGTTTCCCATTCGAATTACTCTGTTGAGGTAATTCTTAGGATCGACTAACTCCAGGCTGATAACGCATTGCCTGGAAACCCTTGCGCTTGCGGTGGTAGAGTTTCTCACTCTACTATGCTGTTACTGCCACCAGGATCTGCAATAGAAATCGGTCCACAGGACATCACTGCCCTGCTTCGACCCAATCACTACGCCAACCTACCATGACTTGTAAATGTACAAGTATCTAAAGTATCGGTACTTTGCTTTAGCCCCGTCCGTTTTCGGGGCGCTCACGCTCGGCAGGTAAGTTGTTACACACTTTTTAAAGGATAGCTGCTTCTGAGCTTACCTCCCTGCTGTCTTGGCGCGAACACGCCCTTTGGCTTGACACTTAGCAAAAATTTAGGGACCTTAACTTTAGTCTGGGTTAAACCCCTTTCGGTCGTGAACCTTACGTCACACGAACCCGTCTCCCTGTTTCTACGATGCATATCCATTCGGAGTTTGAAATGATGGCGAGGGATTTCTCCCCCATACCAAAAGATCAGTGCTCTACAGGAAATGCTATCTCCACAGAGGACGCCCTGCGAGACGCTTCGGTTGGAACTAGCGATCGCCAGTCTAGATTGGATCATATCCCCTATTCCCAAGTCACACAAACGATTTGCACGTCAGAACTGCTACAGCCTTCCAGCGGGCTTTCGCCCACCTTCAGCTTGCTCAGGAATAGATCGACTGGCTTCTAGCCTTACCGCCATGACTCAACGCACTTTCACACGCTTCTCCTCACAAAAGTTGCGAGAACTCGGTTTCCCTTCGTCTTCACCTTTAAGGGCTTAGACTTGCCATGACAATAAGCTCCCTGGCCCGTGTTTCGAGACGGAACGCATGACACTGATGATTTGAGCTTCAAACCTTTAGTTCTATTGCTAGAACCTCCAGTATGAAAAAATCACCTTTCATGCCATGCACGTCTGTAACCAATAAGTTTCATGCACTTTTCAGCCCCCTTCCGGGGTACTTTTCAGCTTTCCCTCACGGTACTAGTACACTATCGGTCTTGAGAGATATTTAGCCTAAGATACTACTTTCACCTATATTCACTGCCCACTGCCAAGGACAATTACTCGGGTTATGATAAGATCCTATATTACTTCGCTTACGGGGGTATCACCCACTTCGCCGGTACGTTCCAGAACACTTCAGCTGTATTCTAGGATCGTAATATCATAACCAAAACACCACATCTCTGTTATGTTACCATAACAGATTCAGTTTGGGCTATTTCCGTTTCGTTCGCCACTACTTGGGAAATCTCAATTGATTTCTTTTCCTCGTCGTACTAAGATGCTTCAATTCCGACGGTTCGATCTCCGCTGCCATTGCAACGGAGTGTTTAAAAAACAAGATTCTCATTCGGACATCCCGGGATCAAAGGTCGCGTGCGCCTACCCCGGGCTTATCGCAGCTTGCCACGTCCTTCATCTCTTCTCAAGCCTAGCAATCCACTTACTGGCGTCTTTACACCAGCATATACGGCCACATAATACACGACTATACATGACGATCATTGCAAGCCCCCGGTGGAGACCCGCTACATCCTTCATACATCATTTTCATGATGTATTGCATCGATGGTAATGCAAAGATTATGTGCTTTCCGTAATTCTTTCTAAGGAGGTGATCCGTCCGCAGGTTCCCCTACGGACACCTTGTTACGACTTTTCCCTCGTCACTTACCTCAAGTTCGATAATGTCAATTAAACATCACCTCACTAAAAGCAAACTTCGATGAAACGACGGGCGGTGTGTGCAAGGAGCAGGGACGTATTCACCGCGCGGTAATGACACGCGGTTACTAGGGATTCCATATTCGTGAGGGCGAGTTACAGCCCTCAGTCATAACTGTGGTAGCGTTTAGAGATTGCCACTCTCTTTCGAGTTTGGAGCTCATTGTCGCTACCATTGCAGCCCGCGTGTGGCCCCAGAGTTTCGGGGCATACTGACCTGCCGTAGCCCCCTCCTTCCTCCGTTTTAACAACGGCAGTCCCACTAATTCGCCCCACTATTCCTGAGAATAATGATAGCAACTAGTGGCGAGGATCTCGCTCGTTACCTGACTTAACAGGACATCTCACGGCACGAGCTGGCGACGGCCATGCACCACCTCTCAGCTTGTCTGGTAAAGTCTTCAGCTTGACCTTCATTCTGCTGTCTCTCCGGGTAAGATTTCTGGCGTTGACTCCAATTGAACCGCAGGCTTCACCCCTTGTGGTGCTCCCCCGCCAATTCCTTTAAGTTTCATACTTGCGTACGTACTTCCCAGGCGGCAGACTTAACGGCTTCCCTGCGACACTGCACTGGCTATATGCCAATGCATCATCGAGTCTGCATCGTTTACAGCTGGGACTACCCGGGTATCTAATCCGGTTTGCTCCCCCAGCTTTCATCCCTCACCGTCGAACGTGTTCTGGTAGACCGCCTTCGCCACAGGTGGTCATCAATAGATCAAAGGATTTTACCCCTTCCTACTGAGTACCGTCTACCTCTCCCACTCCCTAGCTATGCAGTATTTTCGGCAGCCCATGCGTTGAGCACATGGATTTAACCGAAAACTTACAGAGCCGGCTACGGATGCTTTAGGCCCAATAATCCTCCTGACCACTTGAGGTGCTGGTTTTACCGCGGCGGCTGACACCAGAACTTGCCCACCCCTTATTCACTAGTGGTTTTATGACTTGCAAAAGATTTCTTTAGCAGAAATCACTCGGATTAACCTTGTCGTGCTTTCGCACATTGCAAAGTTTTCTCGCCTGCTGCGCCCCATAGGGCCTGGGTCCTTGTCTCAGTACCCATCTCCGGGCTTCTCCTCTCAGAGCCCGTACCTGTAATCGCCTTGGTGGGCCATTACCTCACCAACAAGCTGATAGGCCGCAGTCCCATCCTATGGCGACGAATCATTTCAACCATAAACCATTCCAGGCATTATGATCTATCGAGTATTATGCTCAGTTTCCCGAGATTATCCTCGTCCATAGGGTAAGTTGACTACGTGTTACTGAGCCGTATGCCTTGCATTACTGCAAAGACTCGCATGGCTTAGTATCAATCCGATAGCAGTCAGGTCCGGCAGGATCAACCGGATTCTGAATCTTAGAAGTAAATAATTTGTACAATTATTGGAATTAACGGAATGCACATAATCTTCACATTTCAGATTTGATCATTTGGTCAAATCCACATTTTGTATGCGTAACTGGAGGCCTGTAAATCATAAAATGGCTCACTGCCATACTTCATTACAAGCGCCGCACTTGATGTTACGTATGCGAAAACCTTGATACAAAATGTACTTATAAACTATGCAAAAACTAAGCAGAAAATATATAGCTTTTCGATCAATA
Source organism: Marine Group I thaumarchaeote (assembly GCA_013390745.1). GTDB lineage: Archaea > Thermoproteota > Nitrososphaeria > Nitrososphaerales > Nitrosopumilaceae > Nitrosopelagicus. The sequence continues at coordinate 28,396 of JACASX010000011.1, read as the reverse complement.
ATATATTCAATATAAAAGGATGGTTAGGTGCATATTCAGATGCTCATACAAAATCTGATATTAATGCTATAGCAAAATCTACTGATAAATTTCTTACAAAGTTTAAAAAATAAATTAACATAACAAAACTGATCATCATGATATTTTTTGCCAGTAAAGAAAAAACTGAGGATTTATTATATCAGGCGATGTCATTTATGGAAAAACGAGAACCAAAGTCTGCAATATCATTTTTCAAAAAAATCATAAAACAGGATCCAAAAAATATTGATGCGTTGTATAATCAAGGTATTGCATTAAATCAATTAAAAAAATATCAAGATGCGATTACATGTTTTGACAAAGTACTTGAGATTAATCCAAAGCACATTGCTGCAATTAACAACAGAGGTATCGCACTAGCAGAACTTGGTAATACAGATGATGCGTTAGAATATTACAATAAAGCTATAGAAATAGACCCAAAATATGCGGCTGCACATTACAATAAGGGAGTGCTCTATGATAAGTTATTACAACATGAAGAAGCAATACGAAATTTAGATGAAGCAATAAAATGTGATTCAGGGAATGTAAATACAGCATTTTACAGAGGCGTGGTATTAGGAAAGATGAAAAAGCATGAAGAAGCCTTAAACTGTTTTGAAAACATATATCGTAAACACCCAAAACATATGGATGCATTTTTTCATAAGGGAATAGAATTAGCAGAGTTAGGAAAACATGAAAGGGCGTTAGAAATTTTTGATAAATTATTCCAGATGCACGAAGGTAACGTCAACGTAATCTATGCAATGGCACGAAGCAATGCTGCTATGAATAATGTAGGTAGAGCATTATACCTATTAGAGCAGGCGGTCAAAAAAGATCGAAAAACAATCAAAAAGTGGGCTCTCGAAGATGAATTTTTTGATTCATTGCAGGATGAGCCAAAATTTACAAGACTTATCAAGTGATATTACAAAACTTTTTTCCTGATACTGTCTATTCGCATTAGACGCACATTTTTTTTAGGGCCAATTAGCCTTGCTTCATAAATTGGTACATACAATTCAATTATTTCATTTATAGTAATTTTCTCTTCCAGATTACGCCTTCCAATTGAAACAGACTTCTTTAATTTTGATGTTAGCCTTAGTACTGCAGCATCATATGTAATTTCAGGTTTTTTTACATTATTTTTTGTTTTTTCTAACGTACGTCTTGGATAACTTTCAATCAGTCTTGAACTCATTTTGTATGGCATTTTGATTTCCTTGCCATGATGATCAAACGCAACCTCTTGTTCGTCATCAAGATATACATGTTCTTCTAACTCCAAATCAATCTGGTTTTTTCTTTTAGTACTTGATTTTATTTTATAATTAAGTTTTCCTAATACACCTCTTCCTTGTTTAATTGGAAACACACCATCACCAACAATTATTTCTCTGACAGTAGGCTCGACATTAATTGTATGAACAGCTTTACGATAAAAATTTGCATTATACTTTCCCGACAAAATTAAAAATGCCTCATAAGAGAGTTTCATTGAATGTACATGCACTTCCATTTTTTTAGGTTTTTGCAACATACTTCTAAATAATGATGTTTTCCCATTTTCAACAATTTGTTCAGCTTCACTAAGATCTAAAATTGGACGTAAAACTACTGTCTTAATTTTGTATTTTGAGTTAGCCAACTATTACCACATAACCACATGTCTATAGTTTTTTATGGCTATTACCTTTTATCCTAAGTAATTGAAAAAAGGTAATATTTCTTCTGCACCTGTTAAAAAAGTAAAAAAAGACTACTTTACTGGTCCAGTAACACTTCGTGAAATTTCTGGTATTACGAAACCAAATGAGCATGATATGTATCACGTAATATTCAAAAAATCAGCTAGAACCAAGATTCATTTTCATACTGGTGCTCAAATGCTTATCGTGACTAAAGGTAACGGCAGTTTAGTTTATTATAAAAAAACGAGTAGTGGGATTTCAAAATTCAAGATATCGAAAACTAGAACAGTTAATTTGACTTCTGGTGATGTGGTTTACATCCCGGCCAAAATACTGCATACACATGGGTCTGTCAGAAAAAATTCAGTTTTTTCACATTTGGCTGTGAATTTTTACTCAAAGAATCGAAAGCCTATGACAGTATGGTATGAATCAGATCTCAGATCAAATGTTACATCTAAAATACCTTGAAATGTTCATGAAATTCTTTTTAAGAATGTTAACTAGGTAAAAATGCATGAACAGAACACAAGCTATGCAAATTTTAATGCTAAATTCAGATGCTAGCTTTGACGATGTTAAATATGCATATAGAAAATTATCATTAGAACTACACCCAGATAGAAATAAGAATGAAAGTGATGGGCGACGATTCAAAAATGTATTAGATGCATATCATTTCTTAAAGAGCCAATCTAGACTGAAAAACTCTCATTATGTTGATGAAACTACAATGAAAAAATCTCGTACATATCAAAATACAGCCAGACAAAATCCCCCAGAAGAGGATTGGAGTAAATTCACAAAAGATTTTGAAATGGATGAAAACTTTTGGAGGCACTATGAAAAATCATTTTGGGAAGATTATAAACTCAGAAAGAATGAAGCTAAAAAGAATGATTATGGAAGGGCGTTTTGGAATGAAAATGAAGAGAGAACTAGCCCAAAACCTAAGACAAAAAATCGAAACAGTGAGACAAAGATCTATAAGCACGATTTATCTGTCCGTGTAGAAAAAACTCAATGTATTGCCTGTTTGAGCTGCGAAACTATTGCTCCAAATGTTTTTGTTATTGACAAACTTACTATGATTAACCCAAAATCACAAGTTCATAATCAGTATGGTGCATCTGAAGAAAAAATAATGGATGCAGCTGAAACATGCCCAACAAAGGCAATTAAAGTTAATGAAAGAAAATCTGGACGAAGAATCTTTCCGCTATGATCACATATTTTTTATTTTAGCACATAACTCATCTAGTTCTTTATCAGAAAGTTTTGGTCTGTCTTTAAACATACTATGCACAGGACCAGCTTGATCATGTGACTCTCGTGGTATTAAATGAACATGAACGTGCGGAATTTCTTGACCACTGTCCTTTCCATTATGTATTGCTAATAATGTAGAACCTGTAAGTTTATCCACTTTAGAAATCACTTTGTGCACAACATCAAAAAGATCATTGCTATCAATATCTGTCATATCTTGAACTTTTTCGTAATGACATTTTGGAATTACCAACGTATGTCCTCGTGATAATGGAAATGCGTCTAAAAATGCAATAGACTTATTGGTTTCTGTGATTATTTTAGATGGAATTTCCTTTTTAGCGATTTTGCAAAAAATACAATCCATATTCTAATTAATTAGGAATAAAGTATAAACTAAATCATTAAGGATTAACAATTTCTGCATATGCAAGATCTTTACCATATTTTACAGTAACAACATCACCTACTTCCTTATCACAGTTATCAATTGTTTTAGGAATATTATCTGAAGTGTCCACAGTGCACATAGTGCCATACCATGTAGTCCAATTTCCCATGATTTCAGCTTCTTCATAAACATCTTCTCGAATTAAATTCCAAAATGGGAATATCAGAGTAGCTATGATTATGAAAGCTGCGATAAATATGAAGAGAAACATAAGCCCATATTTTTTTGAATCTTTCATCTCTTCCATAATATCTACCATTTTTTACATTGTATAAATTACCACAAGCCGCCTTCGCCCGGACTACCACCAGATTCATCCATTTTCTTTTCTGGAACATTACCATGTGCCTTTTTTTTATGTCGCTCTAGTCGTTCAGAAGTAGGTAGTTCTAAGTCACAAACATCACATTTTGTTTCATTCTTTTCATTCTTAGCTTTTTTGCCAAACAATCCCATATTTTGCGTAATCATGAAACATATTATAAAGGATATTAATTTTCTTGGACGGTATGGAAATCAAAAACATTACTGTATTAGGTTCCGGAATAATGGGTCATGGAATAGCCCAAGTTTCTGCAATGGCCGGTTATAATGTAGTGCTCAGAGATATTGAGCAACAATTCTTAGACAAAGCAATGGAAAAAATAAAGTGGAGTTTAGATAAGCTTGTCTCAAAAGAAAAAATTTCTGAAAATGAACGAGGTGAAATATTTTCAAGAATAAAACCAATAGTTGATTTGAAGGATGCTGTTCATGATTGTGATTTAGTAATAGAAGCAGTTCCAGAGATAATGGAACTCAAAAAAAAGGTATATGCAGAACTGGATAAGGTTGCTGATGAACAAGTTATTTTTGCGTCCAACACAAGTACATTGCCTATTACAGAAATTGCAAACACTGTCTCTAGACCAAAAAAATTTATTGGAATACACTTTTTCAATCCACCTCAACTGATGAAACTAGTTGAAGTAATACCTGGACAAGAAACTTCAGATGATACTACTAATCTCACAATTAATTTTGTAAAATCTGTTAACAAGATACCTGTAATCTGTAGAAAAGACGTTCCAGGGTTTATTGTAAACAGGCTTTTCATACCGCTTGTTCATGAAGCCTGCTATGTGATGGAAAGACAAAAAATTCAACAGACGGAAATTGACTCCGCGGTAAAATTCAGGCTCGGATTTCCAATGGGAATATTTGAATTGGCCGATTTTACGGGATTAGATGTAATTCACAAGGCAACTGTAGAGATGCATGTTAGAGATAAAAAAGTAATTTCACCACATCCTACAATTGAACAACTCTTCAATGAAAAAAAATTGGGGCAAAAAAGTGGTGAAGGTTTTTACAAATATTCTGATGATAAATATGAAAGAATACCACTTTCAGAGGAATTAGCAAAAAAATGTGATCCTATACAAATCATTGCAAACATTCTGAATAATGCGGCATGGCTTATCACAAACAATGCTAGTGATATTAATGAGATTGAAAAGGCTGCAAGCCTAGGGCTTGGTTTAAAAAAACCGTTGTTTGAAACTGCAAAAGAAATAGGCATGCAAAAAATTGTAGAAGAATTAAAAAAATTATCTAATAAACATGGTGCATTTTATGAACCTGATCCTCTTTTATTATCTATGTGTTAATCTGTTCTAAAATGTATTTTATTGCTTGCTGAGGAGTTTCTACACCAACAATCTTTACATTTTTTCTATGATCTAAATATTCGTCAGCGTATTTTGATGCAATTCCACCAGAGTTTTTTAGCGTAACAATAGGTTTTTTGTACATATATGCAGCACAGATTTCTGATAATGTTCCAGACCCGCCACCAATAACTATCACACCATCCGCGGAAAGTGCGTTTAAAAAATCACGAGCCAAACCCATACCAGAAGGTATTACTATGTCACAGAATTCGTTTGCATGAGATGAATCATCTTGAGGAATTATTCCAACTGTTGTACCACCAGATTCTCGTGCGCCATGACATGCTGCACGCATCACACCACCAAGCCCACCAGTTATTAAAACAGAATTAGATTTTGCTACTTCTACACCAACGTCATACGCAATCTTTTCTAATTCTGGAGTACAGCCATTATCATTATTACCAATAACTAAGATCTGATGGTTTTTCATAATGTAAATTCTCCATTGCCTATCAAATACTTTTTGAAATATTCAAAGAGTAAAGGATATTAATTAAAAAAAATACGCTTGACTATGACAAAAAGAACGATGCCGATTTGTTGCGATACAGAGCAATACAAATTGATCGAAAAATATGCTAAAAAACGTGGTATGATTAATGCTAGTCAAGCAGTAGAAAAAATCCTAGAGGAAATCAAATAAACAAATTTTTTAAAATCACTTTTTTATGATTAAAATTTGTTGCAAAGGATATTATATTTTTAAAAAATTAGAAGTGTAATGGGCATATTTAGCCGCAAACCAGCGTATTGTACTATTTGTAACAAACAAGTTATTCATAAAAATAAGGCAAAAAGAGAATGGGATGTAAAATCTCCATTATGTAGTGATTGTTATTTAAACAAAATGCAAGAATCCTATGATGCCTCAATAATAAAAAAATGTATCAATTGTGGGGTAAAAAGCAAGGTCACTGATTTATGGGAACCACGATTACAGTGGGATATGGTTGGCTTACTTTGCAAAAAATGTTTTGATGAAAAAGAGTTGGATTTTAGCAAGGAAAAAAATTTTTGTGGTGTTTGTGGTACTAAACTTGGTTTTATTAGATATAATCCAAAAAACAATTGGAAAATCAAGGGACAATTGTGTAAAAACTGTTGGGATGCTCAGAAAGCACAGATAGATAGAAAATGAGATTCTTTAAAAAATTTGAATGTGAAGTATGTAAGAAAAAATTTTCGCGGCACGAACAACTGATGAACCATCAGGAAATAGAACATTTCAAAAACTCACCGTATGATTGTAAAGAATGTAATGAAAATTTTCATAGTATGTCAGAAATGCGTGACCACCTGAAGAAAAACCACTCGTACAAAATTGATAGATAGTTCTATATTGCTTTTACAGTTTTGACAATCGGTGGTCTGACTTTGGTAAAAACTCGGAATCCACAAATACATTTTATTTCTGGAAGTCTATTTAATTCAGAATTGCTTACTTTTGTATTACATCTTAAACAAGAGTAAATAACATCAAATTTTTCAGTTTCTATAACATTATCTGTAGTGCTATCATCATTCATTTCGCTACTAGATTCATCAACCATAACATTACACTTTAAATCTGTAATAAAAAGTCTGGCTACGTAAGAGATAATTCGATATAAACATTATCAGGAATTTTTAATCTCATGAGTTGACGCATTGCCTTATCATCTGCACTAATATCAATAATTCTTCTATGCATTTTCATTTCCCATTTTTCATAAGTTTCCGTGCCGCTACCACATGGAGATTTTCTAGTAACAACATTTAGACGCTTTACAGGAAGTGGAATAGGACCTTTAATTTTAATACCTGCCTTTTTGCCTATGTTCATAATTTCAGTGCAAACACTACCTAGCCTTGATAAACTTATGCTTGTCAGTTTAACGCGAGCGGGTTGAGTCATATCCTAGACTCATGCTGTATGTTTTTTAGTAATTTCTTTAACAACACCAGCTGCAATTGTAGAGCCCATATCTCGTAACGCAAATCGTCCCATTTCTGGAAACTCTTCGAACGTTTCAATACATGTTGGTCGAACTGGTGCAATTCTAACAATTGCAGAATCACCAACCTTAAGGAATTTTGGATCTTTTTCATCTACTGCTCCAGTTGCAGGATTAATTTTAGATTCAAATGCAGTTATTGTTGCAGCTACCTGAGCAGTGTGGCAGTGCATGACAGGTGTATAACCAGGTGCAAGTGCTGTTGGATGATGAATTACAATTATTTGTGCTCTAAACTCTGTAGCAACGTTAGGTGGGTTATCAGGATGTCCAAGAACGTCACCTCTTTTGATATCTTTTTTCTCAATACCTCTTAAGTTAAAACCGATATTATCACCAGCTGATGCTGATGGCATTTCTTGGTGGTGTGTTTCTATAGATTTTATCTCGCCTACGGCCCCAGATGGCATAACAACGATTTTATCATTTGGTTTCATTGTTCCGGTTTCAACACGTCCAACTGGAACAGTGCCAACACCAGTAATTGAATAAACATCTTGTATTGGTAAACGGAGAGGCTTTCCAGTTGGTTTTTCAGGTGATTTAAAGTCATCAAAGGTTTCCAAAAGAGTCTTGCCCTTATACCACGGCATGTTTTCAGATTTTTTTACAAGGTTCTCACCTGTCCATCCAGAGACTGGAACGAATGGTACATCATCAAGCTTATAACCTACTGACTTCACAAGTCCTTCACCTTTTTGCTTTGCAGTATTGAAAGCATCTTCAGAAAATTTACTATCGTCCATCTTGTTAATTGCAACAATTATTTGCTTTACGCCAAGTGTTTTTAATAAAAATGCATGCTCTCTAGCTTGACCACCAGGTGCTATTGCAGTATCTGTTTCACCTTCCTTTGCTGAAAGTACTAAAACAGCACAGTCTGCCTCAGATGCCCCGGTGATCATGTTTTTTACAAAATCTCTGTGACCTGGTGCATCAATTAATGTGAAAAAGTATTTTGGAGTTTCAAATTTTTTAAAAGCTAAATCGATTGTAATGCCTCTTGCTCTCTCATCTTTGATATTATCCATAACCCAAGCATATTTGAAAGAATCACCCTTTCCGGTTTCTTCTGATTCTTTGGCATGAGCAGCTATCGTCCTTTCATCAACTATACCAAGATCCAACAAAAAATGACCCATAGTAGTTGACTTGCCATTATCTATATGACCAGTGATTATCATGTTCAGGTGGTCTTTGTCTGCCATATCGAACTCGAAGTGAAATGGGCTTTATAACATTTCGTTTTTTCTATAAGTGTTCACTTGGTTTTCTGCTTTTTTTCTTTGAGATGTATTATTAATTTCATATACTATAAATCAAAGACAGGTATGAAAAATTCATGAAAATAACAGTGTCAGTCATTAAAGCTGATGTGGGTGGGATAGGAGGTCATACATTACCAAGTGATGGACTTCTTAATGCGATAAGAAAAACTGTAAAAGATGCTGGAGATTTGTTAATTGACCATTATATTGGATATTGTGGAGATGATTCTCACATTGTTATGACTCACACTAAAGGAATTGATAATAAAGAAATTCATCAGCTTGCGTGGAATGCTTTTATGGCTGGTACAAAGGTTGCCAAAGAGGAAGGACTGTATGGTGCTGGACAGGATCTGCTAAAGGATTCTTTTTCGGGCAACATCAAGGGAATGGGACCGGGTGTGGCAGAAATGGAGTTTGATGAAAGACCGAACGAAGTGTTCACTGTCTTTGCGGCAGATAAAACTGAACCTGGAGCTTTCAATTACCCGATCTATAAGTTATTTGTTGATGCGTTAAGTAATACAGGTCTAATAGTTAACCAATCACTTGCTAAGGGTGTTAACATAAACATCATGGATGTTGAGAAAGGTAAAATTGCAAATCTTTCTTTGTGGGAAGATAAACCGATAATTGAAGCGGCGCTTATGTACCCTGGTCGTTACGTTGTTGATTCAGTGCGTACAAAAGATGGTGAGCCAATATTAGATGCATCAACTGACAGACTGCATAACATTGCTGGTAAATATGTCGGTAAGGATGATCCAATATGCCTTGTTAGAACACAAAAAAACTTTCCCGCAACTGAAGAGGCTGGAAGTGTATTCAGTAATCCGCATTATGTAGCTGGAAATACACGTGGTAGTCATAACATGCCTTTAATGCCAGTTAAGCTCAATTCAGCTGCAACAATCAACTTTTGTATTCCAATTGTTGAAGCGTTGGTTTTCAGCATGCATAATGGTAAACTGATTGGTCCATTTGATGGCTTTTCAACACCAGACTGGGACTACATACGTGAAATTGCTACAAAAAAGGCATTAACAATGAGAAGCCAAGGATTTATCCATCCTGCAACACTTGTACCATCTGAATTAGAATATGCTGAGGGATACAAAGCTGTGATGGATGTATTGCATAGTAAAATGAAGCCTATACAAGATCAACCACAAAATGACCAAAGAAAGGAATCTTACGAAGATCCAGATTAAATTAATTAAAAAAGGTTAAATGAAATTAAGATGATGTGAATTTATGAAAACATCTAAATTATTTGGTAATCTAAAACCACTTGCCATAACATACATTTCCGTAATAGCTTTTTCGAATTTTGTCTTTGTATTATTCAGTCAAACAGTTCGTGATATAATTTGGTCATTTTTCAAAGATGCTGGAGGAATAATAATACTTGGAATGGTATTTTTATTTGCCCTAACATGGTTACTTAAAGCAAGACCACATAAAATACCAAAACAATACCAAGTTATAGTTTTTGACATATTTGAAAAAGAATCACAGATAGATGGATTGAGAACTGAATTTAAGAATCATGATGTAGCATGGAGCTTCATGAAGTCTTATAAAAAATCATATCCATTACACAGTTTTGCTATGGTAACAAACCAGAAAAACTCCCCAAAAAAAATTATTTTCAAATATATCTAAATCTGCCAGCATAGAATTTACTATATACAATCTTAGTGTGATATTAGGTTCAAATTTATTACTTGAGAATACAAAAAAACCTGATGGATTTTTCAATAATTTCTGAAATGTTTGAAATGATGGAGAAAACAACAAAACGCATTGAACTCACAAATATTTTAGTTGAATTATTAAAAAAAACACCAAAGGAAATTATCCCAAAAGTTGTGTACCTCTTACAGGGAATTATTAGACCTAATTTCGAGGGTGTAGAATTAGGAATTGCTGAAAAACTTGCAATTCGCGCTATTTCAAAATCTGCTGGTTTGCCAATTAAAAAAATTGAAGATGATTATAGAGAGTATGGTGATCTGGGTCTAACTGCATCAAACATTCTAAAAATAAAAACCCAAACTACATTTACAGCAGAAAAAATTACTGTAGAAAGAGTTTATGAGACTTTATTCAAGATTGCAAAGTTGGAAGGTAAGGGTTCGCAAGACTTGAAAATGAAATATATTTCAAGTTTGCTAAATGATGCAACCCCATTAGAAGCAAAATTCCTGTTAAAAATTTTGTTAGGTACATTACGCTTAGGAATAGCGGAAAATACTGTTATGGATGCACTTGCCATTGCATTTACTGGAAAAAAAGAGAATAGAGTGCAAATAGAAAATGCGTATAATGTTTCAAGTGATTTAGGAAAAGTATCCCTAATAGTTTCGACAGATGGAATTGATGAAATAAAAAAATTTAAAATTTCATTATTTAGCCCGATACGACCCATGCTAGCAGATCGAGTTCAAAGCGAGAAAGATGTTATTAAAAAAATGCCAGAACAGTTTGTAGCAGAATACAAACTAGATGGAGAACGTGTACAAATCCATAAGCAATCTGATAAGATAATTTTATTCTCGCGCAGATTAGAAAATATCACTCAATATTATCCAGATATTGTAGAGCGTATTGGAAAAACTCTAAATGTAAATGAAGGAGTTTTTGAGGCAGAAATTGTTCCTATTAACGAAAACACTGGGGAATTCTTACCATTTCAAGAACTAATGCACAGAAGAAGAAAACACAAATTGGATAAAGCCGTTTCACAATACCCAATCACAGTTAATTTTTTCGATGTACTATATTATGATAAGAAAGACTGTTTAAATTTAGAGTATTCTGAAAGAAGAAAAATTTTAGAACAAATAGTTCATGAAGATAACTTTTCAAAACTTGTACCAATGTTATTTGTTAAAAATGAAAATGAGATTGAAGATTTTCTAGAAAATTCTATTAATGCTGGTTGTGAGGGATTGATGCTAAAAGCTCCCAGTGCGCCATATCGTGCTGGAATGAGAGGTAGTAATTGGTTAAAGCTCAAACGTGAATATAGAAATGAATTAGGTGACAGTTTAGATTTGATTGTTATAGGTGCATACTTTGGAAGGGGTCGAAGAACTGGTCTATATGGCACGTTACTATTAGCGACATACAATCCAGAAAAGGATAATCTTCCTAGTATCTGCAAAGTTGGTACAGGTTTTACTGATGAAAGTTTGGATCAATTGTACCAAATTCTCTCTAACAAAGTTACGCTCAAAAAAAATCCTAGAATCGTAAGTGAGATGGAAGCAGATATTTGGTTTGAACCTGATTTAGTTTTAGAAATTGTTGCATCAGAAATAACGTTAAGTCCTATTCATAAAACTGGACTGGATTTAATTAGAAAATCTAGTGGATTTGCATTAAGATTTCCAAAATTCACAGGAAAAATTAGATATGAAAAAGCAGCTGAGGATGCTTCTACAGGCGAAGAGGTATTTGCGTTGTATAAGAGACAATCTAAAATCAATCATGAAAAATGAGCATTCTTCAGAGAAAAGTATGATATAAATTAGAAAAGGGCATTATAACTAATAATTCATTATGTATAGCGGAGAATTAGAAGTTCAAGCAAAGAGAAAAGCTTTAGCAGTTTTGCAAGATGAGATAAATAGAATTCTTAATGCGGGTAGAGTACTTTCAACACTACCAAATATGCTAGTAAAAAAGGATAAAGCAGGAATAAAAAGTGCACTTGAACAAATTGATGCGATTGAGGCAGAAGTAGAAAATCTTAGACGCAAAATTACAAGAGATGTATCAGATGTTGGTGGTTTGATTTTGAACAGGGACAATCTTCTAAACACTGCATATACAATGGATGAAATTGGTGGTTATATTACTGGTATTTCTTTCAAACTTGCAAACATCAAAGTTTCAACAATGAAAACTTCTCATCTAGATAAAGACCTGACTGAACTTATTGAACTTGTGGTTGATCAAATATACAAATTAAATGAAATTATCAGAAGCTTAAACGTTGATTCTGGCAAATCTATCGAACTTGCTCAAGAAACACAAAAAATTGAGCGTGAGATTGACATCAAATATCGTATAATGACAATTACAGTTCTGAATGAAATTACTGACACTAAAGAATTGCTTTTAATGAAAGATGTCATTGAATTGATAGAAGAAATGGCTGATAAATGCCAGGAAGTTTCTGACTCATTCATTTTATTGGCGCTAAGTCTTTGACTTGAAAGGCGAACTATTAGAAAACAGAATAGTTGTTTGGAATAGACGAGAGTCTAGGGATTTATTTGCTAATGGTTATTTTGGGAAGCCTATAGGGATTCCAAAGCCAAATGTAAATGACATCAACGTTCCGCTAATTTTAGATCTTATCGAGGGATGCTACCTCCAAGAAACCTCAAAAATTAATATCACTAAAGATGGGAAGAAAGTTTCTTTGGATGCTCTAATTAAAATCTGTAAGAAGGAATATCATAATTTTGGCAAGAAATATCAAGTGTACAAATATTTTAGAGATAAAGGATATGTTATTAATCCTGGAATAAAGTTTGGCTGTGACTTTGCAGTATATCAAAAAGGTCCAGGTATTGACCATGCACCGTATTTGATACAAGTCTACAACAAAAATGACAATATTTCTTCTACCGCTGTAGTGTTAGCAGGTAGACTAGCTAGCAGTGTTAAGAAACAATTCATTCTGGCAATACCAGATGGTAAGGATAAAATTCATTATTTGGCACTTGATTGGTGGAAAGCTAATTAATTTTCTTTATGTAACCTGCAATCTTGTTATAAATCTCAAATAACTCCTTTGTTATACCAAAATCTAAACTATTTTTCCATTTTCCATAAATACGTATTCCATTATCCGTAGGATCAACAAAAATTGTTGCGTCATTAACTGACTGGCTTACAATCATTTCATTTAATCCTGAATCAGTGTTTAGGTCTTCTGCGAGTTTTCCTCCTTCCCATGTCACACCAACTACTTTTTTTGAACCAAAGTGACCTGTGGTTTTAAGTCTGGTTCGTGCAGTGAAATCAATTACATTTTCACCAAAGTTTTGTTGTACGATAAAATGTGCTTGAAATCTATCTTGAGCGCCCCATGGAAGTGGATTTGGATCTTGCATTTTATCCCTTCTGTATTATTTGCACTGCGTCAATGTTTGTGCCAGAAATTTTCAACGAGCCCTTGTTGGTAACCATTCTAGTAGTTTGTGAGAAACACCTGCTATAGTAATCTCCCTTCTCAACTTCTCCCACTCCTATCTCATTAGGGGTTGCACTAACACCAATCTCATTTAAAATATCAGAAAATTTTTCAGGCCAATTTTTTAATACAATAGTTTCAGGTTCAGAATCTTCCATATCGTATCTGATTTTAGCGCATAATTTAACATTTCTTGTTGCCTAGGATTAGCAACCAAATAAATATATGATAAACTAATTTTTGATCTCATGCTAAAGTTTCAAAATAAAACTGTGCTAGTTACCGGAAGCGGTACTGGAATTGGGCAAGCAATTACAAAAAAATTTGTGGAAAATGGTGCAAATGCCATAATCCTAGGAAGAAGAAAGGAGCCATTGGAAGAAACAGCAAAAATGCTAGAAGGAATTATCGAGGAAAAGCAAAGTAATGCAACTATCAAAATTTTTGATGGAGTAGACGTCAGCGATGAAAAGGCTGTCACTGGAATGTTTGATGCATTAAAAAGTGAAAATGTCAACCTGGATGTTGTTGTAAACAACGCTGGAGTTTCAGGTCCTGTAACATGCTTTGCTCATGCACCACTGGATGACTTTAGAAGTACGGTAGACATTCATCTGACTGGAACATTTTGGACTTCAGTTCAGGCTCTCAAAGTAATGAAAGAAGGAGCAAAAATTATTACAATTTCAACATTTTTTGCGGAAGAAAGACCATTGGAACAAAGACCATATAGATTCAGAAGCCCATATACCGCATCACAAGGTGCAAAAAACAGACTCGTAGAGGCAATGTCATGGGAGCTCCTAGAAAAGGGAGTTATGTCGATTGGAACTAACCCTGGTCCAGTCCATTCTGATAGAATCTACAAGACAGTTTATCCAAAGGCTGCATCAGAATTTCTACGTGTAAGTGGTTTTGAAGACCTATCACCAAGTGAAGTTGAAGCCGCAAATAATGAGATTGTAGGATTGTTGGGTGAAGACGATGAAACCATAAAGGCTGGAATAAAAGCGGCTGCAGAAAAATTGGGCAAACCAGAAACTACACTTACTAATTTACTGAATAAAGTGAAAAGTATCGCAGAAAAAATTCAAAAGAATACCTCTACAATGATTCCAGATCAGCAATTTTTATCGCAAGAACAGGTTGCCACAACGGTTCTAACACTTGCAGATGATGCACAGGCAAAAATTCTCAATGGAAAAATAATTCCTGGTGATAGAGTCTTTTATCCTGTCAAATCACATATTAGATCATCTGTTCCTAAATCTGAGAAAAATAACTTGGATGGAAAACATGTTTACATTGTAAATGCTGATGGTGATGATCAAAGAGTAACTAGTATTACATCAATGATAGAAGAGAAAGGTGGACAAGTTGCATTAGAACACACTGAAAATATTGATTTATTTATTCATATCACTGGTAATGTTCCAAATTTTTCCAAACTAACTGAGTTATCCAGAGATGAATGGGATAAACTAGTTAACCAATTCATTAATACCCCCGCTACGGTAACACAAAGTGCCATTGATACTTTCGTTCCTGGTGGCTCTGATGATCCAAGAAAATTTAAAGATGCGAAAGGTAGAATTGTTATAATTGGTCCCAACCTTCCAATTGGTAAAAAAATTAGTGGGCATGAAATGGCAAAGGTTGAGGTTTTTAGGGGTGCCATGAGACCATTTGCAACTACTGTCAATCAAGAATTGAGTGATGTACTAAAATCAAACGTTAGAGCATTCTTAATTTTGCCTGGAACTGTTGATGGAAAAGAACCTAGTGATAAGAATATTGTGAATACAATTAATTACTTAATGTCTGACGAATCACAGTCAAGTTCTGAAGTAATTTTTTGCCCAGATGAGACAAGATAGTATTAGAAAATACCTGCAGTCGAATCTATAATCAGCTTAATTGCCGCTGCGACTAGCACGATGATCACTATAATCTTCAATTTGTTTTCCTTTATCTCAAGGGACAGTCTAGCACCTAGAATTCCCCCAGCAAATGCACCGATCGACAACAACAATGCCTGATAATAGTCAGGATGCCCTAGCATGGAATGGACAATCAATCCAGAAAAAGATGCGAACATCAGGATAAACTGTGAAGTAGGCGCTGCACGCTTCATTGAGATTCCAAGCGCAACTACCATCAATGGTACGAAGATTAGACCACCTCCAATACCAAATAGACTTGATATTATTCCCGCAAAGAAGCTAGCACCTGCTGAAAAAACAAGCAACAAATGTGAGACGTCTATTGGTTTTTCCTCAATCTTTCTTTTGAGAAATATGTATGATGCTGAAGAAATAAGAACCAGTGCAAATAAAATTTTGAAAATGTCTGGAGATATCTCAGAAGATATGAATGCGCCAAGTATGGTGCCAGGAACAGCCATTAAGCCGAGCTTCCAACCGAGTGAAAGTTCTATCCGTTTTTGTTTAGCATACATAGTTGTTGATGCCACAGAATTACTGAATACAGCAAATAGGCTGTTGCTTACTGCCAGTGTGGGAGAAAATCCCATGAATGTCAATACTGGGACAATAATTATTCCACCTCCCAAGCCGATTATTGATCCTAATATCCCCGCAACAAACCCAAGCGGAATTAACCAAAGTTGTTCAAACATATTATATCGATATTATTTCCAGTTTAGAATTTTCCGTTATGTTAAACTTATCAACAAAGCCTGCGGTTACTTCTAATACATACTTAGCATTATCACCTGATACACCATTTTCTCTACATGCAACAACTTCTATAGTCGTCTCGCATAATGGAACATTTTTCTCAATTGCAACAACATTTGCATTTTCATCAAACCAAATTACATCTAAATTAAATTGCATACCCAACATCCACATGGAACGTGTTCCGGATCCATCAAAAACAAATAGCATTCCCTCATTATACGGAAGTTTTTCAGGGTTCCATGATAACCCTCTTGTCCTTAATTCTTTTGTATCTGCAATTTGTACCTCCAAGACTTTATTATCAACTTTGATTGTACCACGTGGAAACTCAACATATTCAAGTTTAATATCAGTGGGAATTGTAAGCATTCCAGCTATGCCAATAATAACCGCAGCTACCACGATGGGAATTAAAACTCCAGTTCTTGTTGGCATAAATTAAGATGATAATAATACGCTTAAAAACTAAAAGAAATGTCACATCATAGAATCTTTGAAATCATGAATGGTAGAAAAAGTGTCTTTGGTATGGTTACCAACATCTGATATCTTTGCGCCGTTGTAAACTTTCTCAAGGTATTTACCAGCTAATATCATTGGTCCACCAACAGCACATGTAATACCTGTTGGTTCAGGAATCCAAAACATAATGAATCCAATTTTTTGAATCTTTTTACCTGGTGCTGATGCTTTGGTTAGGGCTCTTAAAGAACGCGTTGTATTTTTGTCATCCAATTTAGTAAGATCTGAATACAATTCATTACGTCTTTTGGCTGATTCCTTCATTATTTTCAATTTCTCGATATGCTTTTGTAAAGAATTCTGCATATTTGATAATGAAACAAAATTAGATAAATACGAATGTAAAATTCTGTCAATCATAGGTCAAAAAACTATTACACACATGATTGCATATAGAATTTTGTTAATTAATGAAAGACACTAAATTATACTAGAATAATTTAGTTATCTGGGTTGGAAAAAAATAGTAAGAGATTAGAATCTATCAAAGCTGCACATACAATTAAAAAAGTAGCAAGTACAACAAGGGAGGAAGATTATCTGGAAGTAATTGCAGAATTAGTAGAATTAAAGGGATATGCAACTACGTTAGATATTTCCAGATTTATGA
The DNA here is from genome assembly GCA_013390745.1 of Marine Group I thaumarchaeote. GTDB lineage: Archaea > Thermoproteota > Nitrososphaeria > Nitrososphaerales > Nitrosopumilaceae > Nitrosopelagicus. Next base: position 10,929 of record JACASX010000011.1, on the reverse strand, counting down.
ATGTCAGTCCGCCCAGTGTTACTAAGATGCTTCAAAAATTAGATGAAAAAAAATATCTTGAATATGAAAAATATCACGGTATTAATTTAACTAATATGGGCAAACAGGTTGCGGACACAATTCGCCGGAAACATAGTATATTATTAGAATTTTTTGAAATTTTGAATATAGGTCAAGGAATTGCCAATCAAGATACGGAAGGTTTAGAACATCATTTAAATCCCAAAACAATTAGGCAATTAAGAAAATACATTACATTTTTAAAATCAAATCCAAAAATCATAAAACAGTTTCATGAATTTTCGCGTAAATGATAGTTTTGAGTACATTATACAAAGTATCAATAGCGAATTTTAATTAGACGGAGAAAATATGGTGATTTATTGACGTTCATAACAGATCTCGATGATTTGATCAGACATCATCATGGAGATGTAAAAAAACTAAGGGAGATTAGAGATACAGTTAGACATGATAATTTCATTACTACTGAAGACAAAAATTATGTTGAATCATTAATTACAATACACCTAAAAAACCAACCACTTGACAAGTCATTATCACGCAAGCAACCAGATACCAAAATTAAATTACAGCCAAAACCTACTCTCAGTAGTCCAGATTTAAAAAATAATTTCAGATTTAATTTTTCATCTAATAAAAAATTAGGTATTCTTGGTGGAGTAGCTGCTGCAATTGCTATAATTGTAATTGTGGGATTCACAGCAATTAATACGCCAATTGATTCTACTGTAAGTTCAACAGCATCTAACCCATTATTGGTAAATATTGATCAAACTACATACCAAAGAGCTGATATAATTTCCATCTCAGGTGATACAAACTCCTATACTAAATCAGTTGAATTATCAATAGAAAACACTAGTGGTCTAAAAATATGGAAGGAAATCATCAATCCCAAAAATGATGGGCAGTTTTCAACGCTCATTATAGCTGGTGGTGGTGGATGGGAAAATAATGGTGTCTACACATTAAAAGCAGTGCAGGATGATTTAGTAAGCGAAATTGAGTTTAAAATTATTGCATAAAAATTAGTTCGCCAGATCTTCATCATTCCATCTTAATCTGTACTTTCCAACAGAACGCATGTATTCTATCTTACCGCCCTTTTTGAATACTAGTTTATTTTCCCTATGTGATATATCACGAATCTCCAAAACCACATTGTCAACAATAGTCTCAAAAATAGTTGGGTTATTTGACACCATTTTCCAAGATTCAGAAGAAAAATCTAGATAATGAACTGTATGGACAAGTCCCATGATTTATGGATTCAATTCCATACCTAAAGGCTTTTGTTCAATTTAGTTTTGCAAAACTAATCAATTAGATGTAAAGATTACAATCTATGAAAGCAACTTTATCCCTTAAAATAATTCAAGAAAAAGTCAAAACTTGCAAAAAGTGTGATTTGTGCGGTACAAGAACAAATGCAGTTCCTGGAATAGGAAATCAGAATGCAGATATTATTTTTATCGGTGAAGCACCTGGAAAAAATGAAGACCTGTATGGTGAGCCGTTTATCGGTACTGCAGGAAAAAGGCTTGATGATGCATTAAAAAATGCTGGGTTGACAAGAAACAGTGTATATATCACAAATATTGTAAAATGTAGGCCACCTAAAAACAGAATTCCAAATGATGTTGAAAAATCAATGTGTAACGAGTATTTGAAAGATGAGATTGCAATTATTAATCCTAAAATAATTTGCCTACTTGGAAATACACCATATTACTCAATTTTAGGCGGTAAAGAAATTTCAAAGAATCATGGAAAATTTATTTCTAAAGATAATCGTATGTATTTTGTCACATTTCATCCTGCCGCAACAATTTACAACCAAAAACTTGTAAACGTTTTCAAAAACGATATTAGTAAACTAGTGAAAAAATTACAAAAACTAAAAACAAACTCTGTCGATTGAAATGAAGGTCTTACCAAGAAAATTCTACCTTAACGATACCAAACAAGTTGCAAAAGATCTTTTAGGAAAAACATTGGTAAAAAAAATTGGAAGGCAAATATTATCTGGAGTCATAATAGAAACCGAAGCGTATAAAGGAAAAAATGATCCTGCTAGTCACGCGGCAAGGAAAAAAACTGAACGAAATAAAATTATGTTTGGTGAAGTGGGACATGCATATGTTTATTTCACATATGGCATGCACTATTGTTTCAATGTAGTCGCAAAAAAAGAAGAAGATAAGGCTGGAGCTGTTCTAATACGAGCAATTCAGCCGCAACAGGGAATTAAACATATGATGAAAAATAGAAAAACTGATCTTATTTCTAATTTAGCAAATGGACCTGGAAAGCTAACTCAAGCAATGCAAATTACTTTAAAACAATATAACCTAGACCTAACAAAAAATTCATCACTGTTTGTTATTAACGGTAAAAAACCAGCAAAAATTATGACAAAACCTAGAGTGGGAATAAAGACTGGTGTCGACAAACTATGGAATTTTAGTTATAAGATCTAATTTTGATTATTGTTATCATCATCTTCTAATGTCCATGGAGCAATTCTGCCAAGTATTCTTTCCCAATTTAATCGTAGAAGCAGAATTACAACAATTGTCATTGCTGCACCCAGTGCGATAATACCAATGTAAACAGGTAATGGGTCATCAATTCCCTGAAGTACCGGTTCCAAAAGTGACAAACCCGTGTAATGTGAAATTAATACAATAACATAATACAAAACAAATTTTCCCGATAATGTAGCAACAAAGAACCTTTTTGGATTGTATTTTGCTAATCCTAATGGAATGTAAACTAAATCATCGGGAATAGGAGTTGCAGCAGCAACAAAAGCTGCGGAGGCACCATATCGCTTTACTAATTTTTGAAATGGCATCATTCGTTTTTTAGTTTTTTCAGAAATAATTTTTCTTCCACCATAACTAGCGTAAAATATTATCTGCTTAGCAGCAGTGGACGTAATAGCTGCAATTAAAACTAAAACATGAATGTCAAATTGTTCTCCCGCTGCCATTGTAGCTACCAAAATAAATGAAGGGATTGGTACAAACGGTATAAGCGAACCAAAGAAACTGACAATAGTTAAACCAAGATAACCTACTTCAGGAGTAAAAGGAAACAATTCCCAAAGATCCACATGTCGATCAATATTTTGCGTTATTTAACTCTAAAAAAATAATTACTAGTCAGTAATTGCGATCAAAATATGTTTTTTTATGATCGTTCTATTTTTTAATTATGTATTCTACGTGCTCACAATGTGGTAGACTGGTAACAAGACCGGAAACAAAATATTGTTCTGATGAATGTGAGGAAAAAGCAAAGTAATGAAAGATTACAATTGTAAGGTCTTACTCATAAAGCCAGCATAAAACATAACCACTGTCTGTCTTTATCTTTGGTGGATCAGTTTTGCACTTATCCATTGCTTCAGGACACCTATCAAAAAATCTACATCCTGGTTTCGTAGCGGATAAATCAGGTGGACTACCAGGAATGAATTTTAGTTTTTTTTGTTTGCGTAAGGTTGGAATTGAATTTAATAATCCTTGCGTGTACGGATGTTTAGGGTTACGAAATATTTCTGCAGATGTGCCAAACTCAACCATTTTTCCACCATACATTACGCCAATTTTTTCTGCCACCTCAGATAATATTGCAAGATCATGTGAAATTAGCATGAGAGACATGCCCTTCTTTTTCAGGTTCTTTAGTAAATTGACGATTTGTGCTTGGATGAGTACGTCTAGTGCAGTTGTAGGCTCATCAGCTATAACAAATTTTGGTTTTAACACCAATGCCATAGCAATGACAATTCTTTGTTTCATTCCACCACTAAGTTCATGCGGATATTTTTTCAAAACACTATAATCCAAATTCACAGCACTAATAGCATCACGTGTAATTTTATCCGCGTTACTACCAAAACCATGTTGTTTTAGCAGATCATCAAATTGTTGTTTGATTGTAAAAACTGGATCCAATGAATTCATGGCACCCTGAAAGATCATTGAAATTTCTTTCCAACGCAAACTTCCATCAAATTTGGAATCAGACATGTCAAGTATAGATTCACCATTAAACGTAATTTTTCCTGAAACTATGTTTCCTCCTTGAAGCATTCTGATGATCGTTAAACCCAAAGTGCTCTTTCCACAAGCACTCTCACCTGCTATCCCAATTGATTCACCATCTTCCAATTGAAATTCAACATTTTCTAATGCATGTATATTGCCATGTGAGGTTTTGTAATCAACGGACAGATCAGAAATTTCTATCTTTGGCATAATTATAGCATAACATACTTCATTTTATTTTTTCAAGAAAGGATATATTCAATGGATCATCATTTAAGATGATTTCCATGAATCTTGGTCGAACCCACCATGTTGAGGATATTAATGCCGGTATGAAAGGTCAGGAAGTTATTCTTGGAGGCTGGGTAGAAGATCTAAGAAAAATGGGCAAAATGACATTTCTTACATTACGCGATGTCACAGGTATTATTCAAATCATACTCACGGATGATGTAATGAAATCAATTGAAGATATCACCAGACAAAGCGTTGTTAGAGTAACTGGTAAAATACAGGATACAAAGGCTAGAGATTTTGGATGTGAAATTAAGGCTGATGGAATTGATGTATTAACAAAGGCTGTCCATCCTCTGCCTATTGATCCTATTGGTAGGCTTGAAAGCCATATTGACAATAGACTGAACTCTAGGGCATTGGATATGCGTAACCAAAAAACAGCGTCAATCTTCAAAGTCAGGCATCACGTTTTAGCATCATTAAGAAAAAGATTGTCAGAAAAGAAATTCATTGAAATTACTACACCAAAAATTATTGGCAGTGCAAGTGAAGGAGGCGCAAATTTGTTCTCATTGGATTATTTTGGAAAACAAGCGTATCTGGCACAAAGCCCACAGCTCTATAAGGAACAGATGACAATTGGTCTAGAAAGAGTATTTGAAATAGCGTCATTTTATCGAGCGGAAAAATCACATACTGGTAGACACTTGAGCGAATTTACTAGCGTTGACATCGAAGCCGCATTTATGGACTACACTGATGTGATGAATGTTTTAGAAGATTTAGTTCTTAATACTTTCAAGTATGTTTCCGAAAACTGTAAAGAGGAACAAGAAATTTTAGGAAACAAAATCACGATACCTAATAGCCCATTTAAGAAAATTACATACTCTGAGGCTTTAGAAGAGCTAAATAAAAAAAATGTTAAACTAGAATTTGGTGACGACCTTTTAGATTCTCACTTGAGAATAATAGGAGAAAACCATCCAGGTTTTTATTTCATAACAGACTGGCCAATCAAGCTTAAGCCGTTTTACATCATGGAAAAGGAAGACAGTCCTGAACTTTCAGAGTCATTTGATTTGCAATTTGGTTATCTTGAATTGTCATCTGGTGGTAGTAGACTGCATAACCCAGAGAAGATCAAAGCAAGATTAAGCGAGCAAAATCTTGACCCTGCAAAATTTTCTGAACACCTACAGACGTTTGATTGGGGTATGCCACCGCATGCAGGTTGGGGATTAGGATTAGAAAGACTACTGACAGTGATTCTAGGAATAGATAATGTAAGAGAAGTTATTTTGTATCCAAGAGACCCAGAAAGATTAAAGCCTTGAGATAATTTCTTTAGTAAACTCCATCGTGGTTTTATCCCCGCCTGTATCCTTTGTTTTAATGTTATTTTTTACTACATCGTATACAACATCCTCTAATTTTTGCCCAACATCAATGCATTTCTGGTCATTGTGTTTATTCCCAAGCCAGTCTAACATCATTTTGATTGAAAGAATGAATGACGTAGGATTTGCAATTTGTTTTCCCGCAATATCAAATGCTGCCCCATGTACTGGTTCAAACAATCCAAAATTATCACCAATATTTGCAGCAGGAGCCATACCCAAACCACCTATCACTTGAGCTGATTCATCAGAAAGTATATCTCCAAACAAATTGGTTGTAACAATCACATCAAATAATTGCGGTTGACGAATTAAATTCATTGCACATGCATCAACATACATCTCTTCAAATTTAATATCAGGAAAATCATTGGCAACTTTTGAGCATGTACGAGCAAATAATCCATCAGTTTTTTTCATTACATTAGATTTATGAACACATGTAACTTTCTTCATTTTCCTTTGACTAGCAATTGTAAAAGCATGATTTGCAATTCTTTTTGATGCCTTTTCAGAAATAATTCTCAGTGCCACAGCTATATCACCAATCTCAAATTCTTCGCCAGTGTACAAATCCTCTGTATTTTCTCTGACAATTACTAAATCCACATCGTCACGTAATGATGGCATGTTTGGATATGACTTTGCAGGTCTAATGTTTGCATAAAGATCTAACATGCGTCTCAAGTACACGATTACATCTTTTGCGCTTTCACCCACTGGTGCCTTTAAGCATGCATCAGAGTTTTTTATTGTTTCAAAGACTTCAGCGGGTAATGCTTCACCAGTATTTTTTAAAACAGTATCACCTGCTTCAAGTTTTTTTATTTCGAATTTAATGCCCATATTGTCATTAATTGTTTGTAAAATACTAAAGGCTGATTCAGATATCTCTGGACCTATTCCATCACCTGTAACTAATGAAATGTTATACTTGTGGCTCATTTTTCTATACCAATAATTACGCCTTTTTTTGCTTAACTAATTTTTTTAGCATAATCCTGTTCATTCCATCAATAACAGCCTGTACACTAGTTATGACAATGTCTTCACCAATGGATTTTGAAGAAACCGTATTTTGCATAGCATCTTCTAGTTTAACCGTTACTTCACATAATGCACTAGAACCACCAGAAATAGACGCTAAATTATAATCCTTAATTCTTATTTCTGAAATCGTGTCCGTGATTTTCTGAATTGCGTTAAGTGATGCATCTACCGGTCCCACGCCATAATCTGTTGCCGTATGTTCATTGCCGTCAATGTTTAATTTTATAAATGCGTATGGCATATTGCCAATTCCAGTAGAAACTGAAAAACCTGTTAACTTCACTAGACGTTTTAGTTTAGAGTCACCCATTACTTCATTAGCAATTGACAATAACTCAACATCAGTAACATGTTTTCCTTGATCCCCAATTGATTTCACTTTTGCAAGAATTTGTTTTACCTGATCCTTATCGGGTTGTACCCCATATTCTTCAAGCATAGCATTAATCCCATGAGCGCCCGAATGTTTGCCCACCTGAAACCATCTGTTACGCCCTACAATTTCAGGGCTAATTGGTTCATAGGTAAGTGGATTGCTCAAAACTCCATGAGTATGTATACCAGATTCATGACCAAATGCATTTTCACCTATGATTGCCTTGTTAGGTTGAACTGGCATTCCAGCTAATTTTGAAACATATTTTGATGTCTCATAAAGAAGTTTAGTTTTGATGTTAGTCTCCCAAGATTGATCAAATCTCAAGCATTGTAATGCCATCACAAGTTCTTCGAGAGATGCATTACCTGCGCGTTCACCAATACCATTTATTGTTACATGTGCACACTGCGCGCCAGCCTGTATTCCAGATATAGCATTAGCTACCGCAAGCCCAAAATCATTATGACAATGCATACTAATTGGTAATTTAGTTGCCTCAATCGCATCCTTTGTGATTTCAGCAATATATTGTGGTGTTGAATATCCAACGGTGTCAGGTATATCTATTCTATCGGCTCCAGCTTTTGTAACAGCTGTAAATATTTTTTTTAAGAAATCACGATCAGTACGTGTTGCATCCTCAGCTGAGAATTCAACCTGTAAACCTCGTGATTTTGCATATTCAACTGATTCTACGGCCTTTTCAAGCGCTTGATCCTGTGAAAGATGTAATTTGTATTGAAGGTGAATATCTGAAGTTGCAATAAACGTGTGAACGTACTTTAGACCACAATCAATTACTGCATCAATATCTCGTTGATTTGTTCTAGCAAGACCACATAACTCAGCAGATAGATTTGCCTGTGTGATCATTTTAATGGCATTCTGTTCTCCTTCTGAAATAATAGGGAATCCTGTCTCTATAGCATCAACACCCAACTCATCTAATTTTTTTGCGATGTTTAACTTGTTTTCAGGTGATAAAGCAACGCCAGGTGACTGTTCTCCGTCCCTCAATGTTGTATCAAAAATTCTAACTTTCATTTCATATCATCTATAATGCAGTTACCCCAGTTCTGGCAGAATCTAAAATATCAAATGATTTTATTGATTCTTCAAATGATTTAATTTCATCAGGTGTAGATGTTAACTCAACTATCAACGAATTTTCCTGCTCATTGTGGATTTTTGCACCAAATGTATTCGCCAACTTGTTAATCTCTGCACTGTCTGATGCATCACTTAACTTAACCTTAAACAATGCCAATTCTTTATACACACTCTCTTTCTCATCTAGTCTTTTGACTTCTATTGTATCAATCATTTTATCAAGTTGTTTAACAATTTGAGCAATTTGTTTTTCAGTACCAACAGTTGTTATTACCATCTTTGAAAATTCAGGGTTTTCCATTACGCCCACTGATATGCTATCTATATTGAAATTTCTAGCTCTAAACAAGTGAGTGACCTTGAATAAGATTCCTGGTTTGTTTTCAACCCGAATTGATAATATTGCCCACATAACACTCACTATGATGGTAAGATCATATCCTTTAATGAAGTTCCAGGTGCAACAAATGGTAATACATCCTCTTCTGGATCTATTGGTATATCAATTACTGTAGCTACGTCACTGTTAAGACCAACCTTAATCGCTTTGCCTAACTCGTCAAGTGATTGAGCTCTTATACCTTGTGCACCGTACGATTCTGCTAATTTAACGTAATCTGGACATTTTTTTAGATCAATTCCAATCATTCGTCTATCATAAAATGTTCTTTGCCATTGTGCAACCATTCCCAACGAAAAATTGTTAATCAAGAATACTATAACCGGAATATCCTCCAATACAGAAGTTGCAAGTGAGTTTTCTGTCATGTTGAAACTTCCATCTCCTGCAATGTCTACTACTGCTACATCTGGTCGTGCAACTTTTGCGCCAATTGCCGCAGGAAATCCCCATCCCATTGTTCCAAGACCAGTAGAACTAAAGAATGTGCCAGGATGTATTGCGTCAAAGAATAATGATGCCCACATTTGATGCTGACCAACTTCAGTTGTTACAATTGATTCCTTAGGAAGTACTTCCCTCAATTTCCTTAAAATCTTAGCTGCTGACATTTCACCTGGATGCAATTTTAGATTTTCACGCCAGTAATCTTTAACCTCATTAACATGTTTTAACCAGTTATTTCCATCAGATTTTTTTAATGCTTTTTTAGCAAGAATCTTAAGCATAACTCTTAGCGAAGCCTTAACATCGCCAACAACTGCAACTTGTGCTGTTTGATTCTTTCCAATTTCTGCAGGATCTACATCCATATGAATAATTTTCAAATTACGCTCAAATTCTTCAAATGTTCCAACAGAACGATCCGAAAACCTTGTTCCTATAGCTAAAACACAATCCACTTCAGTCATAATCTTGTTTGCTTCAGCATGACCATGCATTCCAATTGGACCAAGTGAAAGTGGATGGTTCTCTGGAAAAGATCCTTTACCCTTGAATGTTGTAACAACTGGAATCATTAACATTTCAGCAATTGATTGAAGTTCCGCAAATGCAGATGAAATTATTGTTCCACCGCCAGCTAAAATTATTGGTTTCTCTGATGAAAGAAGTAAGTTTATAGCTCTTTCAATATTGGTTATATCTACATCAGTCCATGGATGATAGCCAGGCATTCTTACTTCTTCAGGAAAAGTAACTTTTGCCTCATTTTGCTGAACATCTTTTGGTATATCAAGTAATACAGGACCGGGTCTACCAGTTTCTGCAATGTAAAATCCTTTTTTTACAACTTCAGGAATCTCTTCAACTGTTCTTGGTTGGAATGCATATTTTACAGATGGGTTTGACATTCCGATTATATCGCTCTCTTGAAATGCGTCACGGCCAATCATATTTACTGGAACCTGACCAGTAACAGCAACCATTGGTGCAGAATCTGCCTGTGCTGTTGCAATTCCAGTTAACAAATTTGTTGCCCCAGGACCTGATGTTGCAAAACAAACACCTGGTTTTCTACTAACTCTACCAAAACCATCAGCCATATGTGCAGCGGATTGTTCGTGTCTAACTAGTATATGACGAATATTACTTTTGAAAAGCTCATCATACATTGGTAAGTTCGCACCTCCCGGTAACCCGAAGACTTCCTTAACGCCTTCTTTTTCCAACGCCTTCATAAGCGCTTTTCCACCGTTCATAATTTCCATTTTATCATTCATGACCTACACCATAATTTTAATCGTATTAAAAACTGGCTGCAGATTTACAGCTTCAGATTAACTAGCAACAGGATACTTACAATGCTTGTCTTACTGATTTTATTCATACAGCAACATATGCAAATCATCCTGAATTAATTAATGTATTGTTGACAAATATGTTCCATTAACTATCAAAAAGTGACTGAAAACTCGTTTTTTTAATCTGCTTCTAAGATTTCCTTTAGTTTATTCTAAGTGTTAACACGCCGTTTCTGTACTTGAAATCAGATATCTGCATTTCATTTGAATTCTCAATTACAACTTCTTTTGAAAAACCACCAGAGCCACGAACGTATAAAATTCCATCAATGAGTCTTACCATAATTTTATCATCAGGACCTGGAACTTCAGATACAAAAACAAATTGTTTATCTCCCTTAATCAGATCATAAACCCAATCTTTGCCTCTGCTTCTCTCGCTATGAATTTTGGCAGAGCCCTTATCAGTAAGATAGAGTTCAACCTTAGGACCAAACAAACCACTTTTTTCTTCTACTTTCATCAGACC
>JACASX010000010.1 GCA_013390745.1 Marine Group I thaumarchaeote | reverse complement strand
TGGTTCTGGTTTACCAAAAACTCTTTCAAGGAATGCTTCCTTGCTAAATAATTCCAAGTCATCATAGCCCTGTCCAGTACCCACACAAATAACAGGTTTTTTGGTTACTGCTACGATTGATAAAGCAGCACCACCACGTGCATCTGCATCACTTTTAGTCAAAATTGCTCCGTCAAAGGCTGTATGCTCATAAAATTCTCTTGCTTGGCTAACCGTATCATTTCCAGCTAGTGAATCACCTACAAATATTTTCAAATCTGGACTTACAACTTTTGTAATTTTTGCAATCTGTTCCATTAAATTCTTGTTTGTCTGCATCCTCCCAGCAGAATCGATAAGGACGCAGTCAACCTTGTGTGATTTAGCGTAAAGTACTGCGTCATGTGCCACGGCAGCAGGATCCGAACCGTAGTTTTGGGCAATCAACTTTAAATTCAAATTGTTTATGTGCTCACGTAATTGTTCAATAGCACCAGCCCTAAACGTATCAGCTGCTGCAACTACTACTGAGATTTTATTTTTTTGTAAAAGATTGGCCATTTTGGCTACAGTTGTAGTTTTTCCAGTTCCATTAATTCCAACAAACAGAATAATGTATGGATCTTGTGGATCTGTTTTTGATTTTATGCCTGACAGTATATCAACTGAACCAGCTTCATCAAACATGTTAGAAATATTCTCGATTAGGCTTTTTTGAACAAAATCTTCAATTTCCTTCTTATTGACTCTGCTACCAACCAATTTTTCACCTAGATCAGATTTTATGTTATCAATAACCTCTGTTGCAACATCTGATTCTAAGAGAGAGATTTCAAGCTCAGATAATACATCCTCAATATCTTTTTCATTTAGATCTTTTTCACTAAAACTTTTAGCAGCTTTTGAAAATGCATTGCCTAGTTTTTCAAACATTTTTTTCTTTATTTTTTACCACGAGAAGCAGCCATTAATTGTTCCATTTGCTGTTTTCCCTGTTCTAAACTTGCTGCAATTTGTTGTTTTTGATTTGACGTTTCCTGTAAGGCTACTTGCATTTCTTTCAATCGTAATTCAAGAAAATTGATAGCAGAGTCCTTATCTTTTTCGACAGCAATTCCAGCACCAATATTTAGAATCAGTTTTTCGTTAGGTATAGTTTTTGTTTTTACGAAAGTGCCTAATCCTAATGGTACTAATGTTTCAGCATCAGCTTTATCATCAATTGTTTTGAGTGATTGAATGGCAGAAGCAGCTTCTCTAATAATTGATACGATAGATGCCTCCTTTTGTGATAATTCAGAAAAATAACCTTCCAACATTTGCATTTGATACAATAGCTGTTGTGTTTGCTCTTCGCTCATTATAAAAAAAATGAGTCAGTTTCCTATAAATGCATTTAAAAATATAAAATTAAAAAAAAAAATAGAATATTATTTTGCCTTAGAAAGTCTATTATCTACTTCTTCCCAGTTGACTACATTCCACCAAGCAGCAATATAGTCAGGACGTTTGTTTTGATACTTTAGATAGTATGCATGTTCCCATACATCAAGACCTAACAATGGAACTAACCCTTCAGTTCTTGGGCTTGTTTGGTTTGGCATTGCTTTGTACTCAACTTTACTAGAAGATGGATTGTATACTAACCAACCCCAACCACTTCCTTGTATAGGAGCTGTTTTACTAGAAAACTGCTCTTTAAAGTCAGCAAAAGATCCAAAGGAAGCATTAATTGCATCTGCTAGTGCTCCGCCAGGTTCTCCACCACCATTTGGTTTCATGTTATTCCAAAACAGTTTGTGATTATCGTATCCACCGCCATTGAAGTTAATTGCACCTCTAACATCGTCAGGAACATCATTGATACTTGATAAAATATCAACAATATCCTTGCTCTGTAGTTCCGGACTTAGTTTTTCTAAAGCACCATTCATTCCATCAGTATATTTTTGATGGTGTTTTGTATGATGAATCTCCATTGTACGAGCATCTATGTGAGGTTCCAATGCATCATATGCATAAGGCATCTCAGGAAGTGTATATTTTCCCATACAGTGTTTGAAAAAACATACAATTTAATGCTTTAGCAAAGAATGAAATTTCACTAAAGAAATGTTCTCATATGCAATATCAAAAAATATTTTTTTTGATAATTTTGATATCTATAAGTGCAGTTTTAATATCAAATCAATTACAGAGTACGGAGAATATTTCTATTTTAGTAAATAACAGTGGGCCATTCATAGGAACCAGTATACCTTACCAGAATGGATATGATGGAAGTGGAATAGTAATATCAATTATTGATACTGGAATTGACTTGAACCATCCAGATCTTGAAGGACAAATAATTGGTGGATATGATTTTGTTGATAATGATGAGATACCTGAAGACACTAATGGTCATGGTACACAAGTTGCAGGAATCATCGCATCAAATGGAAATCTCAAAGGAATAGCTCCAAATTCAAAAATTTTAATGTACAAAGTTTCAGAAGATGGGGAATCCGTACCTTCTCATCTAATAATCAAAGCAATTGAAAAATCCATAGAAGACAGTGCTGATATTATTAATATCAGTTTGGGAATTAACCAAACAAATACAAAAATTGAGCAGGCAGTCAACAAAGCAGTCAAGAATAATATTTTTGTAGTGACAGCGGCTGGAAATTTTGGTCCTGAATTAAGTACAATTGGAAGTCCCGGGATAAATCCAAATGCAATTACAGTGGGTGCAACATTTAACAACGTAACAAGCAGTATAGTCTCAACTTTTGAGATAGAAGATAAATCGTTTAATGTTTTTCCAATGGTTGGAACACAGTCACTTACAGAACCTATTATCTCACAAATTATTTTTGGAAAATATGGCAAAGTTAACGATCTTTTGGAAAATGATGTTGAAGGCTCAATTTTACTTATTGAACGTGGAAGCGACATAGAAAATGAAATAATTTACTTTTCTGATAAGGAAAAAAATGCATCTGATGTAGGAGCAAGGGCTATCATAGTCTATAACAATGAACCAGGTATATTTTTTGGAGAATTAATTCATGAATATGTGGATGAGGGGTATGAACCTACTATTCCTGCATTATCCGTATCCAGAGATGACGGATTAATAATTAAGGAAATCTTACAAAGTGGCACAAAAGGAACATTGGATGTTTTCTATCATCCAGATTTTGTTGCTTATTTTAGTTCGAGAGGTCCAGTTTCTCCCTTTTACATCAAACCTGATCTTGTTGCACCTGGTGCGTTCATAAACACAACTGACATCAATGGAGAGTATAAAATTTCAAGCGGCACAAGTTTTGCAGCACCTCACGTTGCCGGTGCTGCTGCGTTAATATTGCAAAAAAATTCTGAACTAACGCCGCAAGAAGTTAAATCTATTCTAATGACAACATCTAAAATTGTATATGACCAGTTTGATGATAGATTTCCCATAGAAGTGTCTGGAAATGGAAGGATAGATGTATCGAAAGCTATCAATGCTAAACTAATCATAATGCCACCAAATCTAATATTTGATTTATCGCCTGCTAATCAAATCCAAACCAAACATTTGAAAATTAATGGGATTGGTGGGGAATCCATGTCAATCAAGTTTGAAGAAAGTGGTATTGCTGATTTTGATTATGATTTAGATGATGAAAATCTTGTAATAAACGCAAAATTAACCGAACAAAGTTTGGGAGATTTTGAGAGCAGAATTATTATCAATCATAATGAAATTGATTACCACATACCTATCATAGTAAGAGTTTCTGAAGGAGTCATTACAATTAATGAGGATGGTGGAAAATTAGGCGTTGACATTTTAAGTCCTTCTTCGTGGTCATATGCAAAGATCTCAGTCATAAATCAGGAAACTGGAAAAATGTTTACAGACTCTATTATTCCCGGTAAAAATTCAGAACTGACTGTTTATCAACCAGGTGAGTACTGGATTGAAGCCAAAATTAAAGATGATGACAAAACACTAAGTGCATATGCAACTATTCAGGTAAAAGAAATAGGGCACAGCGAAAAAAATCTTCCAAGTATGTTTAATCTGCCTGAGAAACCAATTCTGATAATAGCTGCTATAATGATTGTAACTGCTATTGTGGGCCTATCAGTAAGAAGACGTTAGAGTTTTGGTCCCGCCAAACGGATTTCTTCCGATACATCCTCAAACTTTTTGAAGTTGTCTACGAACATTTGAGCCAGCTTTTTTGCCGAAAGATCATAGCTGTCTTTATCAACCCATGTATTTCTTGGTTCTAAAACTTCTGAAGGAACTCCAGGACATTCGGTTGGTACATCTAGATTGAAAAGATCGTTATGGGAAAACTTCACAATATCTAATGATCCGTTTATGACTGCAGTTACCATTGCACGGCTATATTCTATCTTGATTCTTTTACCAACACCATATGGTCCTCCAGACCAGCCAGTATTGATTAGGTATACCGCTGTATTATGTGTGGAAATCTTTTCGCCAAGCATTTCTGCATAAACTGATGCCAAACGCGGCATGAATGGTGCGCCAAAACATTTGGAGAATGTAGCCTTTGGTTCTTTAATTCCCCTTTCAGTTCCAGCTAATTTGCTTGTATAACCTGACATAAAATGAAACATTGCTCTATTCTTGGAAAGCTTGGATAATGGAGGAAGAACTCCCATTGCATCTGCTGTTAAAAATATAATGACTTTAGGATTACCTCCAACACTGGGTATGACAGCTTTTGGAATGTAATCGAGTGGATATGCTGCTCTTGTGTTTTCGGTTAAACTGCCATCATTAAAGTCTGGTTTTAGTGATTCTTTGTCTATGACTACGTTTTCTAATACAGCGCCATTTTTGATAGCATTCCAAATTTGTGGTTCAGATTTTTCCTTGAGATTAATACATTTTGCATAGCAACCTCCTTCTATGTTGAAAATTCCTTTATCTGACCAACCATGTTCGTCATCACCAATCAACATTCGTTCAGGATCAGCAGATAGTGTAGTTTTACCTGTACCTGACAAACCAAAGAATAATGCTGTATCACCATCCTTGCCAATATTAGAAGAACAATGCATTGGGAAAACATCTTTTGACGGTAGAAGGAAATTCATTACAGAGAAAATTGATTTTTTGATTTCTCCTGCATAATTTGTTGCTCCAATAAGGACAAGTTTCTTTGTTAAATTAATTAGTATGAATGCATTTGAATTGGTACCATCAATTTCTGGTATAGCCTCAAAATCATTAATACACATTACAGTAAGTTCCGGTTCGTGAGATTCTAATTCAGCAGCTGACGGTCTTATGAAAAGCTGGTGTGCAAACAAACTTTGCCATGCATGATCAGTGATAATTCTAATAGGTAGTCTATTCTCAGGATCAGCACCCACAAAACCATCAAATACGAACAATTCCTTTCCACCAACGAATTTTTTCATTTTTTGAGATAATTTTTCAAATGTTTCTGTTGGAAGTTGTTTGTTGACTTTTCCCCAATGAACCTTATCATGTGTAAGATCATCAAAAACAATGAATCTATCATCTGGTGATCTTCCTGTGTATTTGCCCGTTTTGACTGATAACGAACTAGTTGAGGTTACCATTCCCTCATTTTTTTCAACAGAAATTTCAACTAGTTTTTCAACTGACAAGTTTCTGTAAATTTTTGATGGGTTTATACCAAATGCAGTAACTTGTGCGTTAAACTTGGCTGTTGATTCAGATTCACTCATCTATATTCAACTCCCATGCTAAAAAACCCAAACCAGTTTTATGCATTAGGATTTTCACGCAATAAAAAACACTATTATCTCTTTCTAAGATCACAAATTTTGCAAAAAGTTTTAGTAACCTATTTATGTAAAAATTCAAGGTTTATGGTCATGCCAATAAACAAGGAAAAATTAGAGCTTCGTGCTAAAGTTGCTAAAAGTAGACCTGAATTTAAAAGACCTGAAAGCTGGCGGTATAAGAGATTAGAAACAACTTGGAGAAAGCCAAAAGGCATTGATAATCATCAGCGTAAACAAAAAAGTAGGGGCCGACCAGGTCTTGTTAAAGTGGGTTATGGGGGTCCTAAAATTGCACGTGGCTTGCATCCATCTGGTTACACAGATAACTTGGTTCATAATATTGATGATTTAGAAAAATTAAATCCAAAAATTGATGGAGTAAGAATAGGTCATAGTGTTGGAACAAAGAAAAGAAAAGAGATAGTTATCAAATCGATAGAAAAGAAATTCAAAATATTTAATGCGAGGGTGTCTGAACGTGCCAGTAAATCTTAAAGCAAAAAAGCATCTAGTCGCACGAATGTATAAGGTTGGAGTAAACAGAGTTTTGTTTGACTCTGATCATCTTGATGATATAGCTGATGCAATTACAAGAGAAAACATTCGAAGTTTATTTACGGCAAACACAATTAAAATTAAACCAATTGTTGGAACGTCAAGAGGAAGAGCAAAAGTAAAAAAAATTCAAAAAAAGAAGCGTGGTGTAAAACAGGGTTCTAAGAAAGGACGTAAGGGTGCTAGAGTAGGCAAAAAAGAAGTTTATGTGATAAAGGTAAGATCACTTCGTTATAGATTAAAAATTGCTAAGGATAGGAAAGAGATTACAAATAAGGAATTTTGGGAACTTTACAAAAAGATTGGTGGAAATACAGTTAGAAATATTGCGCATCTAAGAACATTGATTGAAGAAATAACATCAAAACAAAAAGGTCAGAAATAGAATTTTTCCTTATCAAAATCTATAATTTTCCCATCTTTAATTTTAATCCCTTCTTTAGTAAGCATTTTGAATTTCACCATCTCACCATAAGTATATCCACCAATTTTACCATCAGATCTCACCACCCTGTGACATGGTATTATTACAGGAAATGGATTGTTTTTCATAATCGTGCCAATTACGCGTTGTCCATTTTTTAATCCAACTGCTTTTGCTAGATCACCATATGTTGTAACTTTTCCTTCTGGAACCTGCAAAAGTTTTGTGTAAACTTTAGTACTCAAGGTCAGAGCTTGATTACCTCTAAATCTGTTCTTTCAAGCATTTCAAGAATTTTTTGCTTATTTTTTCCCATACCATTCCAATCCAATAATGCTGTAGTAGCACCAATATTTCTTTTAATTATATGAGAAAATAAAGATTGATCTATGTGATCCAATGCATGCTTTGGAATCACTGTTCCTAGGGAATACTTACCATGAATTAATTCATTGGTAAATTTTTCAGGGTAATGTGTTCCGCCAAAACATATTGCAATCGGATAGGATTTCTGTTGTTCTTTCATTACATCAACTATAATTTGCCCAACTGAATTACACAAATTCACATCATTCCATTCTTTTTCTGTTGTTCCAATTTCAATGAACAGTGCAGGTTTGTTTAAGGCAGTTGGTCCATGATGTGTCGCCTCAATTGTTATTTGAAATCCTGGAAACTTGCCTCTGGCATTCCAAAGATTCTGAATATATGATTTTTGAATATGTGGGTGTGGAACTGATACTTGACGGCTATAACCACCGAAATTAGCATCAGAAAAATTTCCTGTGTTATGACAAGTAAGTGCCAAAACACCTGATTCCGCCGCATGTTTTGATAAAAAAATATACCCATCATAATCAAATTTTTCTTCTAACCAATCTGCAGAAATTGCCGGACTTGAAATTATTGCTAAATCAAAATCTTTTCCCTTGTAAACATGATCGTTTTTCTCCAATTCTTTTGAAATAAATTTTGCAATATTGTGACCTGCTGGGTCTTTTTGATATGCAACGAGTAGTTCCATTAGATAAAAGATATATTGATACTTTATTAATTTCCAACAAATGCAGATTAATCTTAAGCGTACATTAATGAATATGAAAAATACCATCAAGCTTACCAAAAAATCTGATAAGGAAGTCTATATGCAACATCTAAGGCTTGTGTTATTTGGGATTGCGACAATAGGTGCTATTGGATTTGGAATCCAGTTCATTTTTTCAGTTTTGACATTTGGAAGATAAAATGTCAGAACCAGAATCATCAGATGGACAGCAGCCAAAATCTACTACTGACCCAGAAACTGTAGCTGAACCAGAAACTGTAGCTGAACCAGAAACTGTAGCTGAACCAGAAACGGAAACAGATGGAAACTCGCACCTATTTGCAGTAAGAACAACTGGAGGTCAGGAAAAAATCGTTATGAGATTGTTAGAAGCAAGAATAAAAATGGGAAAAATAAATATCCAGTCAGTAGTTTTGTTATCTGATCTGAAGGGATATGTTGTAATTGAAGCGCAGGATGTATCTGCTATGTTTGACGCAATTCAAGGAATTAGGCATGTACGTGGTCAATTAAGGGGAGAGCTAACATACAATGAGATTGATAAATATTTAATCAAAAAATCTACTGTGTCTGAACTTGCTGTTGAAAACACTGTTGAAATAATTGGTGGTCCATTCAAAGGTATGAAAGCTACTATTACAAGAGTGGATCAAGAAAAAGAAGAAGCCACAGTTATTTTATTAGATGCGACTTATCAACTACCAGTAACTGTTGATGCAAACTATCTAAAATTAGTTCCAGCATAGCAAGGATTAAATTTTCAAAATATGGTGCAGAATTATGGGAAATAAACAAACTATTTCATCGCTTGTAACTGGAGGAGAAGCCTCAGCTGGACCACCTCTAGGACCAGCATTAGGTCCAATAGGAGTGAACATACTAGAGGTAATTGAGGCTATTAATAAAAAAACTAGTGAGTTTAAAGGAATGAAAATTCCAGTAACTGTCTCAGTAGATTCTGACACTAAAAAATGGGAAATTGAGGTAGGAATACCATCAGCTTCTGCACTTTTGCTAAAGGAAGCTGGTATTCAAAAGGGCTCTGGAACATCTGGAACTGAATGGGTTGGAGAAATAACTGTTGATTCTATCGTTAAAGTTGCTAACGTTAAATTGGAATCATCATATGCTACTTCTTTAAAATCTGTGGTAAAACAAATAATTGGTACATGTGGATCATTAGGAATTAAAATTGAAGGAAAAACTCCTAAGGAGTTTACTTCTGAAGTGAACGAAAGCAAGTGGGATAGTAAATTCAAGTAATTTCTTGCTAACTAAATATTGATAAGTTATTAAATAGAGATTTTACGGTTTTCTATACATTTTTGGTAAGATATACATACTCCTTGTCGGTTTTTTGTAATTCCACAAAAGTTTCAGTGTTTTGTATGCCCTCAATTTTTCCAATTTTTTCTATAACAACAGTATGCAAGTCTTCAAGATCCTGAGTATAAACTCGTATTATGATATCAAATCTTCCAGTAACTTCGGAGATAGAAATTACTTCAGAAACTTCCAAAAGTTTTTTGTGAATTTGCATTTTAAATTTAGGGTCTCTGTTTATACCAACAGATGCCTTAACGCTTATTCCCAATAAAGAATCATCTACTTCAATGGTAAATTTCTTAATCAATTTCTTTCGCACAAGTCGTTTAATTCTGCTATACAATACAGATGCACTAACTCCAAGTTTTTTTGAAAGTGTAGGAACAGAAATATTTCCATCTTTAGATAATTCAAAAAGTAGTTTCATATCAAGATCATCAAATCGCTGCAACAATCGGAAAAAGGTCTATTTAGTAATAAATGTAGATTTTGCCAACATTATAGATGTTAATTTCAATTAATATAATATAAAATGGAAAATTTTCAAAAGTTATTGGAATATGATCTTTGTGCCTCTAAACGATTTTAAGTAGGGTTTTAAAAAAAATCTTCATGGCTGATGAATCACAATTTGTTGAAGTAATAAAACAGGCAAAGGAAAGTGATAAGGATCGTAAATTTAATCAATCTGTAGAGATGATAATGGTATTCAGGGACGTTGATGTAAAAAAGGGATTTGCCATTAGTGAGACTGTTCAACTGCCAAAAAAAACGACTACACCTGCTTCAGTATGTATAATGGCATCTGGGGATATGGGAATCAAAGCAAAAAATGCAAAAGCTGACATGGTAATGGATGAAAGTGAACTAACAAAATTGAGCGCAGATAAAAAGAAGGCAAAAAAATTGATTAACGATTATGATTTCTTTTTAGCAGATACAAAACTCATGCCAGCTGTGGGTAAGAAGTTGGGACAGCTTCTAGGACCTAGAGGTAAAATGCCAACTCCAGTTCCATTTAATGCTCCTATCGAATCATTTTTGGAACGCTTTAGATCATCTGTAAAGATTAAAGCTAAGGGATCTTTATCTATGTCATGTAAGATTGGAGAAGAAAATATGGATGATGCTGACCTTGCTGCAAATGCAAATGCTGTAGCAACAACAATAGAAAAAATATTGCCCAATGGAAGTAAGAATGTTAGAAAAATTATGTTTAAAACAACCATGGGAAAGGCGATTCGGGTAGAACAGGTGAAGAAATAGAATGCACGAAAATAGAACAACATATCCAAAAAAGAAGGCACAAATGTATCAACTTCTACAGGATCTGCCAAAAAAGTATAACGTTACAGCACTAGTACGATTGGAAAAAGTACGTGCGTCTCAATTGTTACCATTAAGGAAAAAACTACTGGGCGAGGTGGAAATTGTTGGCATTAAGGATAAAGTTGCAAAAAAATCTCTCGAAAAATTAGATATACCTGGCATTGAAAAACTGAAGGAAAAACTGACTGGCCAATGTCTATTTATGTTTACAAATATGTCTCCGTTCAAGCTAAATGTTCTACTTGGTAAAAACAAGGTACTACTTACAGCAAGAGGAGGAGATATTGCAAGCATAGATGTGGTAGTGCCTCCAAAAAATACAGGAATAGCACCTGGTCCAATGCTTACTGAATTCAAGGAAAATAAGATACCTACTAAAATTGACCAAGGAACAATCTGGATTCTCAAAGAAACAACTCCTGTAAAAAAGGGTGAGCCTATATCAGCTAAATTAGCAGCGTTATTGGGAAAGCTGGATATTAAACCAATTGAAGCTAAAATAATTTTAAACTCGGCATTATCTGAGGGAATTCTATTTGCTGAAGAAGAACTTGTTGTAGACGTAGAGAAATTCAAGGAGAAATTAATACAAGCTGCTCAAGAAGCAAAGTCATTATCAATTGAAATTGGATACATCACACCTGATAATGCTGAACAATTAATTTCAAAAGCTGCGCAATCTGCACGTTCTCTTTCAATAGAGTCTGGTTTTCTTACCGATGAAACAAATGAGCAGATACTTCAAAAGGCTCATGGACAAGCGCAAAATATCGCATCTAAATTGCCTGATGAACCAAAGGCTGATGCTCCTGCTGAGAAAGCTGATGCAGAACCAAAAGCTGATGCTCCTGCTGAGAAAGCAGATGCAGAACCAAAAGATGATGCTCCTGCTGAGAAAGCAGATACAGAATAGAATTCTCTAAGAAGAAATCTTAACTAAAACTACATCTACTTCATAGAATGACATGGGATTTAGATACAACTCTCATGGAATTAGCAGTTCAACGACCAGTTTTTCAGAATGAAATGGATTTTCAATTCTCATTCGCGTGGCAAATTAAAATGAAATTTCCCAACTGGAATATTAGATTTGAAAAAAATTTGACAGATTCAGAAGATGAAAAGAGAAGAATAGATTTATGGATTGAGGGAGAGAATACGTATGCGATTGAGCTAAAATACCCAACCCAAGAGTTATTTCATGAAGTAAATAATGAAATTTTTAAGCTTCGTAACCAATCAGCGGTAGATTATTCGAGATATGCTTTTCTTAAAGATATTCAACGAATGGAGGAAGTAGTCGGTAATAATACGGATGTGAAAGGATATGCAATTCTCATAACAAATGATATGTCTATTGAGCTTCCACCAACTAAAGATGATGTTGCAGATTTTCAATTTAGGATACATGAAGGTAAGGTCATCAACAATGAAGAGTTAGATTGGATACGCAAAGAAGGTGGGCAATCTTTTGGAGATATGGAAAATCCCATCAAATTGAGAGGGACGTACAAGTTTAATTGGAAAGATTATTCGGAGTTGAAGAATAAAAATAATCTACCAGTTACAAATGGAAAATTCCGATATTTGTTTGTTGAAATTTCTTAAACTTCAACGCTTGGACTTTCTGATTTTAGCTTTTCCCAGTCATCTAGAAATGCTTTCAAACCCTTGTCAGTCAATGTATGATTAAGCATCTTGCCAAGAACTACTGCTGGGACTGTTACAACATCAGCACCAATTTTTCCAGCGTCAACTACATGCTGTGGGTGTCTAATGCTTGCAACCAGAATTTGTGTTTTAAAATCATAGTTTCCAAAGATCTGTTTAATTTCTTTAATCAGATCCATGCCAGTGTGACCAATGTCATCTAGTCGTCCAATAAACGGACTAACATACTTGGCGCCGGCTTTTGCAGCCAAAAGAGCTTGGTTTGGAGAAAATACAAGAGTAATGTTGACCGGAATTCCTTCTGCAGTTAAACTCTTACAAGCTTTTAGTCCTTCGCCAGTCATTGGACATTTAACTATAACATTGTCACCATACTTGCGAAGTCGTCTTCCCTCTTCCATCATTCCTTCATAATCAGTACTGACAACTTCAAGACTTACATCTCCCTTGATGATTCTTGAAATTTCTTCCATTGTTTTTTGTGGGTCACCACCTTCTTTTGCCAGCAACGAAGGGTTTGTTGTAATACCATCTACAAGTCCCATGTCGTTGTACATTCGTATAGCATCAAGATTAGCTGTGTCTAGGAAAATTTTCATGGTTTTTGACCTCTTGCTTCCTTTACTGTTTTTGCTATATTAATAGATGTTATCCCATGTTTTTCAAATAACAGTGAAATTTCATTATCACGTGCTGATTCTCCAAACTTGTCCTGTACACCAATTCTTTTTATTGGAACAGGATAAGATTCCGAAACAACTTCTGCTACTCTAGAACCAAATCCAGCCATAACATTATGTTCTTCACAAGTTACAATTGATCCTGTTTCCCTAGCAGCTTTTTCTAAAAGTTTCTTGTCGATGGGTTTAACAGAAAAGCAATCAATAACTCTGCAAGATATTCCATCTTGTTGAAGCAAATCGGCTGCATCCAAAGCAATCTTAACCGTAATCCCGCATGCGGCTATTGTACAATCAGAACCATCTCGCAACACAATTCCCTTTCCGATTTGAAATTCTTGTAAATCAGTATGAATGATAGGAGTTTTTGATCTAGCCATTCTCATATAGAATGGTCCATATTGTTGAGCAATTATCCAAGTAAGTTTTGAAACAGTGACTGAATCAGATGGTACAAGAACTCTCATGTTAGGAATTGCTCGCATGATTGCAATATCCTCAATTTGTTGGTGGGAACCACCATCAGCTCCAACACTTAGACCGCCATGAGATACAACTAGTTTAACATTTAAGCCATTTTTATCTCCCGGAGATGGATATGCGATTGCATTTCTAATTTGATCAACGCATCGTCCTGGCAGAAAGATAGCATATGTACTGGCAAAGGCTGTCTTTCCAGAATATGCAAGCCCTGCAGCCACTGAAACGAGATTAGCCTCTGCAATTCCTACGTTGAAAAATCTTTCAGGAAATCTTTTCCCAAAGTTGGCAGTCTTTAGCGAGTCAGTGGTATCAGCTCCTAGAACCACAACATTTGGATCTTCTTCTCCAACCGCAACAAGTGCTTTGCTATATTCAGTCCTCATATCACCGAACTGTTCTGTACTCATTGAAACCCAAGCTCCTTTGCAATCTGAACTAGCTTGTCTTTTTTCTCTCCAACAACGTGAAGATCAATCCAACTGTTAACAAGTTCTGTTCCACCAAGATCATGCGCCTTTTTAATTAGTAATCTTCTTCTAGATTCTAGAACCTGGTTTCTGAACTCTTTAATGATCATTCTGACATCATTTTGCCCAATGATTGCACTTCCTCCCACAAATGCTCGTGCACCATCCTCAAAACATGCTCCTATATTTTCCAAATTAACCCCTCCATCTGCCTCAATGTATCCCTCAAATTTACGCTCTCTAAGATCTTTAGCAATTCGCCTAATTTTTTCATGGGTTGACTCTATGAATTTCTGACCAGACTTACCTGGAACCACAGACATGATAATTACTTGGTCTAGTAATTCTACAAATTTGTAACACCATTCTGGCAGTTCTGTATCTGGATTGATTGCAAGTCCAATTCCAACTTGGTTTGAATTTAACATATCACATATTTCACCAAAGCTAGACTCGTCACATACCTCAGCATGAACAGTGATGATATCACTCCCAGCGTCTATGTAATCATGAACATGTTTTACTGGTTCATTAATCATAAGATGAGCATCGAATGGAATTAGCGTTAACGGACGTAATTCCTTGATCTTTGTATGATCAAATGTTTTGTTGGGAACAAACTGACCATCCATAACATCCAGATGGATATAATCAGCTCTACCACCAGCACATCGTTTAATTTCTTTGTCAAGATTTGACATATCGCCAGCAATAATTGAAGGTGCTATCATAAACTGAGATTCTAACTCGTCTTCAATGATTGGAACCATCTCTGGTTTGGGAGCTTTGCCATGCCATTGTGGATTATCTTCCATATGTTCTACTCCCTTACCCTTGATTGTTCTAGCAATGATAATTGATGGAAGCCCCTTGGTTTGATTTACTCTTCTTATGGCATCTGAAATTTGTTCAACTCTGTGTCCATCAATTTCGATAACATTCCACCCAAAAGACCGCCACTTGTCTCCAGTCTTCCATCTGCTTGCATCTTTCCACATTTCTGACAAGTCGCTACCAAGCAACTCCTCATCAAGCGGCATGATTTTCTCCGTATAGGAATCCTGTTGTATGAAATTTCTATCAAGGAATACAGTCATGTTATCAATCTTATACTTGGCAGCTGTCATTGCTGCCTCCCAAACTTGACCCTCATCAGACTCACCATCTCCAATAACTGTGTAAATTCTATGATCTTTACCATCAATTCTTGCAGCTAAAGCATTTCCAATAGAATATGATAATCCAATTCCCAAAGAGCCACCACAAAACTCAACGCCAGGACACTTTAGGTCTGGATGACCCTGAAGTTTGCTGCCAAATTTTCTCAGTGTTAAAACATCTTCAGGATCAAAGTAACCAGCTGTTGCCATATTTGAGAAAAGACCGGGTGATGCATGTCCCTTTGAAAGTATGAACTTATCACGCTCTTCCCAACTTGGGTTTTTTGGATCATATTTCAAATGCTTGTAAAATAAACAACCCAAAATTTCAGCCATAGAAAAGGATCCGCCAGGATGACCAGATCCTGCAGCTGATGTGGCTTGAATTACGAGCTTTCTAGCCTTGAGAACTTTTCTTTTAATCTGATAGTAATTTAGTCCCATTTATACATAGAATTAACAAATCACAATTATAATTGCATTGTATTGTGATAGACTAGGTTAAAATTATTATAATAATAAAATCTGAATAGAGTGCTATCATATGGATCTGAAAGAAATGACACCGCTTGTAATTTATGATAATGAGTGTTATCTTTGCGTACAGTTTGCTAAATTTGTAAACTTTTTGGCAAAAGGAAGATTGCATTTTGTTGGTCATTATACCGATTTTGGCAAACAAATCAGAGAGAGTGTTCTTGATTCTAATGCATTAGAGATGTTTTGGTTTATTGACAGCAATACTGCATATGGTGGTAGAGCTGCTCTTGGCCCATTATTTTCCGCAATCTTAAATATCAGCGGGAAAAATATTCAAAAAAAGATAGTTCAAGATTCTTGTGAATTTGGCTGTAAAAGTCCAAAGGCAGTTTTTTTTCGTTCCGCAAGTCTTCTAACTAATAGCAAAAAGATCAAAATATCAGAATAAAACTAGTATCCTCTGGAATTTCTATCTGGCTTACCGACATTTGGATTTCTAAATCCATGCTTTTCCATCATATGATTTAGAAATCTGACGTCATCTGAAAAGTGCTCACCACATACTAAACAGGTTGACATGATGATTCTATTCTATACATGTATTTTTGAGTTTTTTGAAAGTCATTTATTTACATAGGGATTTAATATTTGATGTGAAAGAATTTACAATACTATTGTTAGGTGTTATCTTTGTAACATTAATAGCTGACTCTGTTCAATCAATATATGCAGATCATATACTTGAAGATGGAAAAGGAATTTTTAAAGATCAGGATCATCAAAACTTTGCGAAAACTACAGATTCAAATTCAAAATATCAGATCCATCTTCAAGTAGAAATTCGAAATGCACAAGGTCAGTTGATTAGCATAGCAGAAACTGGTCATGGTAGTTACATCCCAGAAGGAATAAGTGATCTTCTATTCTATGAAAAGTTAGGTAAAAAGGAAATTGTAACTATTGATAACATAAAGTATGAAAAAGCTCAGTACGTAGATTCACCTATGAAAGAGGATGAAGTTGATTATGTTTCAATATGGGCTTTGATGATATGTGGAGAAATCTATGGGCATGGACACAAATGTGTGTCTGTGTTTCAGGCTGGCACTGCGGTTGGACTTGTAACTCAAACAGATGTTGTCACAAACCAATGGACTATTTTAAGAGATCTTGACTAATTTTTTTGAAAAGAACATCCCTACACCAATTGAAAAGAATACTAGTAGTGGAATAAACCTGTAAGGTAAAATTTCATAATGATAAGTGAATGTTACCAATATTGGACTTGCTATTATGGTTCCAAAAATTAGAACTAGGATAGAATCAGCATGTTTTAATTTATTTTTTGAAAGAAATATCAAACCAACCGTCACAGGCAACAGTGCCATTATAAAAAAAAGATCAAATCTTAATTGAGCGATAATTACCTGAAATCCTAAAATAAATTTACTAGAATTTACGTCTATTATATCTGGATATATTGTATCGCCTACAAAAATTAGAGCAATAGCAGCAGATACTATTACAAAATATGAAATTAATATCGCAATTTTTGTTCTCCTAGATATTTGTGATCTATACGTAGTAAACAGCGTCATCAGGAAAAATGGTGCTACGTATGCTTTAGTATAAAATGCAAGTATGTAAAAAACAGGGGACAGAAACCATTTTTTTTCTATCATATATAATGAAACCAGAAAGAATAAGACCCAAAAATTTTCATAGACTGCAACAGTATCAAATTTTAGCCATGTGTAACTTTGCAACAATACAAGAACTGCAATAATGCCTGCAAACCGCTTTTGACAAAACTGGACAGTGATTAAATAAGTAAAAACTACTACCAGTATACTAGCTACAAACGGTAGAAGTTTGATGTTTTGGAATATGTC
Source organism: Marine Group I thaumarchaeote (assembly GCA_013390745.1). GTDB lineage: Archaea > Thermoproteota > Nitrososphaeria > Nitrososphaerales > Nitrosopumilaceae > Nitrosopelagicus. The sequence goes on along the minus strand of JACASX010000010.1, from coordinate 26,043 downwards.
AAGTGACACATCAAGCAAAAACATCCGAACATATCTGTCGTTTTGTTCTTGGACGTAGACATTATCAGATTCGCCAAATGGCCAGATTTCTAATGCCGGTAGTAGTACCGCATTATAATCATTCCAGTCTTTACCCTCATCGAGAGAAAGTTCTGGTGCTGATAATCCAATATACACACATAAAATAACGGCTAGAGATATTATCGCTACCCTTTTTGGTATTTCAAATGTACGAATTTTTTCAACTGCATCCTGTACCAACGATGGAATTTTTTTCTTGTAGTATGCAATGCCAAAACCAAATATTACAACATTACTTACAATAAGAAAAATTGCCTGGTAGCCAAGCTCAAATGCGTCTAGGTTTTCTGTAAACATACCAAAAACTGATGAATATAACGCGGGAAAGATTACTGGGGTAAGAGTAAGTAATACTACTATAAGTGCAGCAAAAAAAACTAGATAAGAAACTTTCTGATTATTTTCCAAATTACTCATTAAAAAAATTATTTGCTCATGCTAATTAAATTCATTTATCTATATCAAAATTTAGTATTTTCATATGAAATGGTTAGTAATGCAATTACTAGGCGTTATCTTTGTAGCACTGATTGCTTGTTCTATTCAGTCAATATCTGCAGATCATGAATCAGGTGAAGGAATTTTTAAAGACAGGACAGAAGTTGTTCTTGTTACAACTGAGAATACAAATTATCAAGTATACCTACAAGCTGTTCTTAGAAATGGAGATGGTCAGCTGATCAGTATCACGGAAAACACACAGACTGGAGCATATATTCCTCATGAAATAACTGATTATGTATTCGATACGTTAATGGGCGAAAAGGAAATCATTACTATTGATAACATAAAGTATGAAAAAGCTCAGTACACGTTTAGTCCAACTTTAGAACAAAGATGGATGGGAATGTACCCAATTTTTGAAGAAATCAGAATAAAATTCAACTTTGACGGAGATGCTCTCGTACAACTAAATAAACAAAACAAAGATTATTCATTATGGAAAATACATTATTGCGCAGACTTTTCCAACATCGGGCATGATGGATTACAATGCATACCCATTCTTCAAGTCCTAATTCCAACCATGACGTTAGAACCAACTGATGTTATCACTCATCATTGGACTATTTTAAGAGAACTGAACTAAAATTTTTGTAAAATAAAATGCCAGCACTACCACTTCCCGACAGCTCTCGCACGTCAGTAACACGATAGCGACATTGGGTTTGACTTCTAGGTTCGGAATGGGTCTAGGTCGCACCCCAACGCTATGACCGGCTTATTTCGTTAAGAAATAATCTTCTCTATTAAGGTAACTATGCCTGATTAAAATAAACTTGATTGTTCTTTCTATCTTCTAATGAGATATAAATTAAAGATAAACAAAATGTGTTCATGACACATCGTGTTGCGGTATTAGATAAGGAATTATGCCAACCAAAAAAATGTGGTTTAGAATGTATCAAGTATTGCCCAGTAAATAAATCAGGAGCAGATTGCATTATACTAAATGAAGAAACAAAAAAAGCACAGATTGATGAAGACATTTGCAATGGATGCGGTATTTGTGTTAAAGTTTGCCCTTTTGAAGCAATAACCATTGTTAATTTAGCTACAGAATTAGCTACTGATAAAATTCATCAGTATGGTCAAAACTCTTTTCGTTTGTACAAATTACCTACCCCAAAGAAAGGAGAAGTTATCGGATTGTTGGGAAGAAATGGCATGGGAAAAAGCACTGTCATCAATATTTTATCAGGAAATTTGAAACCTAATCTGGGAAAATTTGGTGAGCCGCCAGAATGGGATGAAATTTTAAAATTTTACAGTGGAACAGAATTAAAATCACATTTTGAAAAGATCAAAGATAGTCAAATCAGCGCTTCTATAAAACCACAACAAGTTTACAACATAGCAAAAGTTTTTGACGGTACGGGCAAAGAACTGCTTGAAAAATATGATGAGAGAGGAATCTCTAACCAATTAATAAAAACACTAGACTTGGAAAATTCAGTAGATCAAAATGTAAAAGAACTTAGCGGGGGCGAATTACAGAGATTAGCAATAGCTGTTACGTCAGTAAAGGATGCAGATTTCTACTTTTTTGATGAACCGTCATCGTATAATGATATATACCAACGCATGGGTGTTGCAAGAGTTATTCGAAGCCTAGCAAAGACTGGAAAGAGTGTAATGGTGGTTGAACATGATTTAACGTTGTTAGATTATGTAAGTGATTTAATCGAAGTACTCTACGGAGTTTCTTCTGCATATGGTATTGTATCTGGCGTATTATCCACAAAGGTAGGAATCAACGTATTTCTTGATGGATATCTTCCAAATGAGAATGTTAGATTTCGCGATAAAAAATTCTCCTTTGACGTTTCAACAACTACGGGACAATTTGCCAAAGGGGTAACTATAATAAAATATCCAATTCTTGAAAAAAAATATTCAAAGTTTGATGTAATTATAGATGCAGGGCAAGTACGCAAGGGAGAGGTTTTAGGAATTTTAGGTGCAAATGCACTTGGTAAAACTACTATGATGAAAATGATTGCTGGTGTAGAGAAACCAGATTCTGGCAGTGTAGATAAAAAACTCAAAATTGCTTACAAGCCACAATATCTTTCAGGTGATATTGATGTAGATGTTGTATCAGTACTAAACAAGGCAAATGAAGGATTAATTGAAGGAAGTCAAGAAGAAGAACAAATAGTTGATCCGTTAAAAATTAAAAAACTCTATAACAAGTCAATAAAAAATTTGTCTGGAGGAGAACTCCAAAAGGTGTCAATTGTAACTTGTCTTCTCCAAAAAGCTGATCTGTATGCACTCGATGAACCATCTGCCTTTTTAGATGTTGAAGATAGAATAGCTGTTGCAAAATTCATTCAGAAGTTTACTAGGTCTTATGGAAAATCAGCTATGATTATTGATCATGATGTACAGTTATTAGATCTGGTTTCTGATTCAATGGTTATTTTTGAAGGAACATCTGGTATTAATGGTCATGCAACATCTCCCTTACCAAAGGTCGAAGGTATGAATAAATTCCTAAAATCTTTGGATGTTACTTTTAGAAGAGATGAAAAGAGCCGCAGACCACGAGTAAACAAGGAAAAGAGTAGACTGGATAAGATACAAAAAGCAGAAGCAAATTTCTATTATTAATGTCACGAATATTAAAAAAAATATTGGGTTCATTGCTTACTGCAAAAGAATCTGATGAGCTCATTTCAGCCTTTGACCAAATTGGCAATATCATAATAGTGAAAATACCTGATTCACTATTACCAAAGAAGAAACTGATTGGTGAAACACTTTTAGAACAAGTGAAGAGTGCAAAGTCTGTTTTTTATCAATCATCTTCTGTTGAGGGAGAATTTCGAACTAGAGATTTAGAAATTATAGCTGGAGATGATAAAACAGAAACTGAATACAAAGAATCTGGATGCAGGTTCATAGTAGATGTTAGAAAAGCATTCTTTTCTCCAAGATTATCGTCAGAAAGAATACGAATTTCTGAATTGGTAAATGATGGAGAAGTAATAGTTAACATGTTTGGAGGAATTGGAATGTTCTCAATCATTGCTGCAAAAAAGAAAAAATGTACTGTATACAACATTGATATCAATCCGGATGCCACAAAATTTTGCCAAAAAAACATTGCGATAAACAAACTCGCAGGAAACGTAATATCAATTCATGGTGATGCATCTGATGTAATAAGAAATGAACTAGAAGACAAATCGGACAGAACACTCATGTTACTCCCTGAAAAATCAGATGAATTTCTAAACTTAGCCATTCTAACTGCCAAAAATAATGGTATTATTCACTACTATTCACATATTCATGCAGATAAAAAATCAGATGCGGCAAAATTATCAGAACAACATTATTTGGAGGTTGCACCTGTAAAATCTACAATACTATGTTCCAAAATAGTTAGGCCAGTTGGTCCTAGATTCTATCAAACCGTAGTTGATATAAAAATAGAGCAATAAGGTTAGTTATCGTCATCTTGTATTATTGATGATGGAGAAGCTTTTGTTGTAGCCATCATATATCCTATCCAAGAAATTACTCCAAGAATTCCTCCAACGATCATTAAAATGGATAATTGTAAAACAATTGGGCTCCATTCTGATAACATTAGAAGGTATGAGTATACAAAAAACGCAGATATGGCTAGAACAAATATCATAATACCCTGAGCTTTGCGTCTTGACAATGGGTAAAAATTAGTCTCGAGTTATTTATTTGAATCTAGTTAGCAAGATCAACAGCCATAACGTATGCATCTTCGCCATCACGATAATATGCTTTTAATCTTTGTGTTATAGAAAACCCCAATTTCTCATATAATCTCACAGCATCATTATTACTACATCTAACTTCCAAGTATAGTTCAGAACACTGTCTGATTTTCACGCCTTTAATACTCTCGTTTACTAGTGCACTACCGAACCCTTTACTCCTATGTTCATTTATAACTGCAATAGATACAACGTGACCTTTTTTCACGAAACCCAGTTTTTTAAAATTTGAAAATCCATGTTCCATCTTGCACATTATGTACCCCACTATTTTGCCAGAAATTTCAGCGACAACGAATGCCTCCGGCAATTCTTCAAGTAAGCTTTCATAAAAATAATCAGAATAATGTTCAGGAAGTGTTCTCAGATTAATTTCCATTACAGGTATGATATCACCAAGGTCACATCTCCTAAGAATACAATCTCCCATTTGTTTCAGTATTACTTGCACATTTGCAATGAAGGCGTGCAAATATTTAATTTTGGAGTAAAAAAGCAATTAATGGAATGTATGTGTGTGATAAACCATGACTGATCTAACACAGGATGAAATAGTCTCAAAAGTATCTTTAATTTTTGATGTCAAAGACATAGTAATCAATACCAATGATATACGGCTTAAAATAGAAGACAAAGATTTCAAAGACAAATTCGTGAACCTAGCCAGACAACTAGAAGTTAGAAATTTTGTACCGCATATTGAAAAATCTTTTGACGGAGTATATATTGTTGTAACTAGATTACATGAAACTAAAAGAAAATGGTTATCAAAATCATGGGTGCCCAGAATTCTTTTTGCTGTAACTGTTACCTTTGTGTTAATTGACGGTTATTTTAGAACAGATTTTGTAAATTCTCTTGCCTTTATAGGAGATCCTTTTGAAATGTCAATTTTATATGCATTTTCACTTATTGGCATTTTGGGTGTTCATGAATCAGGACATCTCATTGCAGCCAAGAAACACAAAATCAAAACAAGTTGGCCGTTTTTTATTCCAGGAATACCAGTGTTTGGCATTCCAACCTTTGGGGCACTAATTCAATCAAAAGGTCTTATAATCAATCGTGACATTTTGTTTGATGTAGCAATTGCTGGACCCATTGCAGGTTTAGTTATAGCAATTATCGTTTGCATTTTTGGGGCATATACATCACCAGAAATTAGCAACGAATTAGCTGATGAATTGTTTAAGGAATCACAACTCATGAAAATGAATATGCCAATACTCATGTCAATTTCCCTTGATGCTTTTGATAAGGGCGGAAAAGATGCACAAGTGGTTATGTCTCCTATAATGTTTGCCGCATGGCTAGGTTTTCTTATTACGTTTTTGAATTTACTGCCAGCATGGCAGCTAGATGGGGGACATATGGCAAGATCTCTTTTTGGAAAAAAATGGCATAAGATTGCTACATATGCCAGCATGGGAGTTCTTGCTCTTTTAGGCTACTGGTTTATGGCACTGTTTATCCTACTGCTGAGTTCAAGAAGCCAAGATGCAAGACCACTTGATGATATTTCTCCTCTAACTAAAAACAGGAAAAAAATGTTTATCGTTATTGCAATTCTTGGAGTTTTGTGTGCACCATTACCGTCAGGAATTTTGCCTTAAAAGAGTGCGAGCCCCATCAGAGATGACTTCAACTTTTTGGTTCTGACCCTGATTTTTTAACACATAATCCATTACTTGTTTAATTCCATCAAATGGTATCATGTTTAGTTTTTTTGTATAATGTGTTGGCAGTATAGATAATAAACCAAGTTGAAACTTCTTTTGAATTTCAGCAATGTATAGAAGATTTTCCATACCATCTATATATTGAGAAGGTTTTTTCAAACGATCCATATTCATTCTACCATCTATGAAACTTTGAATTCCATCTGAACCAATACCAAGTTTGCATTCTGCTAACAAAATGGCAAAACCATCATTCTTTATTGCGTCTGAGCAGTTCCACAATGATGACAAGGATTTGCTTAATGTGTTATTACTTGACTCCTTTCCAGTGCTTATTATCATAGTTTTGTGTTTTCCAATATCTTTTGTTCCATTGGTTCCAAATGATTTTGATATGGTAGCTGTAGACGATGGGTGTCCTACAGATAAATCATATATGCCATTTGAATTTGCAATGATCTCAATTGCAAGTATATCAAATTTTTCAGAAAATTTTTTCGCGATTTGAAAATTTTCAACATCTTGACCTGGTGAAGGCAGGTCGCCTTTTCTTTTTTCATATGCTGAAAGCATTAATTCAGTACCAAATTTTTTTAATAATCTTGTGGATATGGTTTCGTAGCCAAACAATCCATCAAATTCCATTTCACCAATAAAAACTAATTTTGAATTGTAATCTTCTAAATTAGAAAATTCAGATATAGAATTGTGTTCTGGAAGATAGTTTTTTACGATATTCATTATTTTTCTATCTGCCAAAATTGGTGGTTTAGGGATTGATTTTTGCTCATATCTTTCAAATAGAATTGATAGTGTTTTTCTTACTGATTCTGATGTGTTAAGAACTACAAATTCTGTTGGTTTTGAAATATCTAATGATCCTAGTTTTGACTCAATTTCAGAATCTGAGAGAGTTTTACCCCCTACATCAATTTTTTCTTCAAGATTTTCTGCTTTTATATCTAAGACAACATCAGTTGGGCCATAATTTAACCATATTTCGGGCATAATTTAGTGAAAACACAAACCAAAATAAATCCAGTTAAGTTAGATTTTGTATGGAGTTTGTAAAAGAGTTTTCAATATTTTTACACAAAAATGACATAATTAAATTTGGAGATTTTACGCTTACTAGTGGGAAAAATAGTTCATACTATATTGATCTTAGGCTAGTGCCTAGTTATCCTCATCAATTTAGAAAAATGATAAAAAATCTTCAAAATTTGATCATTGAAAAAACAGGTCTGGATAATTTTGATAGCTTGGCTTCTGTTCCAACAGGAGGTCTTGTAGTCGCATCTGCACTTGCAATTGAAGTTGTTAAGCCACTAATCTATGTTCGAAATAAACCCAAGGAACATGGTACCACGAAATCCATTGAGGGTAAAACATCTGCAGGAATGAAAGTGGTAATGGTGGATGATGTTGCAACTACAGGTACTTCCGTCTTAAATGGGATAAAGCAACTCAAAGAATCAGGATTATTGATTTCTGACGTGTATGTTATCATAAACAGATTAGAAGGCGCGGATAAAGCATTGGATGATACGGGTGTACAAATCCATCAACTAACTGACATATTAGAAATTACAAATGTTCTTTTTCAAGAAAAATTAGTTAGTAAAGAAATTTTTGATAAAATAAAAAATCAGGTTAACCAGAATTAAGCATCATACAACATAAGATCTTTTTCTTCTAGGAGTGCATGTATGTTATGTACAGATTTATAGACATCACTTTCCTTTTTTGCTCCAGTACAAACCAGTTTGCCGGAAGCAAACAATAGTAGTACAGTTTTTGGATCTACCATTCTATGTATAAGCCCTGGGAACTGTTCAGGTTCATACATACTGCGTGGTAACCTTCTTGCTGCATCCTCTAGGTGAATTTTTCCACCCAAACTACCAGACGCAACTATATTTTGGACTGTAATTACTGCATCTTTTTTTATTTTGATCTTACCCTTACGAAGTTGTTGTACAACTGTACGAACAGCCTTTATCGACATAGCTTCAGACTTACCACCAGTACAAACCATTTTTCCTGAACGAAAAATCAAAGTGGCAGTTTTTGGTGATTTTAATCTAAATACTAAACCTGGAAATTGGTCAGGATGCCATTCTGTGTCTGGAAATTTTTTAGTGACATCTTTAAGATCAATTGCTTGATCAACTGATGCAGAAGCTACAACGTTCTCAATGCTTACTATTGGTTTTGTCTCAGTCGTAATGTGAACTATATAAACAGGTCTTATATACTACGCTAAAATTTTAACCGATTAAAATTATACAAATTGAAATTTTGGCGGCTCAGACAAATGCCTTCACATCATTTTTCAGATATAACTCTGATTCTTCATTGCAGCCAATTAAATCAACATTATGTTTGATTTAAAACTAATTGAAAGTGTGTTAAAGAAAAATTTCTAGAAGAAAATAATGGGCCTGATGGGCTTCGATCCCGTGGCTCCCCGATTATGAGTCGGGTACTCTACCAAGCTGAGTTACAGGCCCTACCCAAAATCAATTTTTCTTAGTAAAAAATGTTAGAATCTAACAATATTCATCGTAACAGCTATCCAATAACAAGTTTTGGCAAGTTATGGAGCTTTCAGCAGCGCTGATTATTTCTTGGTCATATCCGGAAAATCCATCAATAGCCTTTTTCCATGATGCTGTATGCCTAATATCGGCTTCCATATGCTCCTTGAAATATTTAGTTACATCTTCACTTGTTAGACCATAAAATTCCGCCAGACCTTCTAATTTAGTTTGACTAATTTTTGGTATTTCTTTTTCAAGTGCATACATTGCAGTTGATCCACTTACAAATGATGACATAAGAGTATGCATCCCAGATATAGCATGATTTGTTGTATACAATCCTTCATAATTGTTTAATTCCTCATAAGAAACTCCCAACCCGTCAGCAAATCTTTCCCACAAGCTAATATGTGAAAATTCTTCTTGTTGGTTAAAATTAAATTCATTATGCAAGGATTCTGGAACATGATCCATTAGTTGTGCCATAAATATTGGAACAGCTTTTACCAATTGATAATATTCCTTGGAATACCCTGCCAAAGATTCACGTGTTAGCTTTCCATCAGACCAAGCTTGGTAGAATGGATGTTTTAGCAAACTTCGTTCTTCTATAATGCGATCAATTTCTTGAATCAAATGATTCATGATTTTAATCCAATTTTGGTAATAAAAAAATCTTTGTAGCTACCAAAGAATTTTATGGATTAAAGTTACGAACGGTTTTATGCTCCTGTAGTGTAGTCCGGTCAAGCATTTAGGCCTTTCACGCCTGAGACTCGGGTTCGAATCCCGACGGGAGCACTCAAGTTTAATATATTTCTCATAAACATTTGAAATTGAAGTCTTTGGAAAGAAAGAATATAGAGATCAATCCATTGCTTGAAAAATACAGTACATATATTAAAAAAATCAATACTGTACTAGATTCAGAATTAGAATTATACGCAGAATCTGAATTCAAAGAACCTCTAAAATATGCATTAAATGGAGGTAAACGGATTAGACCAATCATCCTTCTTTTGGCATCAGAATGTGTGGGCGAGATTGATGATAACACTTTTGCTGCTGCTTGTGCAATTGAATTTCTACATACTGAATCAGTTATTCATGATGATATAATAGATAACGAAACTTTACGTAGACAAAAAGATCCATTTCATATAAAATATGGGTATAACACCAGCGTTCTAACGGGTGATTTTGTTTTAGGATTAATCCTGAACATAGCATCGAGAATCAATAATCCAAGAGTAACAAAAAATCTTGCTACTACTGCTATGATGATGAGTGAGGGAGAAGTACTTGAAGGTAGGCTTGAGACAAGCGAGGATGTAACTTTTGATGATTATCTTAAGGTAATTGAATATAAAACTGCAACAGCTTTTGAAACTGCGTCAAGATTGGGTGCGATAATTTCAGGAGGGTCTGAAGAAGAGATTGAGTCTTTAGCAGATTATGGCAAAAATATTGGAATTGCCTACCAGATTAGAGATGATTTACTTGACTGGCAAAATGAAGACAAATTGTTTAATCTTCTAATTAAGAAGAGCTCAGATCCTAGAGATGTTTTTAATGATATGGAAGAATTGTTTAAAAAATACTCGGACAGAGCTATCTATAGCATTAGGAAAATAAAAGATTCTCAGGCTAAAGATAATTTGGAAAATTTAGTTAGATTTACTAGAACTACGGCATAAATCCTGCATTAATTGTTGGTGCAGCAAATTCCGTAAATTGTATAATAGGTTCTGGATAGACACCTATAGTTACCATAAATATTATTGAAAATGCCATTATAACTATAATTGATTTTGGTTCTTTGATTCTCTTTTCTCTCTCACCCTCAAAGTACATCTTACGTATTATCCAACCATAGTAAGCCAAAGACAGCGCGCTATTTAGAACACCTGCCACTGCAAGCCATGGACCCCACCATACTACAGTACCGGCATCAATTGCAGCGCCAAATAACATTAACTTACTCCAAAATCCACTGAGTGGTGGAACGCCTGCTAGTGCAAGCAAGGAAATTACTAATCCTAGAGATGTTATAGGCATACGCCTTGCAAGACCTTTTAGTTTTTCAACATGCGTAATTGCTAATGCAGTTACAATTCCCGTAACTGCGATGAATGCTGCACCTTTCATTACAGCATGGTTCAATATATGAAATAGAGATCCTTGAAGACCCATAGTAGAAAATGGTGCAATGGACAAACCAATCAAGATGTATCCTGCATGTCCAATGCTGGAATAAGCTAACATTCGAGCCAAGTTTTTTTGCATTATGGCTGCAATGTTACCAACTGTCATTGTCATTACAGCGATAATACCTAAAGCAAGTGTCCAGTCAAGACTTAATGCAACTGCACCCATTACTATAACTCTCAAAGCAGCAGCAAAGCCAGCTTTTTTAGTACCAGCAGCAAGTAATGTTGCAATTGTAGGTGGTGCTCCTTCGTATGTATCTGGCAGCCACATATGGAATGGAACTAGACCCATCTTGAAGCCAAATCCGGCGATAAACATACCAACAGCTAAAAGTCCAATTGGAATCAAATTCGCATCAAGAACCATAAAGCCCTGAATTACTTCACCTATGTTTGTCGAACCAGTAATACCATAAGCAAGAGATATACCATAAATTATAATTGCAGATGAAAGTGCACCAAACAAAAAGTACTTTATCGCAGCTTCGTTAGAGATTGGATCCTTTTTCAAAAATCCTACCAGTACATATGTTGGAATACTCATCAGTTCCCAGGCAACAAAAAGCATTACCAGATCTGTAGCGTATGCTACAAGAACCATTCCTATGGCAGAAAGTAGAATCAGTGAAAAATAGACAGATGGATTAGCCTTGTTTTTCATATAACTGAATGAACCAACTGTAGTGAATATTGCCACAATTAGCATGGCAATTGCAAATAATGAACCAAATGCATCGTCAACCAGTACATCCTGTGAAAAAATTGCGGCAGGTGCCACATGATCAAGCGCAAGCTGATAGAAAACATAACCGATTGAGGCTAATAAAGCAATGAGAGTTGCTATACCATAAGATATCATCGAGGGTCTTTCTTTCAGCGCAATACTGACCACCGGTAAAGCAACACCCACACTACCTAGAATTACAAGAATGACTATCGGAGTTGATGTTAGATCAATCATCTCATATCACCTATATCAACAATATCAGAACTACAAACAAAAGTCCTGCTCCAAATACGTAAAGATATGATTGTGGTACACCAGTCTGGGTTCCTTGTACAACTTTAGCTCCAAACCTGACTGAACGTTCTAATCCAACGTTCATGCCAGTGTCAATTGCAGTTTTCTCAAAGTATCTCCATATAGCTCTGGCAGCCCATAAAGGTGCAATAACGAAGCCCCAGTAGATCATTGCGTTAAGGTACCATCGATTTAGAATTACTTTGTGTAAAGCATAAAAGAAAATATTTGAATTGATAAACTTGACAGGATCTACCCAGCGACCAATATAGAATATGTATCCAAGACCAAAGCCAACTGCAAAAGCCACCAGTGATGCGCCGACAGCAATTGGGTTAAGTCCGGACAAGAAGCCTAACGATCCAGAAATTTCCACATCAATGTGTGGTGTTTGGATACCAAATGACTCATCAAGATATTCAGTGAATAGTTCATGAATTCCGCCTTCAGCCGAAAATCCAATTACTCCTATTCCAATAGTTAACACTGCAAGAATTCCGTATGGAATCCACATAGACCTAGGTGCATCATGTATGTGGTGACCTTCACTTTCCATCTTTTCAATATGCTTGCTTTCTTTGCCAAAGAAGACCAACCCCATCATTCTTGTGGTATAAAATGCTGTGATGGCAGCGGTCAAAACGGCTATGATGAAAATTGGTAACGCCCACTCATTTCCTGACTCGTAGACAGCAGCAAAAATTGCGTCCTTACTCCAGAATCCTGTGGTGATAAATGGAGCTCCCATTAGTCCAAGACCTGCAGCCCACATGAATGCATATGTTTTCCGCATTTTTTTTCGCAAACCACCCATATCTGTCATAAACCGTGAACCAACAACGTGCAGCAAGGAGCCAGCAGCCATGAATAGCGAAGCCTTGAACATTGCATGGGAGATCATGTGGAAGAATCCAGCGGTATACCCATCAACAAATTGCTGAGATAGTCCTGCAATTCCAAGTGCCATCATCATGTAACCAATTTGTGATCCAGTAGAGTACGCTAGGACTTTTTTTATCTCTGGGTTTACCATAGCTTGAGTTGCCAGCAAAATTGCAGTTATTGCACCAACCCAAGCGATAATCTCAAAGAATTGGTCTGCTAAAATTCCGGCAGCGCCAAGTGCAAAGAATAGTGGCCCAAGCCTCGCAACCAGGAAAACTCCTGCTTTTACCATTGTAGCCGCGTGAATAAGGGCTGAAACAGCAGTTGGACCGGTCATTGCTTCTAAGAGCCATTCGTTAAGTGGGAATTGTGCTGATTTGCCTATTGCACCACCAAAAAGTAATACTGCTGCCGGCACAAGCAGGCTTTCTGCAGACATGTTGACTGCCCATGTTGTATCAGCAAGTAATTCCTTAAATCCAAATGTTCCAGCAAAGGCAAAGATCATAAACATGCCCGCAAGCATCATGACATCTCCAACCTTTGTCATGATGAACGCCTTCATTCCAGAGTGCGTTGGCGAATAGTATTCCATTATTCCTAGAGCCGTTCTACCTTTCTTGCCTACGTGATGCTTAGCTTTGTCACGATACCAAAACGCAATGAGAGCATAAGATGCAAGTCCTACTCCTTCCCATCCAAAGAAGAGCTGAAGCAGATTATCAGATAACACTATCAATTGCATAGAACCGATGAAGAACATCATCCAGAACCAGAATCGAACAATATCCTTGTCGCCCTTCATGTATCCTGTACTGTAACATATGATCAGGAAGGAAATCCATCCAACTACGTTTGCCATAATTATTGAAAGGGGATCAGCTAAAACTCCAGCCTTTAATCCAATAGCAGAAATCCAATCAACTTGACTATGAATCTCATGTCCCTCTAGCGCCATTGGGAATAACATTGCTGCCGAGATGGCACTCATTGCAGCAAATCCAACAGCAATTCTTCCGGTTGAAATTTTTGAAAACTTTCCAACTGCAGGAATAATTAGAGCTGCAACGAATGGAAGAATCCATATCAACCAAGCATACATTGCCTCACCATCAGTTGCAATAACTTCTGTAGCCATTTTTTATCCTCCCAAAACCCCCTGCATGTATGGCATGATTTTTTGTAAGAAAATGTCAGGATAGATACCTACTACTATTGTAAATCCGGCAAGGACCATCATTGGTGCCAACATGTACCAGCTACCATCCTTGACCTTCGAAAGATTTTCCGGAATCTTTCCCAAGAATACTCGCTTGAACATCCATAGAATGTATGACATAGTAAGAACAGTTGCAACCAAGCCAAGTGCAAACAGCAATGTTCGCAAGTCGTCTCCTTCTTCTAGTGCAGTTTCCAAAACGCCATAAAACAACATCCATTCTCCCATAAAGCCACTAGTCGGTGGAACCCCCATTATTGTCAATGCTCCAATAAAAGCACAAACTGCAGTTATTGGCATCTTTCCTGCAAGACCGCCAAGTTTTGATAAATGCCGTGCACCTACATGCACGATTAATACTCCAGCTGTCATGAAAAGCAATCCCTTACCCAGTGCGTGAGAAACATACATCATTTCTGCTCCGGCTAGACCAAGGGTGGACATAGAACCAATTCCAAACAGAAGATAGCCCATTTGGCTGACACTAGAGTATGCAAAAACTCGTTTGATGTCATCTTGCATTAACGCCATGGCACCACCGTAAAACATCGTTGCCACACCCCATATGCTGATCCAAATGGACAAGTCGGCGTATGTTTGCGGTAAAAATTCCACTATCAACCTAAAGAGTGCATATGCTCCAATTCCGATCATGGCGGGGGAAAGTAAAGCGCTGATAGGAGTTGGCGCAGACCCATGAGCATACGGTAACCAGATATGGAATCCAAACGCTGCAAGTTTTACGCCTAAACCAATTATGATTGCAACTGCCGCAGGAACTAGAATATCAGCTGGAATATCAGCCTCATTAATGTCAGCGAAATCAAAGCTGCCAACGCTAATACCGATAGCTAATAATCCCAAGAGAAGAATGACTGCACCAACATGTGTCCAGAAGAAAAACATGAGCGCAATTCTACGTCTTGGATGATCACCCCAGAATCCTATCAAAAGGAATGCAGGAATTAGCATAACTTCGAAGAATATGTAAAATTCAATCAGGTTTGTTGCAAGCACTGTTCCAAGCATTCCCATTGAAAAGACTAGGAAAAGTGCATAATACACACCAGACTGCCTGTTTACAAATTTTTCTAGAGATACGGACTCTAAGGCTGTTCCGTCACTTTGATAGACAGGTTTTGGTGCTTGCTCTTTGAAAAATTCATGAAACTTGTGAAGCATGTAAGGTTTAGAGTATAACGCAAGTATTGTACACAAAACGTAGATCATTATTGCAAATGGGGCTGCTAAGCCGTCAAGCTTTAATCCAAATTCGCCAAAGAGCTCAGTCCAGGGATAATGTTCTTCGTAGGTTTCACCAATAGATGCAGTGATGATAAGAATGGTGCAGTAAAGCAATAATCCAAATGTAAACCAGGTTGCAGCAGTATGACCAACCTTTCTTCCAATAATATAGGCTAGAGGCGAGAGTAGGAGGGGCAGGAAGACTGCCTGAAGTAATGCATATTCCATTAGCCTTTCAAGCTCCTAAAGTCAGCTACATCTATGTTCTGGTACATTCTGTATGCTACAATGATAAGTGCCAGTCCAACTGCTACTTCCGCAGCTGCTATGGCAATGGAAAATAATGCAAATGTTTGCCCACCACTGTGTGGTAAAAATCTTGCAAATGCAACTAGATTTAGGTTAGCTGCATTTATGATAATTTCAACCGCAAACAACATTCGAATGAAATTTCGCTTTACTGATAAACCATAAATACCAATTGCCAAAAGGGCAACAGAAACAATTACAAAATCAATCAGTTCGTTGCTCATCTTCTACTCCATCATGTCTTCGTGCCAAGACCAGCGCACCAGTAATTGAACTTGATAATACAAGCGCCATAACAACAAGCGCAGGCCAATAATATGTCAGAAAGTCCTTACCAATCTCTCTGTAGTCAACCGATGGTTCATCAGTGGTGATGGAGGAAATACCTGAATTGAATATTACAGCTCCTAATGAGATCATTATTATCAACATAAGACCTATTCCCGCATACCTTCGTTTTGGATCCTCTTTCTTCTGAAAGATTAATTCCCTCTTTACCAGCATAATAACAAACAAAATTAGTACAGCAATAGAGCCAACATACACAGCAATCTGGAATAATGCTACAAACGGTGAATCTAACAGAATGAAAAAGCCTGCAATACCTCCTAATGTTCCCATTAAAGCTAAGCCGCCATAAATTAGTGAACGCATCTCAAGCGCTGCTATTGCAGAAACTATAGTTAAAACTGCAATTCCAAGGAAAAGTGTGTCAACCATGTTTAGCGCCCTTTTCATCAATCAGAATTTCTACGTCTTGGTCAACTTTTGGCTTTACTTGTAGCTGTGCAGGAGTATAGATTAGGGCTTCTTTGGTAAATGAAGACAGCTCGTAGTCATTTGTCATGTACAAAGCATAGAAAGGACACGCGTCAACGCAAAGTCCGCAAAATACACACTTGCCATAATCAATCTGAGGCATTATGGCCTTTTTGTTGTGTTTCCATTCTTCCTCTACTTTTGGCATAGCTATTGCTTCTGCAATATCTTCGCAAGCAATAGCACAAAGCTGGCATCCTGTACATTTGTCATGAAAAAGTATGTGGCGTCCTTTGTAGCCGGCTATACCCACACCGCTATTAGGATCATATTGATAACCATCTCCTACAAACTTTAGTTTCTGCTCAGGATATCTAAATGTAAATCGCTTAGTTGCAATATGTTTAATGCCAGAGTTAAGCGCCTTAATTATTCCAGATGCGGTTCCCATTACAGTATACCTCCTGGTCCTATGATGCCACTGTACACCAAAGCTAATGCAATGAAGATGTTGACGAAAGCTAGCACAATTAACTTGTACCAGCCAATTTTTAACAGCAAATCAATTCTAACACGTGGAAAAACTCCCCTTGGAAGAAGTATGAAAAAGATTACTGCAGCTGTTTTGAGAATAAACCAAATTGTTCCGTTTATCATCTCCTGTGGGAGTAACGGTAAACCAGGAATATCTTTTATAACAAGAGCGTCTGGCATTATAACAATACCATCGGTGATAACCTCTGCAATTGGTTCTATTGGATAAACCCATGGACCGTTCCATCCACCTAGAAACAATACAACAAAAAGTGCTGCAAAGGCGTAAAGCTTAAGATAAGAACCTAGCTGAACAAGACCGTACATCATTCCAGATAATTCAGTTAACCAGCCTGCCACAATTTCACTTTCTGCTTCAGGCAGATCAAATGGAATCCTTTCAAGTTCAGCAAGTATACAAATGAAAAATACAATTGCCCCAATCGGCATGAAAATGATCCATGGAAAATTGACTTGGCTCTCAACAATCTCAGATAAATTAAGAGTTCCTGTCAGCATTACAATTCCCAAAAGTGAGAGAATTAACGGAATTTCAAATGAAACCATTTGGTAAAGGGCCCTAATGCCTCCGATAAACGGGAATTTGCTATTAGAAGCCCATCCTGCTAAAACGGTAATTATTGGGAAAAATCCTATTACAGCAAATACAGCTAACAAGCCCAAATCAATGTCAGCTACAACCCATCCAGGTGCAACAGGTATCAGAGCAACAAATGCGCCTGCGGTTGCGGCAAACAGAACAGGGACTGCCCAGAAAAGTGGCTTGTCAGCTTTTGCTGGAATTATTATTTCCTTGGAAATTAATTTTAAACCGTCGGCCATTAGTTGTAGGATGCCCTCAACTTTTCCACAGTAAAATGGTCCTATTCTTAGCTGTAGTTTTGCCAACATCTTTCTTTCAACAAATATAACCGTAGCTGCAATCAAGGCTGCAAATCCAAATCCGGGAAATGCCACAACCTTGAAAAGATCGGTTTGCATGAAATTTTTTACAAGCGGTAATGCTCTTTCTGGGTGCGTCATGGCATCAAATACCCTAAATGGATTCCAAATTTCTCCATCAATTACGGGAAAATCTATGTAGATCAGAACTATCTGAACTACTGGAATGCCAATCAAAGTAAGTAGTACAATAATCCAAAATATATTGTCAGTAATACCTTTTACAAGATAACCAAGTCTAAACTTGGGTGCAATTACTGACATTTACCTATCTGCCTCCACTGGCCAATAGTTTAAACTCCAGTAAACAGCTGGCATATTTCCAAGCTTTTCGCCTGTAAGTAGATGTGGCATAGCAATCAAATTTCTAAATGAAGGAACGCTGATCTTTAGTCGGTACGGCTGTGGCAAGCCACGTGAAACAATGTGCATTCCAAGTGAACCTCTGCCTGATTCAACTCTACGATATACCTCAGTGTCTCCGCCCTTTGGCTTTGGTTTTAGTTTTACTCTGACAGAACCAGACTTTGGCATCTTTTTCAGTGCATCCCTAATTATTCTACAACTTTCAAACATGTCAAGCCAAGGAATTTTAGAACGTGCATAAGAGTCACCTTCTTTTAGAACATTAGTTTGAAAATCCAATTCTTCGTAAACATCATATGGTTCCTTCTTTCTAATGTCAAAGTCCACACCGCTTGCACGCAAAACAGAACCAGTTGTGCCAAGTTTAATGGCATCTTCACGTGATAAAATACCTGTATCCTTAGTTCTTGAAATTAGAATTGGATTGTCGTAAAAAATATCAGCATATTCTTTAAGCCTTTTCTCAAAATAGTTTATTTGTCTCAAACATACATCCTCAAAGTTGGGAGGAATATCATTTCTGACTCCACCAGGAACAAAGTACGCATGGGTAACACGTGCTCCTGTCATCTTATCTAATAGGTCTATGCATAGTTCACGGTCTCCCATAGGCCACATGAACATTGTAGAATGACCAAGGAAAATACCATAGATTGCAAGCCAATATTCTATATACACACATCGATTGAGTTCAGCAGCAATTACCCTAAGATACTTAGCTCGTTCTGGAACCTCTAATCCAAGTAATTCTTCAACCCCAAGACAGTATGGATATAGAATGTTGCATGAATCGTGAATAACTGGTCTTTCTAGGTGAGGAATGTTTGTTATATAATTTCTATATTCAGCCATCTTTTCTTCTCCCCTATGTACATAGCCGGGATCTGGATCAGTGTGAACAATATAATCGCCATCAATTTTTAAGATGATTCGCATATGACCGGAACCAGGATGTTGAGGACCAACATTAAGAGTCATTATTCGATCATCAACTTTTTCTATCTGAAGACCCGGAAGAATTTCTTTATCCTTTGGATGTACTTGGTTGCTCATTTTTATCTACCCTTAATTCTAAAGTCTTTTCTGAGTGGTGGTATGTCTGCCCAATCTTCTGGTAATAATAACCGTCTATTATCAGGATGACCAACAAAATAAACTCCTAACATTTCGAAACATTCTCTTTCATGAAATGAAACACTTGGGAAAACATCACGTAAACTTGGTAGTTTTGTGCTATCGTTACCAGGACGTGGGTTGTCTTCACGTGGTGTTCGTGTAGCTAAGGCAAGAATTTTTTTATCAAGCGATGCATCAGTATAGGAGCCCAAGTGATACACAACTTCAATTTGTTTGTCTTCTGGATAATCAACTCCACTTACTGACTCTGCATGATCAAAATTAAGTTCGTCACGAATAAAAGATGCAACATCAATAATTTCCTCTTTTTTTACATTTACACGAATTCTGTCTGGTTTTACATATGCAATTTCAACGTTTGAAAACTTTTTTGAGATTGAGTCAGATAATGATTTATCGAGATCAGAAGCAAGTGATGAATCATCAGTCTTTGCAATCTCTGTGCTGTCGGTAGAACTCATTTTAGTCACTTACCGTGGTTTCATCCGTTTAATTTTCTCTTGAAGTAACATGCATCCTTGAATCAGAGTTTCGGGTCTTGGAGGACATCCAGGTACGTAAACATCTACAGGTAATATACCATCTATTCCAGGCAATACATTGTATGAATCAAAATATAATCCTCCAGTGATAGCACACGCACCCATTGCAATAACATATTTTGGTTCAGGCATTTGATCATATACCAAACGAAGCCTGGGTGCCATCTTTCTGGTAATTGTGCCTTGTACAACCACAAGATCACATTGTCTTAAACTTCCAAAAGCCTCTATAATGCCAAATCGTTCCACATCATATCTTGGACCTGATGCTGCACCAAACTCCACACTACAACATGCAGTCTCAATGTGAACAGGCCACAAAGACCATAAACGTCCCCAGTTGAGAGCCATTCCCAATGGTTTATCAACTGCTTTGAAAAGTATATCACCTAATTTTCCAATAAAGACATTAGCGTTGTGAGAATTAACTTGATCTATTATGGTTAATCCCTTGGACTGTTTTGAGATTACAAGGTCGTCTACCATATGTTCTTCCTCTTTGTTTGATAAAGTGCAAATGCCATTGCGGCAAACATTATTCCTAAGAAGGCAAGTATTGGGAGTGTAGCTTCTTTTGGTAGATCTAATAATGTGCTACCCCATGCGTACAAGAAGATAGCCATTACATCGAATATAACAAACATTAGGATGTAGGCATAATATTGCATCATGAAGTGAGTACGTCCTGCCCCTGAAGGGACCTGACCACATTCCATGGGCAAGAATTTGACTGGGTTACTTTTTGTACGTGGTGCAATCATTCTAGATATGACTAGGGCAGGCGCCAAAGCTAGTACCGCAAACCCGAACATAAACAGTACATTGCTATAACCTGCAACGGTTTCGCCTACCAAAGCAGATTGAGTCTCGTTGGAGAATATAAAAATCTATTTAGATTATTAACGATCCAAAAATGTCAATTCAATCCTTGTTTCTTATAATTGATATAGTATGCTTTGGGAATTAATTTATGGTCTTAAATGTTGGAGATTCTGCCCCAGACTTTGAGCTTGCAGATACTGATCTGAAAATGCGGAAGTTGAGTGAATTTTTGGATAAAAAAGTAGTTTTGTCATTTATTGTAGCTGCTAGTTCTCCAGTTTGTGAGACCGAACTGTGTACTTTTAGAGACTCGTGGAATGATATTTCAAATCTTGGTGCACATGTTGTTGCAATTAGTAATGATGGTCCATTTGCAAACAAGGCATTTGCTGAGAAAAATAATTTTAGCTTCCCAATACTTGGTGATTACAATAGCAAAACGATAAAAGATTATGATATTTTAGTGCCAGACCTTTTGCATCTAAAGGACTATAATTTTGCAAAACGCTCTGTATTCATCATTGATAAAAATGGAATCATATTATACAAATGGATTTCAGAGGATCCATTAAAGGAACCAAACTATCAAGAGATTATTGATTTTCTCAAAAAAGGAAATTAGTTTTATTCAATTTCAGCCAAGATGTCATTTTTGTTAACAGAATTTCCTTCCTTAATCTTCAAATTTTTTACTTCACCATCTTTGTGGGATTTGACAGATACTTGCATCTTCATTGATTCTAAAACACAGACAACATCACCCTTTTTGACTTTATCGCCAACTTTAGCCTCTATGGAAACAACTTTTCCAGGAATTTGGCTTCTCAAGTTTATCTGTATAGAGCCAGCGTCAGATCCTCCCGCATTCTTGTAAACAACCTCATCCAATTTGGAATGCATGTTGATTGTCAATGGTACACCGTCAAGAACAATTTTCATTTCGGCGGTTTGATTTTCTACATAGTTTACACTGTGATAATGATTATCCAATACAAATTCCATTCCACGAGAATTAATATTCAGAATTTGAATGTGATGCTCTTTATCTTGAATCTTGATTAAATATTCATTATTTGAAATTCTATTAACAATTTCTCCATTGAAAGTTTCTTCTATATCTTCAAGTTTGAATTCCATTTCTATCTATCCATGCGGCTCTTCCATCGTGGGTTTGTAATATTTGATGATTTTACTCTACTTTGGAAAAATGTTGAATGCATTACTGCTGCAGCAATTGCTGCAAGTTGTTTATCTTTTCTTTGGTTTTTCAAATCTTCTTTTAGTCTATCTATGATATCAAATCTTTTCAAAAAGTTTGTTGAGAGTTCTCCGTTCTTGTATTCTTCAGTTTCTAAAATTGTTTTGTAAAGAGGAATTGAAGTTTCTACACCCTGAATGTAAAAGTCATTTAATGCGTTAAGCATCCTTAATCTTGACTCTTCAAATGTTTGTCCCCACGTGACAAGCTTCGCCATTAAAGAATCATAAAATGGTGATACCGTACATCCTGGGTAAAGATATGTATCACATCTAACACCCGGTCCTGATGGAATAGTAACAGCTGGTATTGGGCCTGTTGATGGTGCAAAGTCCAAAAATGTATCTTCTGCATTGATTCTGCATTCAATTGCATAACCATTCATTTTAAGATCAGATTGCTTGAATGGAATTGGCTCACCGTTTGCAATATCTAATTGTAGCTTAACAAGATCTAATCCAGATACAAACTCGGTTATTGGATGCTCAACTTGTAATCTAGCGTTAATCTCTAGAAAGTAAAATTCTCCATTCTCTGCTCTAAGAAATTCTGCAGTACCAAGATTAGTATAATCAACCGCCTGTGCCGCATTTACAACTAGTTTTCCAATCCTATCTCTTGTTTCTTGATCAACTATTGGTGAAGGAGTCTGTTCAATTAATTTCTGGTTACGTCTTTGAATTGAACACTCTCTCTCAAATATATGAACAGTATTACCATGTTTATCTCTGGCAAGTTGGTATTCAATATGTCTAGTTTGTGCAAGGAATTTTTCTACAAGAATTGCAGATTTGCCTACTGCTGCGATTGACTCTCCTGTAACTATTTCATATGCATCTTGTAATTCTTGATCAGTGTTTACAATTCTAATTCCACGACCACCACCACCATAAACAGATTTTAGCATTACAGGATAGCCAATTTCATTTGCAATTTTTTCTGCCTCATCAGCATCTTTTACCACATCTGGGCTTCCAGGCACGGTTGGTACTTTCGCCTTAATCATTGCAGCCTTACATTGCTGCTTATCACCACAAAGATCCATTGATGCAGCAGATGGTCCAATGAATGTAACTTTGTTTTTTTCGCACAAACCTGCAAAATCTGGATTTTCTGATAAAAATCCATAACCAGGATGAACAGCATCTGCGCCAGAGGATAAAATTACATCAAGAATTTTTTCCTGGTTAAGATAGCTTTTAGCAGGAGCAGCCTCACCTATATGATATGATTCTGTGGCATTTTTTACATGAAGAGAGTTTATGTCTTCGTCAGAATATACAGCTACTGTCTTTATGCCAAGTGCCTTACACGTCTTAATTACACGTAACGCAATTTCACCACGATTAGCAATTAGTACCTTACTTATCATCTAAATCACAGATTCATGTTTCCATGCTTCCGAGGCAGTTGTCTGTCTCGCTTGTTGGAAAGCATTTCAAGAGCTTTAATAATCATAGGTCTGGTTTCAGCAGGATCAATAACTGTATCAACTGTTCCATTAGATGCTGCAACATATGGGTTGGCAAATTTTTCAGTAAACTCATCTACCAATTGTTTTTTCAGTGATTCAGGATCTTTTGAGCTAGCAATCTCTTTCCTATTCATAATATTCACAGCTCCTTCAGAACCTAGAACTGCAATTTGTGCAGTTGGCCAAGCATAATTTATGTCAGTTCTTAGATTTTTGCTACCCATTGCAATGTAAGCGCCACCATACGCTTTTCCAATAACAATAGTAATCTTTGGAACTGTTGCTTCGGAATAAGCGTACAAAAGTTTGCTGCCATGACGAATAATTCCGTTATGTTCCTGGTTTGTTCCAGGCATGTAACCTGGAGTATCAACTAAGGTAACAATCGGAATATGATAACAGTCACAAAATCTAATAAAGCGTGCAGCTTTATTTGAGGAATCAATATCTAATGCACCAGCAAGAAATAATGGTTGGCTTGCAACTATTCCGATCGTTTTTCCATTCATTCTAGCAAAACCAACAATAATGTTTTGTGCAAATAATT
The DNA here is from genome assembly GCA_013390745.1 of Marine Group I thaumarchaeote. Lineage (GTDB taxonomy): Archaea > Thermoproteota > Nitrososphaeria > Nitrososphaerales > Nitrosopumilaceae > Nitrosopelagicus. The sequence goes on along the minus strand of JACASX010000010.1, from coordinate 2,184 downwards.
CATGAACCTCAAAAAAGTTGTGATTATCAACCATTGAATGAATGATTCCTTTCATATCGTAGGGTTCTTTCCCGTCCTCAGGAAGAAGATTAATTAGATTATGATCCAGTCTGTTTGGATCATCATCATTTTGTACAGTTAAAGGCTCTTCAGTATTGTTTTGTGGGATGTATGATAGTAGAGTCTTGATATAATCCATACATTCGTATTCATTTTTTACAACAAAGTGAGCCACACCACTTTTGGTACCATGTGTCATTGCTCCACCCAATTCGTCAAACGAAACCTCTTCTCCAAGAACCGTCTTTACAACATCAGGTCCCGTAACAAACATAGTTCCTAATTTATCCACCATTATAACAAAATCAGTCATTGCGGGAGAATATACCGCACCACCAGCAGACGGTCCAATGCTAGCAGTAATTTGTGGAACAACACCTGACGCCAATTGGTTGTGATAAAAAATGTCACCAAAACCATCAAGACTTTGTATTCCTTCCTGGATTCTCGCGCCACCGGAGTCCATTATTCCAATAATTGGACATCCGTTGCGGATAGCATGATCCATTAATTTGGTAATTTTTTTTGCACCCATTTTACTTAGAGTGCCTCCCAAAATCGTAAAATCATAAGCAAAAACGTAGACTTGTCGCCCATTGATATTTCCATATCCACCAACTACACCATCACCAAAGAATTTCTTTTTCTGCATATCATACTGATGGTAATGATGTGTAGCCAATGCATCAATTTCGACAAAACTTCCCTCGTCGAGTAATAGATTAATTCGTTCCCTTGCCGTGAGTTTTCCTTTTTCATGCTGTTTGGCAATACGATCCTGACCACCTGCTTGGTCAGCCGTCTTTCTTTTTTTTAAAAATTCATTAATTTTATCAGAATGCATAATTACAAAATTATCTAATTCTGGTCAAATTTTAATATTTAGCATAGGAAATTTTTCGGCGACCGCCTTTTTGTATGAAATAAATGGATCTTCTAATCGCTCACATTTTTTACATATACATAGTGGCGATACAGCTTGGGGATTACAATCTTCAATAAATTCACAATTTGGACACCCGACTGGACCACCACAAATAATGCACTTAAGATCTTCATTTTTTTCTGCACATTTTTCATGTTTAACCCCAATGCCCTTAGACCAAAATCCCATCTCGTTTTTCTTAATCATCTGATTACAGACAATACATTTGCCCTCATACTTGAGAGCCATTTTTATCCAACTCATTTGATTAAAGCAACCTCCTTTTCTACAATCTCTTCTAAGGATTCATCAAATTCCAAATCTATTTTTTTATTTTTAATACAATAGAGTAAGAATGGAAAATAAAGAGTTGAGAAAGTGCTTTTTGAAACATGCATCGTTTTTGCCAAAGAGCCAATAATGGATTTTATTTTTGTGCCATCCCATCTGAGCCTGTTAAGAAGTGGCCATGAAAGATTATACTTTGAATAGCGAATAGGAATATTTTTTTTATACAATCCCAAAAGGATGGCATCTAGGTATCGTAATAGACGCCATTGTTGTGTTTTCATAATTTTCCCATATAACATATCAGCTTCAGAAATTACCTGTAAAAAATTTTGCATGTCGTCCACAGAAATCTTGCTTGTTATAATACTAGAATAAAATGCATTAATTTTTTCTCTTGGGTTTATTCTGAGAGAATACAGAACAAATCTAGCTTCATCGATCGAGTTTGCTTTGTAAAACGCATTGACCCCTTCTTCAACATCCAATGTTTCAAAGGATTTTTCAGTGGGTGGATCAAAACCAGTAACTCTTGCCTGTGTGAAATTAATCATGGAGCGGATATCACCTCTTGATTTTGTAACAAGTTTTGCTAAAGAATCAGAGTCAATTTTTACTCCCTCAAGTTGCAGTATTCTATTGAGGTGAAGCCGCAACAGTTTTGGCGATAATGGTTTCAGCTCTATTGTTTTCACAACTTTTTTGATGCTTTTCATCTTGTCTGATGAATCTGTGTTTGCGGCAAGAACTATTGGTACAGTAGGTTCTTTCAAGATCTTGATTATAGCCTCACCACCACCATAATCTGCTCTTCCATGTACACCATCTACCTCATCGATGAAAATCATTGGAGTTCCTAAGACAGTTTGATTTCCCAAAACTGGGCTCAGAATCTCATTAATGTTTTTTTT
>JACASX010000009.1 GCA_013390745.1 Marine Group I thaumarchaeote | reverse complement strand
TCTTATTTTTGCTAATTGTGTTACTTGGTTATAATCGCGTGAAGTACATAATATTGTATGACTTTTTTTCATACGTTTTATCATTGATTCAAAAAAAACAAGTTGTTTTGGGGTTAAAACATCAAACCAAATCTTCAAGTATTTTGACTGAATTGCAAACTGCAATAAGTATTTCTTAGCCTATATACCTAAGATGGATACATGACGAAAGAAAAAATTGTATTTTTTGGGCTAAGTACGGAAGGATATTCTCTTGCAAGCCAGATGGTCATAAATGGCGCAGATGTACAAATAATTGATGAATCTAATGCCACTGCAATATTGTTAAAACCTGAAACTGCAAAAACCTATACAAATGTGATATCACTTAGAGAAGACGAACCTTTACTTGCTATGGAACCAAGTAATGTTGCAATTTCAAAAGCCAAATATCTTTTCTTTACACCACGAATCAGGAAAACTGGCCAGGATTTAAAAACAGAAGTAAATTCCAAGTTCAAAGATGCAGTGGGAGCATTGAATAAAGACAGTTCGTTCATTAATTGTCTTGCAACTGGATTTGGTGGAAATAACGAAAACATCTCGCTTTTAAAACACATTACTGGTTATAATGTTGGACAGGAAATTTCTTACTTTTATTTTCCAATAAACGATTTGAATAATACACCTGATGTAATTGGTTCACTAAAACAAACTGGCGAAAAAAAGCTATTATCACTGTTAAAACTGGATAAAAAAGAAAAAAAATTTGTAGATATTTCATCGGCAGAATATTTACATGCAATCTATACCATCCAAAAATTCTCTAGCATGTGTAGCGTTTTAGAGGTTTGCAAATTTGTAAAAAATGATGTGAGGCACACTAAATTATTTAATGATTTTAAAGATCTATACCTTGACGATATGATAACTGGCCTTTATGATCTGCGTATGCTTGGGTCCTCATTTGAAAGTGCACAAACTTTGATGTATCTTATTAACGGAAGCGTTAGAGGAATTTCAAGCTATATCAAGAGATTAATTGATACTATTAGATTAACTTTGAAAAAAAATGATCTAAAGGCTTCCAAGACAAAAATTGTATTGTCTTGGACATTGGATACAAATGAGATGAGAGGAGATAAGATTGAAATGTTAAACACTATTGCCTCTAAGCTACGTGATTATATTGGTGATGTAGAAACATCAACTGGTTCACTAGAATTGTTTCATCATGATAAAGTAACAATTGTAGTAGCTTGCTCTGATTCTGATTATAAAGAAATAAAAGAAAGCCAAAAAGGCGAGGATGTTTTTGTGATTAAAGCAAATCCTCTATGCGAAATCTAGTCATAAAGATAAAATTATCTAAAAAATTAGAGGGAACAATGTCTGAAAACGAAAAGAATGATGATATTTTTTCAGAAAAAGAAAAACAAGTGGAAATAGATCCTAATCCTTTGGTAGTAACATTAGACGAATTAAATGATCTTTTAGAAAAAGAAAAACAAAAATCCTTACGCTTACTAGCAGATTACCAAAATCTGGAAAAACAAACAATTGATAGAATCAACGCACGAGGTGACAAGATAATTTTAGATTTCTTAACTGTGTATGAGGATTTTATTCGTACAAAAGATGCATATGAAAAGGAGGGAGGAAACGTAGATAGTCTAAACGGCATCATAAAAAACATGGTGACCATCTTGGATCATTATGAAGTAAAACTTATTGAAGCGGAAGGGAAAAAACTTGATCCTAAATTACATGAAGTAGTACAAGAAATTGAAGATAATGATCATGAGGAGGGAACAATTGTGAAGGAGATCACAAAAGGATATATTATTCGTGACGAGGTAATCAAATATTCGAAGGTATGCGTTTCAAAAAAATTAATTAAAAAATAGGTGAAAAATTTGGCAGAAAGAATAATTGGTATTGATCTAGGAACAAGCAATTCAGCTGCTGCAATTATACAAGGTGGTAAACCAACAATAATTCCTTCAGCTGAAGGTCAAACAGCACATGGTAAAGCATTTCCATCAGTCGTTGCATTTCCAAAAGATGGTAGTGCTATGCTTGTTGGTACACCTGCTGTAAACCAAGCTGTAACAAATCCTGAAAATACGATTACTAAAGCAAAGAGAAAGATGGGAACAGCTCATGTTTACAAAATTCAAGGCAAAGAATACAAACCACAACAAATCTCTGCATTTATTTTACAAAAAATTAAGAAAGATGCTGAAGCATTTATTGGTGATAAGATTACAAAGGCAGTAATTACAGTTCCTGCCTATTTTGATGATAATCAGAGACAAGCTACCAAAGATGCAGGAACAATCGCTGGACTCGAGGTAGCACGAATTATCAACGAACCTACCGCAGCCTCTCTTGCTTTTGGTCTTGACAAAACAAAACAGGAGATGAAAATATTGGTATTTGATTTTGGTGGTGGTACACTTGATGTTACAATAATGGAAATGGGTGGTGGCGTTTTTGAAGTACAGAGTACTTCTGGTGATACTCAATTGGGTGGCACGGACATGGATCTGTCTATAATGGATTATGTCAAAGAAGAATTTCGAAAAAAAGAAGGTGTTGATCTTTCAAGTGACAAGAAAGCCATGGAGCGACTCAGAGAGGCTTGTGAAAAGGCAAAGATTCAACTTTCTGGTGTAATGGAAACGGACATAAACTTGCCATATATTCATGAAAAAACTGCGCTTGAAGTTAAACTAACAAGAGCTAAACTAGATAGCATTGTTACATCACTAGTTGAAAGATGCAAACCTTCAATTGACAAGGCACTTGAAGATGCAAAAATATCTGCTTCAGAGATCACCAAAATTGTGCTAGTAGGTGGACCCACTAGAATGCCAATTGTAAAAAAATTCGTAACAGATGCAATTGGAAAAGAGGCAGAATCTGGAGTTGATCCAATGGAGGCTGTAGCCTTCGGTGCCGCTGTTCAGGCTGGTATCTTGGCTGGAGATGTGGAAAGTGATATTGTATTACTGGATGTAACTCCATTGACATTAGGAATTGAAACACTAGGTGGTGTGCGTGAACCAATTATTGAGAGAAACACTACCATACCTACATCCAAAGACAAGACTTTCACAACAGCTGCTGATAGTCAAACCGCAGTTACAATAAATGTGGTTCAGGGGGAACGACCAATGGTTGCTGACAATGTTTCTTTGGGAAGCTTTAATCTGACTGATGTTCCTCCGGCTCCTCGGGGAGTTCCACAAATCAATGTAAAATTTGACATTGATGCGAATGGTATCATAAACGTGACAGCAAAGGATCTTGGAACTGGGAAGGATGCTAAAATCACAATAGAATCTTCTACAAAACTATCAGATGAGGAGGTAGAAAAATTGAAGGAAGATGCGGAAAAGCATGCAGAAGAAGACAAGAAGAAAAAAGATACCGTAGATATCAAAAATGAGGCAGAAAGCTTCATCTACACGACAGAAAAACTGGTTAACCAAGATCTTAAAGACAAAATTTCACAGGAACAGGGAATTAAGGTTACGGATGCAATAAAGGAGCTGAAGGAAGTTCTAAGTCAGGATGTAGACCAAATTAAAACAAAACTAGATGCATTAAAGGCGATATTGAATGAAATAACTACTGAATTATACAAAAATGCTACTCCTCCACCAGGGGCAGATCAACAGAAAGACGAAACCAAATCTGAAGAAAAGTCAGAGCCTGAGCCAGAACCTGAATCTAAGCCAGATGAAGAACAATCTAAATAAAATTCAAAAAACAAATTGTTTGATTAGAACATGAGTGCAAAACGTGATTATTACGAAGTATTAGGTATTTCAAAGGATACTCAAATAAATGAGATCAAGTCCCAATACAGAAAACTAGCTTTAAAATTTCATCCGGATAGAAACAAATCCTCTGAAGCCGTTGAACATTTCAAGGAAATTTCAGAAGCGTACGCAGTTTTATCAGACACAAAAAAACGTCAGCTTTATGATCAACATGGTCATGCTGGCGTAGATGGACGATACAGTACTGAGGATATTTTCAGAGGAGCCGGATTTAACTTCGACGACGTTGGTTCAATTTTTGAAAATCTCTTTGGAGGAAGAAGACAGGGATTTGGCGGTTTTGGAAGACAAAGAGGCTCTGACCTATTACATGAAACTTTTGTTTCGCTTGAGGATGTGCTTAACGGAAAAAGAATGGATCTTGATTTACAAAAAAATGTAGATTGTCCTGATTGTAATGGTTCTGGATGTTCTCCTGGCACATCTAAGATAAAATGTTCAGACTGTGATGGTCAGGGACAAGTAAGGATAAGTCGGAACATGGGATTTTCTACTTTTGTAACTGTTCAGCCATGCAGAAAATGCAGCGGACGTGGAATGATGATAGAAAAACCGTGTAAAAAATGCAAGTTAGGAAAAGTGAAAGGTACTAAACACATATCGTTTGAACTTCCCGCCGGCATAGATAATGGTGATTATGTGATATCTGGTGAGGGCGAGTCAATACCGGACGGTGTCAGCGGTGATTTAATAATAAGGGTTAACGTTCAGCCTCATCCTAAATTCAAGCGTGATGGCCGAGATATTTTTTATGATACGCAATTATCAATGACAGATGCAAGCTTAGGAAAAAATTTGGAAGTTCCTACACTAGAGGGATTTAGTAAAATTACTGTGGAACCTGGCAGTCAACCAAACACAATAATCAAACTTAAAGGAAAAGGATTGCATGGACGTGGATTTAGAGGTAGGGGTGATCAGTATGTTAGATTGGTGGTTAATATTCCCAAAAAACTAAGCAAGCACCAAAAAGATTTGTTAAAGGATTTAGAAGACTCGTTTGATTAATACTAAATTTTAACCATTCTCCGATTTTTTTTTATGAATTTTTATATGATGTCCACCACGAGTGTGAACAACATGTACAGTCTGAATTAACTCGGCAATCATGTCATCTGTATAATATTTTATATTGTATCTGCCAAGTATTTTCTTACAATCATTGCAATATATCTCTCTAAATTCTATGAATTTAATAGACATACTCGACTATTTTGTGTTTACTCACGAAAAAGAAACTTATTCCATGTTTTCTCCTTTCTTGTTGCGGGAGTCGCCCAGCCTGGTCAACGGCGTAAGGTTCAGATCCTTATCTCTTAGGAGTTCGTGGGTTCAAATCCCACTTCCCGCATTTTATTATAATTCTGAGACCTTTTTGCGCAGAAGATCATTGACCATTTTTCCGGAAGCTTTCCCTCTCACTTCTTTCATGGCAATTCCCATTAGTGTGACAATCGCATGTTCTCCACGTTCCTTCACGAGATCCATGTTATTTTGAATTATTTTATCTAGAATTTCATCAAGTTCACCCTCATCCATACTTGAAACATCTGTACTTTGCATAGCAATAGAAACATTTTCTGATTTGCCAGACATGATGCTTTCAAAAATAATTTCTAGTGATTCCTTGGGTATTTTACCAGATGCTAACAGTTCAAATGATTCTATAATATGTTCGGATTTCAATAACATCGCATCAAGTCCTTTTCTTTCCAAGTTTGTTATACTAGAACAGAGTATTGAGGCCACAAAATTTGGTGAGTTTTTTTTATTTTCACAGATTTTTTCGAACATCTCCATGTATTCTGAGTCAAAAATTTGTTCAGACAACTGGAAATTTAGATCATATTTTTGTTGAATTTCAGCTATTGAATCATCCCATGATTTTGGAATATTTTCCCTTGCGAGTTTTACTTCTTCAGGCATTACACTAATCGAAGGGATGTCGGTTTCTGGATACATTCTTGACGCACCTGGTCGTGGTCTAAGAAAAACAGTTTCACCGTCTTGTGTAGCAGCTCTAGTCTCAGCTGGAACCCCATTTACTGCATCTTGAATTCTCTTTATTATAGAATCTATAGCATAATCCAACTTTGAATCTTCGCCAGCTATAATCAGAAAACCATCTCCGTCTGTCAATTCAAGATGTTTTCTTACCTTACCAACATCAGAATCATTAATTCCGTAATTAGGGAGCTCATCTGAATGGAAAACTCCTCCAATGCCGAAAAATCTTACAAGCTGTCCAATTTCTTTTCCCAATCTAATTCCATTGTATGGTTCAAAACCAAACATTCCTGAAAAATTTCTTACTCGTATCGCATTAATTTTTGCATTTGATTTTAATGCCTTTTGAATTATTTTTGATTCACAGTCTTTGAAAACTTCAGTAATGACAAAAACATCCTCGTTTGAGATTGTTATTGATAGTTTTTTGAGTTTTTCGGCAATTAGAATTAGTCCGTGTTGCCTTTTGGCTTCGTAACCAATTATTTTTTCCAGTTGGTCTAATTGTTGTACGCCCTTTACTTCTACAACTCCGCTGTTCATAACTGAAATATTTACATCCTGTCTTATGGAGCCAATTCCTCTTTTTACCATCCTTGTTGCTCTTAACAGTCTTCCAAGTGTCAATGCAATTTCTTTGACTTCAAAGGGTTTAGCGCTGACAGGTTCTAAGGCAATCTCAACTAATGGCACACCCAAACGATCTAAGCTGTAATTTCTTTCGTTTCGCTCATCCTTGAGAAGCTTTGCCGCATCCTCCTCAAGACAGATGGCCTGAACTCCAATATTTTTTCCATTTACCTTTAGATTTCCTCCTTGGGAAACAAGCATGGTCCTTTGAAAGCCAGACGTGTTAGAGCCATCAATGACGGTCTTTCTCATAACATGGATCTCGCTAAAAATTTTTGATTCAAGCATACTGCTAATCAACAACGAAATCTTCTTTGCATCATGATCTAGATCATGAGGAGGTTCATCGTCTTTTTCAACTAAGCAACTACTTTGAGAATTTGCATAATAGTTAATTTTCTTTGATTTTGCTTTCTCAAACAACGCAGCTGGATCTAGTTCTCCAAGCTCACTTTTTGCCGTTCTTAAACTTCTAGAGAATTTTTCAGTATATTCATCACTCTCTATCGGTCTGCATCTGCAAAACAATTTTTTATGAGTGTCTAACTGTTGGTGAACCTCTAACCCAACTTTCAAACCAATTTTTTGAAAATCAATTTCCGTCATAATTAAAACTCTGAAGCAATATTTTCCAGCATTAACAACTTCATCTCATCGGCATTTTTTGAATTTCCTGAGGCCCACATTGCTTTTACTAGCGAAGTTTCTGGCGTCATATTCTCAAGAGGAGTTATTCCTAACTCTAACAAATCCCTGCCGCTTTCATAGACTGTCATCCTAACACTGCCGTCGATACACTGTGACGTCATTCCCAAAAACAGATCATTCTCCTTTGCCTTCTTTACCACATCGTACATTGTACGTCCAACATGTCCAAGTCCCGTTCCTTCAAAAATTATTGCCTTGCATCCAGTTTGTATCAGATTTTCAATTAACTTCGGGTCATAACCAGGATGATATTTTACAAGAGAGACTTTGGCATCAATCTTCATCCTTGGGTTGTATTTTGCATCTTTAAAAAAATCATCTTGTATATTTTTCTGAATTTCCAGTGTTGGTGTAACTATGAACGCGGGGTCACCTCCTATTGTCTCAAACGCTCCACGCTTACTAGTATGATTTTTTCTAACCCTGGTTCCCGCATGACATGCAACAGTCTGATCATTATCATTATGGTGCATAACAAGAAAAATACCCTTGATATTAGATTCAACAAGAAACTTTGATGCCGCAATTAGGTTTATCGCCGCATCAGATGATGGTCTGTCAGATGATCTCTGTGAACCAACAAGTGCAACGGGAATGGGAAACCCAGCAAGTGCAAAAGACAAAAAAGAAGATGTGTAATGCATGGTATCTGTTCCGTGCGCAATCAATATTCCCTGATAGTCAGAGTTTGCAAGCGAATCAAGTTTTTCTGCAATTTTTGTCCAGTGTTCCGGCTGTAAATTTTCTGAATATTCTGAGAACAAAACTTCCGTATCAATATTAGCGATTTTTCCAAGCTCTGGAACTGCTTCATTAAGATCAGATGCACTGAGTGCAGGTGTAACAGCGCCAGTTCTATAGTCAACCTTACTTGCGATGGTTCCTCCCGTAGAAAGAAGCAAAATTTTGGGAAGTGTTGGGTCCTCTTTTCTTTCTTCACTCTGCTTAGGTTTTACTTCAGAACTAGAAACTACTTGTATTTCTTGAATTTCATCGATATTAATTCCCGCATTGTAACCACTTCCTAATTTGATTACTAGGTGCTTATCATCACTCGACTCATACCTGGGCATTAAAATCCCAGAGTATGTCAAGTCAGCTGTAATCTTGATTGAATCGCCTACTTTCACATTATTTTTTTTCAAACAATCAAGAGCGTTCCCGGAATATCCTTGGTCTTCTGACATTGAGGTGGTTTAAGCAGTTATTTTATTAAAACTACCTGAAAGCTGAAAGTTCAACTTTCTGTGTTATCTTCAAGTCTTTTTGCTCTCTTACTTTCTTTACGGCTTTCTCAAAGTGGCTCATTGTAATTTTAGCATTCTCAGCAGATTTTTCAACTTTTGCAATTTCCTTATCTTGCTTTGCTATGGTAACTTTTTCTTCTTCTGTCGTTGAATCTTTCTTGGCATGTATACCAGCCATTGAATATTTGTCTAGGTGTTCATGAATTACAAAAGATACAGCAGTATTTGCTATAGCCGCTACATCTGCACCGCTAAATCCATCAGTTGCCTCTGCTAATTTACCAAAATTCACATAGTCTGGACTGTTAGGATCTTTTTCTAATGGAACTTCTTCCGTACTGATCTCCAAAATCTTTTTTCTGGATTCCTTATCTGGCATAGGAATCTGTATAATTTTATCAAACCTGCCAGGTCTAAGTAAGGCCGGATCAATCATGTCTGCCCTGTTTGTGGCGGCAAGTACTACAACACCGTGCATCTCTTGCATACCGTCTAGTTCCGTTAACAACTGACTTACTACTCTTTCAGTAACTTGTGTCTCCGCACCAGCTCCTCTAATTGGTGCTATTGAATCAATCTCATCAAAGAATACTACACATGGCGATGACTGTCTTGCTCTTTTGAAAATTTCTCTAATTCCTCTCTCAGATTCTCCTACCCACTTTGATAACAATTCAGGACCACGTACAGAAACAAAGTTTGCCTCACTTTCAGTAGCAACTGCTTTCGCCAACATTGTCTTTCCTGTACCGCTTGCACCATGAAGCAAAATACCATGTGGCATTTTATGTCCCAACTTTTCATAGAGTGTGGGATATCTCATTGGCCATTCAATTGCCTCTTGAAGTTCTTGCTTAGTATCATCTAGACCACCAACATCAGCCCATTGCACATCTGGGTTTTCAATATATACCTCCCTCATGCCAGACGGTGTAACTTCCATCAACGCTTTTTTGTAATCTTCTCCATTTACGATTAACTTGTCAAGTGTTTCATTGGAAAGCTTTTCTTCGTCTAGATTAATCTCAGGCAACAGTCTACGTAAACACTTCATTGCTGCTTCCTTACACAAATATTCCAAGTCAGCACCAACATATCCATGGCTAACTGAAGCTATGCGTTTAATGTCTACATCATCAGCTAATGGCATGTTTCGTGTGTGAATATTAAGAATATCAGTTCGTCCCTTTTTATCAGGAACCTTGATCTCAATCTCTCTGTCAAATCGTCCAGGTCTTCTTAAGGCTGGATCAATTGCATTTGGTCTGTTTGTTGCTGAAATTACTATTACCTTACCCCTTGCTTCCAATCCATCCATAAGTGAAAGCATTTGCGATACAACTCTTCGTTCAACTTCCCCAGTAACTTCTTCTCGTTTAGGAGCTATAGAGTCAATTTCATCAATGAAAACAATTGATGGTGCCTTTTCTCTGGCTTCCTTGAATATCTCTCGTAACCTAGCTTCACTTTCACCATAGAACTTGCTCATAATTTCAGGACCTGAAATACTAATGAAGTGTGCATTACTTTCATTTGCCACTGCCTTTGCTAACAACGTCTTTCCTGTTCCAGGTGGTCCATAAAGTAACACTCCTTTTGGTGCTTCTATTCCTAATTTTTCAAATATCTCTGGATGGCGCAGTGGAAGTTCGATCATTTCCCTAACTTTCTTAATTTCGTCAGTCAAGCCACCAATGTCTTCATAAGAAACTTGTGGAACGCCTCTTAACGTCTCACCCTTTTCAGCTATAGTGAAAACTGTTTTTTGTGTTACAAGTACTGCATCAGCATTAGGTGTTACTCCAATTATCTGAAATGTTAGTCTACCACCAAAATATGGTACCATTACATTATCACCTTTAATCAAAGGCACACTTTCTAATGCGTCTGCAAGATATCGTTCATCAATTGGTGGTATGGCTTCTAGTGGTGCTACAATAATTTTTTCTGCTGCAACAGCTTTGATCTTTTTTACCGAAATACTATCTCCGATTGCAATTCCTGAGTTGTTTCGTCCCAACCCATCGATTCTGATAATGCCTTTTCCTTCATCAGATGGATAAAGAGGCAAACATTTTGCAACAGTTCTTCGTTTTCCTTTAATTTCAATAACATCTCCAGTTGATGCACTTAACGTATCCATAGAATCATAATCAATTCTTGCTACACCACGCCCAACGTCACGTGTATATGCCTCCAAAACTTTGAGAGAGATCTCATTTTCACTCATAACTAATCCATTTTTATGTATTGTTTATACCTTTGTCGTTGAATTTCTCTAATTCTATTTTACTTAATCAGAAGCTTAAAATCTGCTGAATGGTCAAAAATTTTCACATTGGGAAAAAGACCTCTCGTTAGAAGACGTGGCCGTGGAGGAATGCAGTATAGAGTATCTGCTACAGGAAAGGTCGCACCTGCAAAATATCCTAGTTTTGAACTTTCAGAGAATCATGAGGGAGAGATAATTGATCTTGTTCACGAACGAGGTCGAGATGTTCCATTGGCTAAAGTGAGATTTAATGATGGCGCTACTTCCTTTATTCCTGCAGTACTTGGTGCTAAGGTAGGTTCACATATTCAGTTTGGATTAAAATCTAAAATTGCTGACGGTAATGTAATAAGCATTCAGAATATTCCTGACGGTACAACTGTATGCAATGTAGAAAAACAATTTGGGGATGGCGGTTCTTTTATGAAATCTGCTGGTACAAGTGCTACAGTGTTTTCACATGAAGATAAGGGTGTTACAATAAAACTTCGTTCTGGAAAATTTACTACTCTCAATCCAAAAAATAGGGCAATGATAGGAACTTTGTCTGGCGGTGGTGTTGGCGATAGACCATTGATGCGTGCTGGAGTAGCATGGAGACGATTTAGATCAAAAGGTAAAAAATATCCTATTGTTAGAGGTGTAGCACAGGGAGCATATAATCATCCACATGGTGGAGGCAGACACCAGCATGTTGGTCAGAGCTCAACTGTTTCACGTAATGCACCACCAGGAGCAAAGGTTGGAAGTATTGCAGCTAGAAAAACTGGAAGAGCAAGAATTAAGGAAAGGAAGAAATAATCTTATTTTATTAAAACTGATTAGCATCTTTATTTTTGTATATATATGAAACAACAACGTATACGCGTTTTGGTTAGTGGTAAAGTACAAGGAGTTTTTTTTAGACAGGCTCTAAAAGTTGTTGCTAAAAAGAATAATGTATCAGGCTGGGTTAGAAATCTAAACGATAGACGTGTGGAAGCAGTACTTGAAGGCGATAGTAAATCTATCAATTCGGTTATTGAATGGACACGTATTGGTCCTGCAAATTCACGTGTGGATGATATCGAAGTGAGCAATGAAGAATTCAAAAATGAATTTTCAATGTTTGATGTTTTGTATTAAAATTTGTTAAAATAAAATACGGTAGTAGCTCTGCTGGTTCTGGACTAGATCGATAACCCCATTTCAAGGCATACAAGATCCGCCACGTTGACGAGGAAGCGTGAATGTTCGACCTTAGGATTGCTCCCTCCCGGACCTGATCCCTTTCGATCGTTCGGTCTTAGAAATTATCCCTTCGGATAATTCTAGTCCTACAACCACCCGCCTCGGCGTGATTTCATTTCCGCACACCAAGTGGGAATCACCATTCTAGAGATTTACCCAGCAGTTGCTGACCTCTGCGTATAGCCGGTTTCAGAACAGGGCACGGCTAGCACCCCAGTCCTACCTACTACCGTTCATGATTCAACCTGATGTTATATTTGAATTAGGATCACTCGCTAGTCAAGCGTGTTATCATCTTACACACAGAACAAACATTACCACTGCATTCATTACCACAAACTGAACAGTTTCGCTTTTCTTTATGATTTGCATTCTTAGCAAATTTGGAAATTTTCAAAACCGAATTATACATATTATTTTTTATTCCATTATGGTTTGATTCAAGCGAATTCAGAAATTCACGTATCTCCGTTCTTATTCCTTCACCCATATGTGGACATGGTTCTGTTTGAAAAGGAAGGTTATTTGTAAACGCATAAAATACAATTTCAGATTCGTAGATTTCAGATAACGGTTTAATCTTTCTCAGTTTATTTGAAGATGTATCTGGGTGCATCCAACCTATTTTTGTGGTATCTCCAGAAAGTGTATTTATGATAAACGTTTGAAGTACATCATCTAAGTTATGGCCAGTTGCAATGACATCTGCGTTAATTGATTTTGCTGCATGATCTAACGCTCTTCGCCTAAATGTGCCACAAATTGAACAGGAAGAAAGTTTCTGATCATTTCTCAATTCTAATGATTCCTCTAATGTCAGATCAAAGAGTTTTTTGTACGAGAAAACTTTATGTTGTATCTTCAGCTGTGCACAAAAGTTTTCAACAATTTTTAGTGCTTCATCTCGGTATCCGGGGATTCCCTCATCAATTGTAACAGCGAATAGTCTAAAATTATGAGTTTTTGACATTTTATTTAAAACGTCTAATAATACCAGAGAATCTTTTCCACCAGAAACAGCAACGCAAACAAGTTCATTATTTTTAATCATTTTGTACTTTGAGATTGTTTTAGCTGCCTTTCGTAAAATAGAATTAGAAAAACATTCAGAACACAGCGTTTCTCCAGAATATTTTCTTGAATATGCTGCCTGTTTTTGGCATTTGTCGCAAATCATATATTTTCTAACCAGTTTTCAGTAATTTAGGTTTTAACGTAAATCAAGTTTTATTGTTTTTATTCCCTTAGATTGTAAACCATCCAGACTTTACGTAAGATAATGCTATGTTGAGAGCAAATACAACCAAAGTAAAAGCATAGACAGACCACATTATCACATTAATTTTTCGTTCCGAAGCATTTTTCTCAATAATAGTATAAAGAAACTTTCCCCCATCCAGTATAGGTAAGGGAAGCATATTGATGATCCCAATGAAAAACGAAATCATCCATAACCAAAGAAGAAACATCGATATCTGAGGATCCCATTCTATGAAATTGAAAACTGGTTTGTAAGACATTGCATTATCTCTCATGATCCCAATTAGACCTCTGTCGGGATCATCTGGTGATGGCATAATCTCTACAGGCAATTGGAGCTGTTGTCCATCTCTCTGAACTGTAACAGTAACACTATCTCCCGGTTTCAGATCAATTTTTTGTAAATCAAAGAAAGTTACTACTACCACACCATTTATTCCTGTTATCACATCATCTTTTTGTAAACCTGCCTTTTCAGCACCGCTGTCTTCGATAATTGAAATAATGAGCACACCATCAGGCGCTTCATAAAACCATCCCAAGATAGGTTCTGGTACAACCATCGCAAAAATTGGATTTGTTAATAATAATGCCCCTAAGGCAAATGCAAAGATTACATTTGAAGTGGCACCTGCTCCTATGACCCTAAGCTTTGATATTTTTTTTGCATCATCAAATTCCTTTTCGTCCGGTTCTACGAACCCAGCGAATAATGCAATAAAAACTGCAAAACCTCCAGTCTTGATCTTTATTTTTTCTAGAGTAGCTACTATGCCATGAGCACCTTCATGAATAACAAGAACTATTGGAATGGATAGCAAAAAATACGATATAGCCGAAACAGAAGTTAGTGTAACGCCAGGTATCAGTACTGTTAACTCTGCAAATTCAGTTGGTTCTACAAAAAAGTTCGAGAGGTTATTCAGCAGAAACCAGAATGCAAATCCCATCATTAGAAATCCTGCGACAACGCTAACATCTGCAAAAACCCGAATTCCACGTTTGGTTCTAGTTAGCATCTTTGAAAGTGCTGTTTGGACTTGAGTATTTTTGTACGTAAGGCTGTAAGGAGTTATTTTAAAACCATGTTTTTCCAGTTTTAGAGCCTTTGCTATACCTAATATTACAACCCAGGCTATCAGGACGTAAATTATTGCATTATCAGTAAGTAGTTCAAGGGCCAAATCGATTGGTACTTTTTTTATTCACGTAAATTTATCGGTTACTGTGAAGCCTGTGATTATAGTATCAACATTTCCTAGTAAGCAATCAGTTACCAGCATTGCTAAACTGTTAGTAAAGAAAAAACTAGTTGCATGTGTCAATATCACAAAAATTTCGTCTGTTTACACTTGGGAGGAAAAAATTGAAAACCGAGATGAATATCTTGCACTTTTCAAAACTACTAAAAAAAATCAATCAGTACTAAAAAAAGAATTGAAGAAACTTCATCCATATGATGTGCCAGAAATTGCGGAAATTAATGTAGAGTCCGTTAATCAACCATATATGAAATGGCTTGTTGATTCTACTAACTAGCTTCTACTGCAAATCTTAGAATTGAGATAATGCCACCAAGCCCAGTGACTCTAAGTCCAGCATCAGTTGTTTCATCTACACTGTATACCTTACTGCCCTTTGCTTCCACATCATTTAGGAAATTGATAATTTCTTGTTCATCATGACTTTGAATTGCTTTCTCTGAAAAAATTAACGAATCTATCGCACCATATTCATTTGCTTTTCTAGTCTCTTCCAAGCCCATTGTAAACTTGCGGCTTTTTTTGTTTGCAAGAAACATCACTTGATCGATAATGTCAGAAACCTTTGCAAGCTTGCTATTTGATATTATTTCTTTCATTGATTTTGATTTGGTAAATATATGAATACCATCTTCGCCGCTGGAATCTATTCCCTCAATCATTTTGATTTCATGATTTTGCCCAATCTGTGTTTTTGCTAGAAAGTTTACAAATTTCTTTTTTGTTTCACCTGGACCAAAGACTACAAGTTGATAGTTTGCTTTTACAACAGGCACTAATGCTTTTGAAATCTCCTCAAAGAAGTTTTCAATTTTAAAGTTGCTTTTGTACTGTTTTCCGCTTGATCCAGAATATATGTTAGGCACTATGTGCATGTGTGTACCTTTTAGTTTTCCAATACCACAGTCACTAGTATCTATTGCAATTAAGATAAACGTTAGATTATGATCACTAGCTGTCACAAGTTTTTTTTCTACAGATGTCCATTTCTTTTTTAGTAGATTAAATGGCTGATCGATTTTTATGATAAATGAATGATGTGAGCCATGAGGAACTGATTCATTGTTTGATTCCTTGATTATTCCAGCAACACGTATTCTATCTAATACACTATCAAGGGATATCTTTTCAACTTCTAGTGATAGTCTAATCTTAATACGTTCTCCCTTATCCGGCCTTGCAAAATCTTTTTCCTGTTTAACAACACGAACAGTCTCTCCAACAATTTTATCGCCCTTTTTGATAACTCTGCGAAGAATAATTAGATCATCAGAATCTTCTGGTATACATGAAACTGAATTTTCATCAATAATTTTAGTAATCATTTCTTTTTTTATTACAAAAAGAACAACATGTTAATTTTCTTGAGTTTTCTTTCGAACATAGTTTTCTACCCAATCAAGGGTAATCACTCCACTTTGTGCCAAGTTTACAAGAGAATTTGATGAAGCTTCACCTGTTACCTTGCCATTATTACGTCTAATCTGACGCCAATTTAGTTTTGTATTTCCACTCCTAGAGTTATAGATTATTCCTAATACATCTCTTGCATTTACAAATGTAATATCTCGAATTTTCTTTAAAGTTACTTTATCCGCGGCTTCAACGTATATAGAACCAAGATCTTCCTCACGCTCTGGAAAAACTTCCGTGTCATCAGCATAACTTTGCGGAGCGAATGAACTACACGTACTGACCATTATGAATGTCCTAAAACTTTCCATTGATGCTGGAGTATCTATTTGTACCATTATGTTCTAATGTTAACTGTTATTTATCAAGCTTCTTGAAAGATTCATTTAGTATTTCTTTAAAGATGATATGCAGGCGTTGATGAGCTGATCCCTTTGATTTGATGATGAGGATCTTGAGTTCTGAGCCTGCATAATCCTTTCTGCAATTATATGAATAACAAATTAACTAAAATCAACGTCACGTTTTTGTGACTGCTCTTCATTCTTTCTTGCAGATTCTCTATATTTGTCATCATGATTTTGGCGTCCATGACCACATTTTACACATCCAACATATTGACCATTTGGATTTTTTTCAAAATCGTTACATCCACAAAAGCATGCCATATCATAATTAACCTATATGTTGTATATTTTCATTGGCATTGCAGTGTCAGTTTTTTTGGCAGCATTCTCCTTCAGGAATTTTGTGATCGTGCGGACATTTTCGTGGATGATTCAGCATAGTGCATAAGGCATCCGTAAACTGCTTGTTCATATGATGTTCAATTCCACATACCATCTCCTCATCAATCTTTACCTTAAGTGAACTATCCATTAAAACTTCAAGTACTCTACTATTTCTCATCATATTTGAACCGACTCTTTCACCGCCTTCAGTAAGAGAAACTCCAGCTTTATTATATTCCACAAGTTGTTGACCATTTAATTTTTTTAACATTTGAACAACACTTGGCTGTCTTACGCTGAGCATTTTTGCAATTGTACTGATTTTTACTGGCTCATTTCTTTCTTTTATATGCCAAATTGCCTTCAGATACATCTCAACATGTTCTGCATCAGCAGTTCCCACAAAAAGAACTTCATCGCTAGACGAATCCATCACTTTACCTTCGATACATCTTTTAATAAATATTCAAAATATTCTCTTGCAAAACCAGATAGTTCAGCATGATCTGTACATATTGCTATAATTTCAGAGGCATTTGAATGGCTAATTTCTGGACCAAGCAATATTACAACATTATGCTTATCTGAAATTATACCGCCGCCAAATAGTCCTTTCTTTATCTTAACGGTAGCAAGTCTAGTTAATCCTTTGAGGGCATTTTTGTCAAATCTGTCAGATGTGAGAATTGTAATTTTAACCCCCTTATCATGCAACTGTCTTAGTTTTGGTAATGCCTGTTTTACCAATTCTTCCCCAGCTTTTGGAATTGCGATTAACACTTCTTCTCTACATGTTTCAATCATCTCAAAAATTTTGGTTGCTATATTCATAGTTCCTGTCAGAACCCAGATATCAGGTCGTTCTGCGGTTCCACTTTTTTTGTATATTGGATTAAGATCGCCTAGGATTATTTTCTCATTTTTAGCAAAATTTTGCTCAATCCTTTGTTTCGTTGTTTGCAGTGCAGAATTAGGAGATTTGGCAAAATATTTTGTCGGTCTTGATTTATCGGATCCTACCCAACCTTTTTTTTCTAACTCGGCCAAAACATCGTAAATCCTTGAATATGCAACACCACACTGTTGGCTTAAATCTGAGGCAGTAAGCTCTCCAGTTTTTATCAGTGTGGTAAAAGCCTTGATTTCATAGCCAGCTAGACCGATTTCTTCCAAAGATTTTTGTGTTTGATCGGAAACACTCATCATTACTCGCTTTACTTGTTGTCACACACTCTATAAATTATCCTACTATTTCACGGGGTAAAGTATGAAAGTCATTATATACTAATTTTAAAAAAAAAATAGTAGTAATGGCATTAATTCAGATTTCCAATCAATCGACTAAATCATTAAGCAAAAAGTCTACTATTCGTTTTACTCAAAGCATTTGTCCTGATTGTAATATGATTCTAGATGCTGAAGTATTTGAAAGAGATGATCAAGTCTTCATGTCAAAGATTTGTCCAACACACGGAGAATGTGAAGAGCTATATTTCGGCTCCTATGATATGTACAAGAAATTCAGTACTTATTGGGTTGATGGAAAAGGAGCCCACGCACCAAACGTTATGATGGAGGACAAATGTTCTTGTCCAAACAATTGTGGACTTTGTACCAATCACCTTTCTCACAGCGGACTTGCAAATATTATAGTTACAAACAGATGTGATCTAACATGTTGGTATTGTTTCTTTTATGTAAAGAAAGGTCTTGAAGGTGCATACATGTATGAACCAACTCAAGATCAAGTACGCGCTATGATGAAAACACTTAGAGCTGAAAGGCCAATTCCTGGAAACTCTATGCAGATTACTGGCGGTGAACCAATGCTAAGAGAAGATATCACTGATTTGATCAAGATAATGAAGGAAGAACATGTTGATCATATACAAATGAATACCAACGGAATACGTCATGCATTGGATCCAGAAGCAGGTCGTGACGTGAGAATGGCGGGATGTAATAATCTTTATCTTAGTTTTGATGGTGTAACAGCTAGAACCAATCCAAAAAACCACTGGGAAATCCCATATGCACTAGATACTTGTAGAAAAACTGGAACTACTGTAGTCTTTGTTCCAACTGTAATTAAATCAATCAACGATCATGAGCTTGGTGGCATTATTAGATATGCACAAAAGAACATGGATGTTGTACACGCGGTAAACTTCCAACCAGTATCGTTGACTGGAAGGATGGGAAAAACTGAAAGAGAAAAGTATAGGATCACCGTTCCTGATTGTATACAAAGAATTGAGGAACAAACACAAGGTCAGGTGACAGTTGATGATTGGTATCCTGTACCAAGCTGTATGCCACTTACAAACGTGATTGAGGCGTTTTCAAGTAAACCAAAGTATGAATTATCAATTCATTTTGCTTGTGGTGCAGGCACATATGTCTTTGAAGATGCAGATACAAAGAAATTTGTCCCTATGACACGGTTCTGTGACCTTCAAGGAATGCTTGAATTGTTTGAGGACAAATCAGAAGACATTCGTTCTGGTGCTAACAAGTACTTTACAATGCTAGAAGTAGTAAGAAAACTGAAAGGTTTCATTGATAAGAGTAAACAGCCAGCCGGTCTAGATTTGGCGAAAATGTTTAGCACTATACTAATGAAAAGATCATTTGATGCAGTTGGTGGCTTCCATGTCAAAGGACTATTCTTAGGTATGATGCACTTCCAGGACAAGTATAATGAAGACCTTGAAAGATTACAGAGATGTGACATACATTACACTACACCAGACCTTAGAGTCATTCCTTTCTGTGCATTTAATGTAATTCCAGAGTGGTATAGAGATAGAATCCAAAAGAAATATTCCATTACCGTCGAGGAATGGGAAGAACAACAAGGTGAAAAACTAGAAGATGGACTTTACAGAGGTCTTATGAGAAGGGGTGCAGGAGACGATCTTGCCTCAGGTTGTGCCAAGAGTCAGATGTTTCATGATGCACAACAGGCAACTACGTAATTAGTAACCTAACGATAAAAAGAAGAGGAGTAAATTATGAAAATACTATGTGTATTGTATGATGATCCCAAAGACGGAATGCCGAAGAACTATCCATTAAGCGAACTACCAGAATTAAAAAACTATCCAGATGGTATGACGCTGCCAACACCAAAAGCAATTGACTTCACACCAGGCGAATTACTTGGTTGTGTTTCTGGTGAATTAGGATTAAGAAAATTTTTAGAAGAAAGAGAGCATACATTAGTAGTTACGTCTGATAAAGATGGTGATAATTCAGTCGCTGCTAAAGAAATAGTTGATGCTGATGTTGTAATATCACAACCGTTTTGGCCATTCTATTTAACAAGAGAACTAATAGAAAAAGCAAAAAATTTAAAATTAGCAATTACAGCGGGTATTGGCTCAGATCATGTTGATTTACAGGCCGCAATGGACAACAAAGTCGATGTCGTCGAAGTTACATATTGCAATTCAATTTCTGTATCTGAACATATTGTTATGATGATTTTATCTATGGTTAGAGATTATCATAATCAACACGCAATTGCAAAATCAGGTGGTTGGAATATTGCTGATGCTGTACAACGTTCCTATGATGTAGAAGGTATGCACATAGGTACCGTAGCAGCAGGTAGAATAGGATTAGCTGCTTTAAGAAAATTGAAACCTTTTGAAACTCATTTGCATTATTTTGACAGACACAGATTACCTGAATCGGTTGAAAAAGAATTAGATTTAACGTTCCACGAATCTGTGGAATCAATGGTTGCTGTGTGCGATGTGGTTACAATTAACTGCCCATTACATCCAGAAACAGAAAATATGTTTGATAAGGAATTAATTAGCAAGATGAAAAAAGGTGCTTATCTTATTAATACTGCTAGAGGAAAAATTTGTAATAGAGAAGCAATTGCAGACGCTTTAAAATCTGGACAGTTAAGCGGGTACGCGGGAGATGTTTGGTTTCCTCAGCCAGCACCTAACGATCACGTCTGGAGAACTATGCCAAATCATGGCATGACACCACACACTTCAGGCACATCATTATCAGCGCAGGCAAGATATGCCGCCGGTACGAGAGAAATATTGGAATGCTTCTTTGATGATACACCAATTAGAGCCCAATACCTAATTGTACAGAATGGAGAACTCGCTGGTGCAGGTGCTCATTCTTATAGTAAAGGAACTGCTACCGGTGGATCCGAAGAAGCGGAAAAGTATAAAAAATAATATTTAGTTTTTACCAATTATTGATTTGGGTTATACTCTTTGTTTATTTTGTAAATTAGAGGACCAGTCAGTGGACCAGGTGCATCCATCTCAAATGATGGAGGAACATATACCAATTGAAATGGACCGTCTCCATTCATTGGAAACTTGATATTTTTAACATAGATTGAAGTGTAACCTGGCTTGAAAGTTTCTGATTGAATTTCAGGATTAATAGTGTCTACATATACTATATGTGTAAATGGTATTAATTTTCCTAAAAGTGTTTCATCCCAGAATTTATCACTGTAACCCGATAGTTCTGGATTATAATAATCCAAAATACGCAAATCCGCTATTTTAAGAAACCAAAAAGCCTTACTTTCATCACCGCCTTTTTGTTTAAGTACATACAAATCCATTATGTTTTCTGCACTCAGTTTCTCCGCTGCAAGATTTATTATAACATAGTCAGCATCTAGACCAGTAATTACTGGTGAAAGAACATACACTTCTTGTTCCCAATAATCAAACAACGTGGGATATTTTTCAGCTATTTCAGGACCGTATATTTTTTCTATTGTAGGATCATCTTTCCAATTTTTGAATTGATCGAGCTTATTTTGCTTCTCATCATAAATGTCATTTGTAGGTTTAGTTGGATTAGTAACATCAGCTGGTAAAGTTACATAGTATGAACTTACATCAGTATCTACATCACTCGTTAAAATTCGCCAAGCATCTTCCGGCGTGCTCATATACGTAGCTGCTATTTTTCTAATCTGCCAATCTAATAGTGTTGAATTATCAGCTAAAGTTTTTCTTTCACCAAGAGTGGAAATCCAGTATCCATAATCCCACCATGATGCAATAACGGCATCTTTAGGAGTATTTTCCCTTAACCACTGCATGGCATCAGCCCAATCATTTGTGGACACATTAAACTGAGTACCGCTATTCAGTATGGTAATAGGTAATCCAACGTTGTTATTTGACCAGTTAAATTCTTCAGGATAAGCCATTGGTACCATTAACAAGGCTACAATTATAGCCAGAAAAGAAATTTTAGTTACAGCACTTGCAGGTTTATGTCCATCTTTTAGGATTTTTGATATTAGAATTGATATGCCTATAGATGATAATATTATAACTGAGATTGAACCAAATACTTCCAATCTTACAAATGCAGAGCTGAAATAGATTCCAAGAAATCCTATTATGAGAGCAAATGCAGCCATTTCGCCTTTAATTTGCAAAGAACGGTTTACTTTTTTTTGGAAGAGCAACCAAGCTCCTAGTCCTGCAAAGACCATCAAAACTGAGAAGAAGTAAAATGAAATATCGATGGTTGATGTTGCATGCTCAGATACAGAATCTGTAAGCATGTTAGTTGTAATCAAAAGGGGGTTTGCGGCATTAAGATACCTAAAAGACGGCAAAGTAACGATATCCATGCCTGAAGAGACTATAGCAATTCCAGCTATTATGGTACCGCTTAAGAGTGCGAGACCACTACGTAACTGTACTTTTTTCAATATCACCCTGATTATGACATACGCTACCAGAAATCCAGTGCATCCAATCATGAAAAGCGCATTTAGGCTTAGTAAATCCCCAGCTAAAGTTTCTACTGGTAATCCAATAGCTTTCAATAAGTCAAATAGTATAGTTACCAAAACTAGTGTAGATGTGAAAATAACAGAAGTCAATACGATGAACTTGTTATCTTTTCTTAGGAATGGTAATGCTAAGAAAAAAAGTCCTATTGGTAATATGAAAAACTGGATGCCTCCCCATGAAGTAAGACCAAAGGCCAGAAAGATACCACTTCCTACAATCTTTGCGATAGATACCTTTCCTTTGTCTGATTTGATGCCGCTAATAAGGAGATAAACAGCTAACAATCCGTAAAAAAGACCCAGCGGCTCAGACTTGAACCAGCCTATTGAGCCTCTCATAATGATTATAGGAGAGACGGCAAAGAAGAGCGAAGCAAAAAGTCCAGCTGTTGTGCCTCCAATTGTTCTAACCAATGCAAAAATAACAATTGTAGTAAGTGAGCCAACAACCAATGGGAACAATATGGTAAAATCATACAGGCTGGAACCCATACCAAAAATTTGGTAAAGCGTTGCAGTAGTAATATGAAGCATTACTTGTGAAGTGGTTGAAATATCCCTTCCATGTGGATGCCACGACAAGTCGTCATTCCATTCCAAATATGCTGGCAAACCATTCTCTGTCATAAACTGAGTTGCCCTGTAATTGAAAAATGGGTCATACTCATTTAATTCAAAACCATATTCTAGAGGCTGTGCTCGCATCACGACAGATAATGAAAAGGAAAGAGCAAGTATTCCAATTATTAGCAGATAGCGTCCATAATGCGATGACTTTTCAACCTTAACTAATCCTTTATCTAACTGCAATGAGCTAACTCAATTTTGCCATCTTAATACTCTTTTTATAGAATTTGAGTAACACACTTTGTTAATTTAGAAGAGATTCATAAAAATTGAGATAAAGTTTTCCAACTTTTTTCCAATCATATTTTTTAACTATTTCAAGTCCTTCGTTAGCCATCCTCAATCTTTTTTCTTTTTTTGGCAACAAATATAGAATTTTGTTTAATAATTTCTCTCTGTTATTCGGCTCCACAAGTAATCCATTTTTATTATTTTCAACTATCTCACTGATTCCTTCTATATTACTAGCTAAAATACACGTACCACATGCCATTGCTTCTAGAAGTGTGGAACTGATTCCTTCTTCCAAAGATGGTTGAATGAGTAAATCTGATCCTCGTATAAGAGAAAGCAAATTTTGTTTTGATTGATAACCTAAATAATGCACATTTATTTTTTTATCAGCTAAATTTCGAACTTTTTCTTCCAGCGGACCCGATCCAGCAATAAGAAGATGATAGTTATCTGGTAGATGTGTTGCAGTTTCAAGCAGAATTTCAATTCCTTTCTCTTTAGACAAACGCCCTGCAAAAATTATTTGATTTTCAAATTGTTTGGTAGATTTTTTTGGAATAATATTAAGATCGATAGAATTTGGAATTTGGACAACATTAAATCCCATTTCAGTGTAATAATTATATCCCTCTTTGGAAATAACAGTAATACCGTCTGCCCAATTTAATACTGTCTTTTCATATTTTTTTGATATGTTTGCGGTAGTTTTACCATAAAGTTGGGCTATATTTTTTGAATAAATACCATGAATAGATAATATTTTTTTACAGGAAACATTTTTCATAGCTAGGGCGCCAGCAATGTGATGAGCATGAACAATATCATGTTTCTTCATTAATTTAGTTTTTAAAAACGATGAAAACATAAAACTTGGATTTTTTAGACGTTTAATTGGTATGGTAAATGTATTTGCAGATGATATAACATCAACTTCATGACCTACTCCGATTAAAAATTGTGACAGTCCATCTACGTGTTGTGCTATTCCACCAATACCACCAGATGTTGGTGAAATTAATAGTATCTTCATTGGAAAAAAATTAGATTAATAGAATAAAAGACATTGTATTAATTAATCAACCATTTATAGAAAATTCTTAGGATAAATTCAAATGTTTCTCAACTTTAACTGTAAAATCCTTTGCAATTATTCGTCCCAACATAGGTATGTTGTGTGATTTGAGGTAACAAGTGGGTGTCTCCATAATTTCTGATTAGGTAGCATTTTCAAAGTTTTACTTTTACCAATGCTTGAATGTCCATAGACATCAATATTATCTTGTACCATCCTAAATTGTTCATTATCCAATTGAAATGAAATTTTTAATTTTGTATCTAATTTGAAATTATCTAGTTTGAGATTAGTTTTAGGTGATAACCAAGATGGAATGTTGTATTCAAATTCATATTCAGGATTAGTATCTAGACGATCTTGACCCAAAACATTATGAGATAATCCCCTACAGTAATTTGCAACAGTTTCAAATTGTTTTTCTAATTCATCATTATAGTTATTTGAATTTTTAAGTACCGTATGAGCAGATTCTATTACATACTCTGTCCAATCATCCATATATTCAGATATTACCATAGCTTTGTGATGATAAAGTACATTAGTTCCAGCTTCTCCATTTAGTAATTTTTTATATTCAAAATCTTTTCGAAAATTTTCTAACAATTCTCGTGGCGAATCCCATAATTCATCAATAGTTGCTTGTTTGAATTGCTCTATGACTTTTTGAGTATTTTCTGGAGAATTTTTTTTGTTAGTTAGCATTCTGTAATAGAGATCAAACACATCAATATCTTGCTCACGTAATAATTTTTGAACTGCGTCAAAAACAATGCCTTGATTTGTGACAAAAATGATAAACGCTAGATTACGCAAATTGATATATTCTTCAAAAGTCATCGTGTTTGAACTTACTACAACTTCTTCATATTCAATCACTTTTTTTCCAGAACTTAATTCAGCGAAATCTCTCTGAAGTACCCTAAATTTAGTTTTCATACCCCACTTCTTTCGTTCTTCCGGTAAATTCATTTCAGAACCATCAAGAAGCATACATGTATGAACCACAATTTCATCCATTTTAGCTCGAATTAGATCACGCAAAGTCTGTATATGATTAGAATAAGTTTCTCCAGGTAATCCTAGAATTACTTCAGAAGTAGTTTGTAATTCTGCCTCTTTTATTGCAGGATATAATGCAAGCATATGATCTACGCTGATATTATCTCTTCGAATATTATTTAATACATTAGAATCAAGAGACTGAACTGACATTGTAACACGCAAAGAACTGTTTAATTTCTTAATAGCTTTAATGATTTTATCTTTTTGATTTTTACCAGTAGTACATTTAATATATTTCGGATAATCAAATTCTTCTTGAATTTTTACCAACGATTCACAAATTTCTATATCACGAGGATACATTCCGAAGTTTAAATCACTAATATGAAGACTATGTGTGTTTTTTGGGATATGTTCAGCAATATACTGAATCTCAGATTGAACACGTGCAGTACTAAAATTATTTACTTTGTTTACTTCGTCTCTACCATCAGTACAAAACGTACAGTGAAATGGACATCCACGATTAGTTTGTAACATAGGAGTTAATTTACCATCAAAAAATTTATCCATCATTCCATTTAGATAAGGAGATGGAATTTCATCAAGAGATGATATTCGTACTGTTGGAATAGTATATTGAATTTGTCCTTGTTCATTTCTAGAGATACAACCATCAATTGGACTTTGTGTAATTTGTTGTTTAACTTCATCTATTGAATTTGATTCTAAAACTTTCTTAACAACATTAGAGAAACCAGTTTCACCTTCAGTTGGAACATAAATGTCAACTTCTTTGTAATGTTCCATGAATTTTTTTTGTGAAGGAAAATCGATAGGAAAATTTGGACCCCCCCAGATAGTAACTACATTAGGATTAGTTTTTTTACACATTTTAAAAATTTCGTAACTAACATTATGAGACCAACAGTAATTACTTAAACCTAAAATGTCAGGAGGATTTTCATTTACTGCCTTATCAATTTCGTCTATGTATTTGAATAATGTTATTTCAACATCATTGCCAAATAATTTTTTACAGTAACTAGCAATATAACCTACATTTAATGGAAATGCTTCAGTGGCAAGTGTAACAGTAATGTAGGTAAGATCAGCAAGGTAAATTTTTAATGGTCTAGTTTTTTTCATACATTTTATCCTTAATCCAAGTTCTCAACATTAACCTCTTTAAATTTTCATCATCATAGTCGTCAAATGCTATTCTGCCATGAACAACCCGGTGATTATCTGAAAAAACCATATCATCGGGTTTCAGATCATATCTCATTATCATCTCATCCCTCCGCATTAAATTGTCTAGATAAGTTAAGGCTTCTTTTTGATTTTGAGATAGCGGTTCATTTTGAATATCATGACCTGCATCAATATAATTTCGAAGATATCGAAAGTGTAATCTTTCATCTTTGAATTCGAAAATTGGTTCAAAAACTGTTGGAGATTCTCCGTCTTTGAATTCTCCTCTTTTATCAAAGTGAAATTTTTCATAAAATGTGTGAAGCAAATCCTTCCTTTCTTTGAAAATTCTGTTATGAATTGTGTAAGCACTCAAAAATAAATTTGTCCCACCTTTTTTTGCATTACGAACACAAAAAAGACCCAAATAATCAGGCACATTCTTCCATTGTGGGCTATCAGTATGATGTGATCCGCCTTCTTTTGTTTCGTGATATCTCCCGCCAGTTTTCATTGATTTTCCTACATCTTTTATCTCCACAATTTTTTCTTGCTGTGTATTTTGAATTATTAATTCACCCAAAATTTTCGTAATTAATGTATAAATTGATATTTTTTCTTTCAACGAAAATTTTTTCAAGCAAGTACCATCTATTATAAACAAACCAACCCCATCAAGCAGTATTTCCTTTCTAAAGTCAAGTATCTTATTCTTTAAAAGTGGCAAATCAATTTCATTAAGCTTATCTAATTCGTTTCTTCGCTTAACAAGATCTTCAATTATTTTAGAATCAAGTTGAACGACAAATTGTTGTTTTTGATCCGTTAATGTCTTGTCCCATCCCAGATGTTCATCCGCTATAATTTTATCAAGAGTTTCTATCATTCAATATCAATATTTTAAAAATTTTTTCTAGCCCTTTCTAAATCCTTGGGTGTATCAATTTCACACCATTTTCCATTAACAGGTATAAAGGAAATTTCAATTTTAGAATCAATTAATTCTTGTAAAATGTCAGCTAGTTTTGCTTTTTCTAATGAATTCGCGTCATGGAATCTCCCAACATGTGACTTTTCCAACTCTTCGTATTTTTTAATTATAGTTCTTGAACCATTTGCAGATAATTTGATTACACCTAAGAATTCTCCAACTGTTTGATTTTCTATCATGGTGTCAGTTTGCTTATAGGAAATTCGTAGGACTTTTTTCTGATTAATCAAAACTGGTTCATCTAATGGATGGCTATTGCACAGACCATCATTATAGGATTTTTCCCAATTCAAATCAATCGCCATAGCAATATCATCATTGGAGGCTAAAATTTGTTGAAGGATTTGACCGTCAAATACAATATCACCAAAAATGACTAAAACATCATCAGAAATTTTTGTTCTTGCTACCATCATACTAGCAAGTTGTTCAGTTTCAGCATATCTTGGATTGAAAATATATTCAATATCTTTCAATGTATGTTTTTCTCGTTGATATCCAGTAACAACAAAAATTTCATTTATTCCATGTTGTCTTAATAATGAAATTTGTCTTTCCAAAATAGATTTCCCATTTAGATCTAAAAGCGCTTTTGGAATATCTTTTATGTGTTGACCTAATCGTAAACCTGCCCCAGCAGCTAGAATTATCACACGCATGTAATTTATGACATTAACTGGCCATAATATAATGTTAGAACAAATTTATCACAAGCTATTTTGCTTATGCTTTTTCATTAATTATTCTAATAATCTCATTAGCAGTTACTTTTCCAGATTCTCCAATATTGAAAATTGCATCATTCCGAATTTTCTGGATTTTATTTTCAAAATCGTTGATATGAGCATACAAAAATTCGATGCGTTCTGGTATGTTTTCTATATTTTGAATAGAAACAATTTCGCCTATTTTATCTCTAATACTAATTTCAAATTGTTCAAGCCCAATTTTTTCATATTCTTTATTACGAGCTTTTTTTAGAACCTCAACATAAATCACAGGTCTTTCGCAAACGAATGCATATTCATAACCAATTCCTGACCAATCTGTAATCAGTGCATAACTAGACAACAATTGTTCAAGAGAGGATACATTTGTATCTAAATCAAAATCTGGATTTTTCTCAAATTTTTCCTTAATTTGTTTTACTACCTTGGGTGATTTTTTAATGGTCATAGGATGTGGTCTAATTGTAACATGATAACCAGCATCAAGTAAAATTTTTACTAATTCTATGCCCACAGATTCCAATAAATTTTGTTTTCCCCATGAAGGTGCAATTAGAACCTTTTTTTTATTATTTTGTGACAGAAAATTTTGTTGTGCAGATGAAGATCTTAATCTGATTAATTTGTCTAATAACCCATATCCGCATTCAACCAAATTTTTTTTGTTAAGGTTATACAACTCTTCAGTGGCACGAATTTCTTGAACTTGGTATTTCCCTACACAAAATATACTATCAAACTGGTCAAGTGTACTCTTTCGAAAGAGAGAAGTCCTGACGTAATTAGTACCATCCATATGCGTACTATTCATTGAATGAAAAGTGTAAATGTAATGAACTGGGAATATTTTTGAACGCTTAATATGGTAACTTCCTAAATCAGGCATGGTCATAATTAACACCTTTGCCTTTAATCTTAAAAAAAATTTCATTTTTTCAATTTCAGAGTCACCAATGTAAAAAACTTTGATGTTTTTACTCTCGTTTTTGAGAATGGGATCATGTTTGCTTGAGGTTAAATAACAAATTTTTTGATCTCTATTTTGGAGCTCCCTAATTATTTCCTCAACATATGGATACAAGATAACTGAACTTTCCGAATAGAAAACGATTGAACGTTCATCCAAATCCAATTCATTAAATTTGTCGATATCGTTCCCTTCTTTACCAAAAATCGATTTGGTGATTTTCATATTTTTGCATTAGCCTTAATGTTAATTTGTATTGTTATGCAAAAATTCTAACCTCTAAGGTCAGCATATGTTTGAGGTAAATT
Source organism: Marine Group I thaumarchaeote (assembly GCA_013390745.1). Classification (GTDB taxonomy): domain Archaea; phylum Thermoproteota; class Nitrososphaeria; order Nitrososphaerales; family Nitrosopumilaceae; genus Nitrosopelagicus. Next base: position 20,268 of record JACASX010000009.1, on the reverse strand, counting down.
AATCAGTTTTCCTCGATAATTTATTTTTTAATTTTATCCAGTAAAGTTTTATTGTCATGCCAGCCCCTACTAGTACACCAACAATTAATGCAAAAGCTACACTCACACTACCTGGATCGATGTATGCATAGGCATTAGAAATAAAAAACTGTGAAAAGATAAAAACAGATGCTAAAAAGAATGTGAATCCGTATTTAGTATGCATATTATAGCCAGTTTTCCCATATTTATCAATCTTTAGCAGTTATTTATTTTTCTAACAAGTAACTAGTTACTTCCTCAAAATAGTATGGTTTCTTGCTCCATCCCCAGTACATTTTATCTTCTAACATCTCATAATTACTTCCGAAATAGGAATTAAATACTATCCTAAATGTGTTAACTGCCGTACGATCATCCTCTAACATTTTTCGTTTTTCTTCATCTGGAAAATATATTGCATTGAAAATTTTTAATCTTTCCCAAGCATCATCTTTAGATGGTTCAAACCAGTTAACATCCCATGCTGTACCATGATCACTTTGAAAGATTATGATTGCAGGTTTTTCTTTAGATAAAATCTCATTTACAATTTTTTTCATCATTTTATTGCTAAATTGAACTTGCTGAATGTATTGTTGCTTTTCATCCCAACCACTAACTCTGTGTTCCGGATTAGCTGTAAGTAATAGTGGTGTTCCAGGAGTTATTGGTTCTCCATTTGGGCCAAAAATGTATGGGGCATGTGGAATCGCAATGTGTACCCACACAAAAACAGGTTCTTCAAAATTTTCCTCTACGGATGAAAATTCTTCAAATGCACACATCGTAGATTTTCTCATTTCATCTTCCCATAACCTTTCAACAAAATAACCAAAAATAGTGGTACGTGAAATTGTATCAAATAATTTGTTATCAAGCAAATTGGCTCCTCTATTACATAGACCTAAATCTGCTAATGGTAATTCATGCTGATGTGTTAAAAATGTATTAAAATTAATCATCTTATATCCCATATCTTTAAAATTTTTTATTACTTGATTATTAGGCAAAAGTCCATATGTCTTTTCATTCAGTGGCTTGTAGTTTCTTGCTTTTTCGCCCACTTCATCAGATAAAAAATTAATGTATCTCATATTCATTGTAGAAGTAATTGATTGCATACTCGTTGGATAATTTGAAAAACTATTTTTTGCAACGTGAAATCCTTTCTGAGTAAGAAAATTTGTAAATTCACTATTATCAAAATTGTTATATTCTAACAATGCATCATTTCTTCCATATTCATCTACGATAAGATAATAGACATCAGGTGGCTTTTCTTCAGATAATGAAAATTCATGAGGCTCAAAATAAGATGAAAAATCAATCCTATCATAAAACAATTCTTGCGCTATATTTCCTTCATAAGTAGCACAGTTTTCACAACTAGTGGTGTCTATTAGTACTAATCCAATATTTCCTGCCGCAACTAAAATTAAAGTCACCGAAATTACATTCAAAATAGTTGTTGCATTGTCTAATGCTGTTTTTATTTTAATTGTAAAAAATATACCAATACCTAATGATAATCCAAATACTGGAATTAGATATCTATTCCTACCTATATCAAACTCATCTATCATAACATCGTTTAACAAATAGTAAATGTGACCATATGAAAATAATATTACAAGAATTAGTGTTACTATTATTGCAGATTTATTTTCGTTTTTTAAAATTGATTTCAAAAAATAATAAAGCCCTATTGCAGGTCCAACAATTACAATTGTTGGGAGAACTAATTCTTCAATTTCAATCCTTCCCACATTTTGTGAATAAATGATTAAAATTGGAAAAAATGCAACTAAAAATGGATGAATAATATTCAATTTTAGCAATATTTATCCTTAAATTCACTTTTCAGATGAACCTATAAGATATGCTATTCTAGCCTCATAAATTTTGACGTATTAATGAAGTATCTAATTAAGTAGAAATTATAATAAAATAATATTTCTGTAATTAGCTAGTTGAAAACCAATATGAAAATCTTAATTGTTGGAAGCAAATCAAGACTAATTCATTTAAAACACTTTTCATATGAACTAGAAAAATTTGGAATAGAAAGTAAAGTTATAATAGATATAGATTTTCTCGAAAAATCTTTAAGTTTAAATTTGAAAAAGAAAATTACCACAAACAGAAAATTAAAAATTCTATTAAACACTTTTGAACCAGATATAGTGCTATTAGATCACATCTCAAGATTAGGAAAAATTTTTCTTGATAAAAAAATTCCTTTGTTTCTTTTACTTAGAGGAAATTATTGGGAAGAATTAGAATGGGCAAAGAAAACAATTTACAAATCATCGTTAAAATTTTTCTCTGTTTTGAAAAATCAAAAATTAGCAGAGAGAATTTTTAAAGAATCTTCTATGATTTTGCCTATTTCTGAATATTTAAAAAATGAAGTTCGAAAGAGATATTCTAAAAATAAAATCGAAGTATTATCTGTTGATGGAAGAAATGCGTCAGATTGGGTTCAAGTAGATAACCAAAAATTAATTCATCCATGTGTTGGACTTGTTCAAGGATTTAACATATGGGGCAAGACAAGAGAGTTGAATACATTACAAGATGTGATGAGAAAGTTACCAAATGTGACATTTTATCTTGCAGGTGATGGCATTTACAGGGATAAAATTATTCATAAACTAAAAAAATTTGAGAATTTTGTTTGGATGGGTAATTTGGAATATCCAAATGAAATAAAAAAATTTTTTTCGTCGCTAGATGTTTACTTGTTATTATCAGGTTTAGAAGGATTAGGTCAGAGTATTATAGAATCTATGTTAATGAAAAAACCTGTAATCGCGTCTAATATTGGTGGAATACCTGAAATAGTAATAGATGGAGAGACAGGATTTTTAGTTAATTTAGGAGATAGTGATCAAATTGTACATTTAATCAACGATCTCCTTTCTAAACCAGATCTTGTCAAAAAAATCACTGCTAAAGCAGAGGAAAATGTTAAGACGAATTATTCATGGGAATTTCTTGCCAAAGAATTTTCAGATATACTAGAAAAATATCATTATAAATAAAATTATATGAAATCTTGTTTGTCACTTGTAATTAGCAATTTCAAGTTAAATCATACTTGTAATTTTTCATTTTCGTTCATATCTCTTGTCACGAACAATCTATACCATATCTCGAATGCTAGCAGCCCTAGAAATTTGTTGATGTATCGTATATCCAAATCATCACGATTAATGTAATTTGTTATCCATTTTTTGTTAATCCATCCATCATTAACAATAGAAGAATCTAGTAGATATTTTGTACAGATAGACTTTCCATATGATTCCCAAAGATTTTTTGTGTCAACGTTAAAACCTAATTTTTGATCAGGAACAAATGATATTGCATTGTATTTTTTGAGTAATTCTCGCAAGGGTAATTTACCTAAATTTTTATTCTGATCATATTTTTGTATATCAGAAATATGAGTAGCAAACGAAATGATATTATCTGATAACAATGGATTGATACTTTCTATTTGAAAATGATTTAATATTCGTGTATTGACTGGATTGAAATTATACAGAAGTTTTCCGTTGTAATCAGCCAGAAAAACCTGTTCTAAAGATGATAATGAGTTATCAAAATAGGGTAATAGTACATTATAGATAGCATCCCATGTGAATTTTGCTTTTGTGTCAAAAAGTTCTTCCTGATCTGGAACTCTATCACGTTCATGGCATTGTAAATATGCCTTAACTTTTTCCTGAGGAGTAGAATTTTGTGTTGTAAGGGAAAGAAATTTCTCGTATCTGAAGGTATAACCACCAAATAACTCATCTCCACCATCACCCGATGCTAGATATTTAGACAGTGATTGAGATTTTTTTGCCACATGATACCAATGTAGGTCCCAAAATGGCATGTTAACTATACTTATGGCTTTCGGAAGTTCTTCTAGATAATTTTCAAGATAAACTATATGATGATTTGCTTCAAAATTTTCTGCAATTTTTGCGGCTACAGATGATTCGTCAGTGCTTTTAGCAAATTTTATTGTTATAGCTTCAATTTCAATATCCGGAAATAGTTTTCTTAATATTGCTAAAATTAAAGTAGAATCCATTCCTCCACTTAGTGCAATAGAAATTTTTTTTATTTTGTTAGATTCAATTTTTTGTTTGAGTAAGCCTGAAATTGTATTTTCTATGTGTTCAATTGAGATAACTGCATTATCAGGTTGAAAATCCTTCCATGTTTTTATTGGTAGAAGTGGTTTGATTTCAGGATTATATCTTAATGTAAGAATGTTACAAATTGCAGTTGGGTTTACTAGGATAGCCAATTCTAATTTTTCCCATCACAAGTATAATATTATTCGATAGTAATGAGTGTTAAAATTTAAAAACAGAGATAATAAAGTTAAGGTGATTTTTGTGATTAAATCGGTTATAACTGCTGCTGGAAAAGGCACTAGACTTCTTCCTATAACTAAGGAGCTTCCCAAAGAAATGATGCCTATTTTTTCTAAAATATACAACAACAACCTGATTGTTATTCCCTTACTTCAATTTATTTTTGAACAGCTATATGGTATAGGTATAAGAGACTACTGCTTTGTAGTAGGTAGAGAAAAAAGATCAATTAAAGATCATTTTACGCCAGACGAAACTTATCTTAATGAATTATCTAAAAAGAACAACGCATTGATGTCGAACTTCTATAAAAGATTAGAAAAGTCACATCTTATATGGACAAACCAAAACAAGCCGTTGGGATTCGGTGATGCCGTAAAACGAGCTGAGAGATATATTGGAAATGATAATTTTATTGTGCATGGTGGAGATGTTTCCATCATAGGTGGATCCAAACATCCAGTTTTAAGATTAATAAAAACTGCAAAAGATGATCCTTCTATAGCAGCCGTACTTCTTTGTAAAAAAATAAAAGATCCTAAAAGATATGGAGTTCCACAGGTAAAAAATATTTCATCATCAGTCTATTTGGTTGAAAAAGTTGAAGAAAAACCTACTAAACCGAAATCTAATTTAGGTTTGTTACCAATTTACTTTTTCAAACCAAAAATATTTGAATCTCTTAAAAACATAAAACCAGATAAGAATAATGAATTACAATTAACTGATGCTATACAAAATCTAATTGAACGAGGAGAAAAAGTAGTTGCCATTCCTATCAAATCAAATGAAATTGAAATTGATATTGGAACAGCTAAGACCTACAAGCATGCTCTAGAAACTTCGTATAAAATAGCATAATTTTTAACATCTAGTAAGTTTGTTTGGATATGAAAATTGGAATAATCGGTTTAGGATTCGTTGGTTTATCTTTTGGCTCTGTATTAGCATCAAAAGGAAAGAATGTTGTTGGGATAGACGTTGATGCTGAAAAATGCAAAAAAATTCGTAATGGAGTATCACCATTCTTTGAACCAGATTTAGAAAGAATATTAAAAATTGGATTAAAAAAGAAATTAATTATTACTGACGATTTTTCGTTGATTAAAGATTGTGATATGATTTTTGTTGCTGTAGGAACGCCTCAAAAATCAAATGGTGCAATAGAACTATCAATGATTAAAAAAGCGGTAACGTCTATTGGCATAATTCTTGCAAAAACTAAAAAGAATCCAATCGTTCTCATAAAAAGCACAGTTATTCCAGGTACTATGCAAAATGTCATTTTACCAATTTTAGAAAAAAGATCTGGTAAAAAAGCAGGAAAAGAATTTGGCCTCATTTCAAATCCCGAATTTTTACAGGAAAGTAGTGCGATTAGGGATACAAAATTTCCTCATGTGATAGTTTTAGGAGGCTATCAAACCAAATTCATGAAAAAAGCAAAAAGTTTCTTTTCTAAATTACATCCAAATGTTTCAATTGTAATCACGAATCATCAAACTGCTGAGATGATAAAATATGCAAACAATTCATTCCTAGCAACAAAAATTAGTTTTATTAATCAACTATCTAACATATGCCAAAATACACCAGGCGCTAACATAGATGATATTGCAAAAACAATAGGTTTGGATCCTAGAATTGGAGCATTGTTTCTAAACGCAGGACCAGGATATGGCGGCTCATGTCTACCAAAAGATATGAAAGCGTTGATAAATTTTGCCGATACAATAGGAATTAATCCAACTCTCCTAAATGCAGTTGAGAAAATTAATCAAAAACAAATACAAAATATAGTTTCGCTAATAGAAAAAACATTAGGAACGCTTGCATTAAAACAAATTACTGTTTTGGGTACTGCATTCAAGCCTAACACGGACGATATTAGAGATTCAATAGCAATAGAATTAATAAAAAAACTTTTGAAAAAGAAATCTAGAATTACAATTTATGATCCGAAAGCAATGAAAAATACTAAGGATGTTTTTGGAGAAAAAATCATTTATGCAAGATCAGCCACTGAAGCATTAAACAAAAGTCAATGTGCAATATTGATGACTCATTGGAAGCAATTTGAAAAACTTAACAACAGTTCAATAAAATACATGAACAAAAAATTTGTTATAGACTGTAGACGAATTTTAGTGGAAAAGAAATTACAGGCTGAATATCATGCAATAGGAATAGGAAAAATATAATGAAATATGTTGTAACTGGTGGAGCTGGTTTTATCGGAAGTCATATAACAAAAAAGATAGTAGAATGTGGTGACGTTGTTACAGTAATAGATAATATGAATACAGGAAAGAAGAAAAATTTGGAATCAGTAATAGACAAAATTAATTTTGTTAAAGGTGATATTTTAGATATAGATCTGCTTGAAGATATAACAAAGGATGCGGATGGAGTATTTCATCAAGCTGCACTTGCATCAGTACAAGATTCCTTTGATGAACCTGGCAAGTATCATAATGTTAATGTAAACGGAACAGAAAATATTTTGAAATTATCTAAAAAATATGGTTTTAAGGTTGTTTATGCAAGTTCTTCAAGTGTTTATGGCAACCCAATTAGAATTCCAATTAAAGAATCAGATGGAAAAAATCCAATTAACCCATATGCAGAAACAAAACTGAAAAAGGAAGAATTAGCGATTAAATATTCTAAGATGGGAGTAAGTGTGATAGGATTACGTTATTTCAACGTATTTGGAAAAGGACAATCAAAAGAATATGCTGGGGTCTTAAAATTATTTTTAGAATGTATTAGGGATAAATTACCACCAAAGATCAATGGTGATGGAACACAATTCAGAGATTTTGTACATGTTAGTGATGTAGTAGACGCTAACATTATGTCAATGAATAGTAATATTACTCATGAATTTTTTAATGTTGGAACAAATACAACGATAACCATACTGGATTTAGCTAAAACTATGATAGAATGTTCTGGATTAAATATTGAACCTATTTTTGGATCCGCACTAGATGGTGATGTTCATCAAACAAAGGCAAATATTGATTTAATTAAAAAAAAGATTGGTTGGGAACCATCAGTTATGTTAGTAGACTGGATAAAAGACATAATTTCTTCAAAAAAATTTAATGAGATATAGGGATTTGTGATAAAATTGAAACTTTTAATCGGAGGTTCAAGTTCGTTTTTTTTCCACTTAAAAGAATTCTCAAATAAATTAAATGAGTTGGGTGTGGAGACTAAACTAGTTCTTGATACAGATTACTGTGATGGTTTTCCAAGTAGAAAAATAATAAATTGGTTTCAAACTAAAAAACGATTCAATAAACTGATCGAAGATTTCAAACCTGATGCAATTTTTATAGATAGACAAAAACATTTTGGAATTGCTGCGTTAGAAAAAAACATACCGCTTTTTGTACTTCTGCGAGGACATTATTGGTCAGAACTTGCTTGGTATAAAAAAACAATATACAAATCATTTCCAAAAAATATTGCTATTCAGAAATGGGATCAAATTGCAAAAAGGATTTTTAGTGAGGCAAAAATAATCTTGCCTATTTGTAAATATTTAGAAAAAATCACTAATGAACATGTACCAAACCAAAAAACAGACGTTTTTTTTGAAGGAGTAGATGCAACCCGATGGTATAAAGTAAATGGAATGAAATTGAAACATCCATGCGTGGGATTAGTCCAATATGCAAATTGGTGGGGTAAAACATCAGAGATGTTGATTTTGAAAAAGGTTTTAGAAAAATTACCTGACGTGCAATTTTATTGGGTAGGACATGGACCGTTTGAAGAAAGAATACTTACAGAATTAGAAAAATATGAAAACTTTCATTGGTTAGGAAAACTAGAATATCCAGATAAAGTTAGAGAGTTTTTGAGTGAGATTGATATCTATGCGTTAATAACAGGAATGGATTTATCTCCACTGTCTCTTAAAGAGGCCCAATTAATGAAAAGGGCAGTTATTGCAACTAATGTTGGTGGAAATCCAGATATGATGAAAGATGGTGTAACAGGATTTTTGGTAGAAAAAGGTAATCACAAACAACTAATTGAAAAAATAAAATTATTGCTTGCAGATAAAAAATTATCAGAACAAATGGGTAATGAAGGTAAAAAGTTTATTGAAGAAACATATAGTTGGGAAGTTGCGGCAAAAAAATTTATTCGAATACTAAATTCACACGTAAAAAAATAATTTAAGCAATTTGTAGGAAGACTAATGTATAAACTCAATAGAATTATTTAAAGAAAGCATATGAAAATCCCATTTTTTGTTCAAGAATTTACTAATGAGATGGATCGATTTAGCCACATAAAATATAGAAAATTGATTCCTTTTGTTGCAATATTATTAACATTTCATCAGTTTTTTGTTTTAGATGTATATGCTTACATTGATCCGGTTACCGGAAGTGCTTTACTTACATTACTTGCTGGTGTGGTTGCCGCGGGCGCAATGATTTTAAAATCATATTGGTTTAAAATAAAAACAAGATTTTCTGGAGGTTTTTCTAAAGAAAAGCAAACAGAATCCACTGATAAACATAGTTTAGAGTCTGGTTTTGTTTCAGAATGGGCTGAATTAAAAAAAATTAATCAGTTAAGCCAGGACGAACGCTCAATCGTATTTTATGCTGAAAATAAAGCATCAATGAATCATTTTCAATCGTTAATTCATGAATTAACTGAAAAAATGAATTTACAAATTTGTTATGTTACATCAGTTAAGGATGATCCAATATTATCTACCAGAAATCAAAGAATTCTACCGTTTTATATTGGCGATGGAACAGCACGGACAAAATTCTTTTCTTCATTAAAAGCGAAAATTTTAGTAATGGACATGCCAGATTTAGGCAAATTCCATATCAAAAGATCCGATGAATATCCTGTTCACTACATTTACTTATTTCATTCAATGTATAGCGTTCATTCGTATCTAAGAAAAGGAGCGATAGATAACTACGATACAATTTTTTGTGTCGGCCCTCATCAAATCAAAGAAATCCGAGAGGCAGAAAAGGTATATGGATTGAAAGCAAAAAAATTAATCAATTATGGATATGGCAGATTAGACACATTATTACAAAACAAGATAAATGCTCAAGCAACAAATTCTGATGCTAAGAATTTAATTATAATTGCACCATCATATGGAGACGATAATCTTCTTGAGAAGTGCGGAATTAAACTGATTGATATTTTATTAAAATCAGATTTCAGAGTGATGATAAGACCACATATAAGAACATTGAGAGATTCTACAGAATTAATTGATTCAATAAAGAAAAAATTTGGGAAAAATCCTAATTTTGTTCTTGAGACAGGCGTCATTAAGTTCGATTCGTTAAATAATTCTCTGTGTATGATCTCAGATTGGTCAGGCATTTCATTAGAATATGCATTTACTTTTGAACGCCCAGTTATTTTTATTGATGTTCCAAAAAAGGTCTTAAATACAAATTGGAGTGATATTGCACTAGAACCAATTGAAACATCGATTAGAGATAAAATTGGTCACATAATTTCACCAAATAATTTGGAAGAAATTTTAGATCTTATTAGAATTTTAGATAAAAATACTCAAAATATTGGTGAGCTAATCAAAGATATACGTGAAAAAACAGTGTATAATATTGGAGAATCAGCAAAAATTGGGGCTCAATACATTAGGGAATTACATAACAAAGATGCCTAATCAAATCTGTATTCGTGTAATTTTTCTGTAATATCTATCCAAACATTGTTTTGATCAAGCATATAGCTGCGTTGTTCTAAATATTCATAATCCATATTAAAATAATTATTGAAAATAATTCTATACGTGTTAACTGGTATCATAGCATCCAAGTTATTGACATCTGGAATTCTTATTGCATAAAGAATAGAATAGATTTGATAAACATCTTTGAATTCTGTTGGAGCTGAATGAAACATTGTTGATGTGCCTGTATCTCCCTGCACAATAATTATTGCGTTAGGATCATTTTTTATAATATTTTTTATTACTGTACTTACTTCATTTGTAGCATAAATTAATTGATCTATGTATCCTTGTGGGTTTTCCCAACTTTGCAATCCACTTATCTCACGATGATCAGGTGTAACATTTTCACCATTTGGACCAAAAAGGAATGGTGGGTGTGGCACATATATGTGCGAAAAAACATATTTTGGTCCGCTGGTTTGCGATGCTATTTCACTCAATTCGTGAAATGTGCATCTTATTACGTCACGTCGTGTATTTTCTTGATGTTTTTCTAAAAAGTGTTTAATTATTGATTTTCTTAAAACTTGATCTAAGAACTCGGAATTGATGAAGGTTGTATCATAACAAAGTTTCGTATCTACGTCTGAAAAATTCTTCCAGCGCATCATAGAATTTGTTTCAATAAGTGAATAATTTTGCTCAGAAAATACTGACATAGCGTTGTTATCATTCAGATAATCATAATTTTCGGATGCCCGTCCTATCTCTTTTGGATATTCCATGTTTAATATCACGTTTAATTCAGCATCAGTTGATGTAAACGATGAAAATGATTTACTTGGTATGAAAAATCCATTTTTGTTTAGAAATTTGAAGAATTCTTCGTTGTCATAGTTAAATTTCTCCATCAAAATTTCATTATCGGTATATTCATCCAGTATTATGTGATACACATTAGGTTTTTCAGCAAGTGCGCCAGGTATAACAAATTGTACTAAAGTAAATAGAATTAATGTTATTGTAAAAACATTACCAATTTTTATTGATAATTCAAAATTCTTTCTTGATTTTACAAAATAAATTGTTGATGTGATAAAAATTATTATTGATATTATCACTAAAACACTAGTTTTGTCTATGGGAATATTGAAAATCATTATCCCATTTAATGCATCTTGCATATAACCAAAGTAAAAGAAGAATGCTACGCCTACGCCTGTAATTAGAGCCGCTTTATTTCCATTTTTAATTATTTTTGTAATTACTATCCAAATTATTACTGATATAGCTATTATGACTAATGAAATGAGAATGTCTTGGAAAATTAATTCGTCATAATTTTTCAAGATCAGTTGCCATGATGGCAAGAACGCTAATAGAAACGGGAAGACAATGAAATTTTTCATGTTATTTCTTATTAAAATTCTAAATTATTTCTCATATTGTGTTGTTCTCTTCTCATCGTCACTAAATGCAACTCCGACAGTTCTCAATAATGAAATACTATTCGCATTACAAAAATCAATTAACGATTTTATGTATTCTTGAAACTTATTTTTATCCTCGTTATTATGAATTATTGAAGAAAATAAATCATCATGATCTAACATTACAATCTTCTTTTCAGTTTTTAATGAATCACAAATCTCTTTAATATTTAATACTGCTTTTTGGCTTTCTATTTTTGGTACTATGTTGATGTAATCTGGTAATTTTTCTAGAAATGGTTGTAAGTCATTCTTGTTTTCAACGTTTGATACAGCAAGATACTTTATACACGGATTTGCCTCAATAATCGGTATCATATCATCTAACGAATATTTGTTATTTGGCGGTTTAATCCTTCCAACAGGTAAATCAACAAAAAATTCTGATTTCTTGTTTTTTGCTAATTTATTTTCTAATTCTTTTAGATTGTTACACCATGCAAGATTAATACGAAATACTGCATTATCAGGTAATTGGACATCATATGACTCAATATTCTGTGAAATCAGAAACATAACATCGCTTTATTAAAGAATTTTATAAATTCTGCTGATGAAATGTTTTTCTTTTCTAAAAAGCAATACTGAAATTTTTAATACTAGAAATATCAAAAATTGAAATTTATACAGTATATTTACGCATAATTGTTACTTCCATATTTTCCTTTTTTGATTCAAATCATAGAAATTTCATCAATTTCAGATTTTGAATTGCTTTAAAATATCTATAATATCACCTTTAGAAACAATTTTAGGATTATTATCTAAATGTCTTCTATCAGAGAAAACTGATTTTGCTGCAATCATTAAATCTTGTTTTAAATAAATTCTTTCAAACTCTAATTTTTTAGTTATTTTTTCGAATCTTTCTTTGAATTTTGATGAATTAAATTGATGAGCGGCTAATGTTGTAAATGATAAAGCATGACCATGACTGTATCCTTCATTTGAAAACACATATGATAATGCATGACCTAATGTTGTTGAACAGTTTCCAAATCCTAATCCAGTAACTAATGAACCCATGGGCAAATTTTCATATTTTTCGTTTAATATTGCATCTTCCAATATGTCAAATGCGGCATTACACAAAAATTTTGTATACTCATTTCCATTTTTACTGTCATATCCTTCTGTACATTGTGCACATGCATCAACAGCTGAGTTTTTTATTACTTCCATTGGTGAATTTTTAATAAAATGTGGATCGACAATTGCAGTATCTGCAAACATTTCATCATCATGAAAGCTTGTTTTTTTACCTTTAACCGTTAAAACGGCAATTCTTGTTACTTCACTTCCACTCCCGAATGTAGTTGGAATTAGAATTTTTTTCTTTCCTAGTTTATGTCCCACAAACTTTGCAACATCTAACGAGCTTCCACCTCCAAGTCCTATTACACACTCAATATTTGCATCTTTAAAATTCGAAATAATTTTTTTTGCTGTATCTAATGATGGATTAGGTTCAACATCATGAAAGCATTTTTGTTTTTCTAGATTTGTATAATTTAACCATCCCCTCGAACTGGCCCCTTTTGAGGTAATCACTAACGATTTTTCTGGACAGCTAAAATCTTTTGCAGCCCCAAGTCCAAATTTTATATTATTTGGTTGTTTTATAATCTTCATACATTATAATCGATGGGATGTTTTTTATAACTTACAATTATAATTTTTTTCATGAATCAATCAGATAATTTAGTAAATTTATTAGAAAAAAAAGAAATTGTTAAAGTCTGTGGCGCTTATGATGCAATGTCTGCAAAATTAGTTGAAACACATGGTTTTGACGCTGTTTGGGCTGGGAGCTTTGCGATTTCTGCAATTCACAATGTACCCGATGCTAGTATCCTAACTATGACTGAATTTTTTGATGCCGCATCGAATATGGTTCAATCTTGTCAAATACCTATAATTGCAGATTGTGATACTGGATATGGAGATGCAAATAATGTCAGACATATTGTCAAAAAATATGAAAATGCCGGAATTGCTGGAATTTGTATTGAGGATAAAACATTTCCAAAGCAAAATAGTTTGTTAAAAAATGGTAATAACCAATTATTATCTGAAAAAGATTTTGTTGCAAAAATATTAGCTGCCAATGAAGCTAAACAAAACAAGTCATTCTCGATTATTGCTCGTGTAGAGGCATTAATTTCAGGGATAGGTATGGATGAAGCACTCAAAAGAGCTTATGCATATGAAAAAGCAGGTGCTGATTTAATTTTAATTCATTCGAAAAAAATTTCCCCTGAAGAAATTTTTGAATTTTCAGAATCCTGGAAAGGAAGTTCTCCGTTGGTTGCGATACCCACAACATATTATTCCGTAAAGATGGACGAATTAATTTCTCATAATATCAAAATGGTTATTTATGCAAATCAAACATTACGTGCTGCACACAAGGCACTAACGAATCTGTTAACCAAAATGAAAGATGCTAATAATATGGACAAGATACAGAACGAAATGTCCTCGATGGATGAAATTTTTAAATTACAAGAAATGTTTGATATTAAATCCCAAGAAAAAGATATTGAAGAAAAATTAAGAAAATTAGGCTACATCTCTTGAAAGAATTAACGCAAAAACAAATTTTTGATTATTTATTTAATAATGGAATTGAAAATTTTATTGGAGTACCTGATTCAACAATGAAACATTTTATCGATCAAGGATTTAAAAAAAATAAAATTCTTATTACTACTAAAGAAGAAGAAGCTATTGGAATTGCTGTTGGAATGAGTTTATCACAAAGTAATTCTTTAGTATTTATGCAAAATGCGGGGTTTGCAAATTCTTTAAGCACAATTACATCTTTAGTACAATTATATCAAATACCAATAATTTTTTTAATTGGTTGGAGAGGTTTCCTAGAAAATGATGCCCCCGAGCACACTAAAATTGGAAAGATCCAACCGAAATTGCTTCAAGCACTTTCTTTGCAATCTAAAATTTTAACTGAAAAAAATTGGAAGGTATCTTGTAATTGGGCCTTAAAACTGATCAAAGAGAAAAAACCATGCACATTAATTTTGAAAAGAGATTTTCTTGATTAGAAAAGAAGCGATTAGCATAGTAGTTAAAAAAATTGGTGATCATCCTGTAATATCTGCAAATGGTCTCATTAGTCGAGATCTTTTTGAAGTTTGTGATAGGAATTCGAATTTCTATATGATTGGTTCTATGGGATTGGCATCCTCAATTGGTTTAGGTGTTGCATTAAAAAATACAAAAAAGCGAATTTTTGTGTTTGATGGAGATGGAAATATTTTGATGAATCTAGGTTCATTAATTACTATAGGAACAGCAAAACCAAAAAATCTTGTTCATGTAATTTTTGATAATAGTAGTCATGAATCAACAGGTGGACAGCCTACAGCAACAAATAAAATTCAATTAGGTAAAATTGCTAAATCAACAAATTACAGAGTTTTTCAGGTAAAAACAAAAAATCAACTGGTAAATGTTTTTCAAAAAATAAAAACAATTCCTGGTCCAATCATGGTAATTGTTAAAATTCAAAAAGGTGGAGTTACCAGTAAACGAATAAACATAGAGCCGACTAAAATTAAAAATAGATTTATGAATTCATTAAAAAAATGATAGTATGAAAGCCATATTTATTTCAGCTGGAGAGGGTTCAAGATTAGGAAATATAACAAAAGATTTGCCGAAATCACTAGTTGATGTAAATGGAAAATCAATTCTTGAAAGACAAATTGAAACATTTCGAAATAATGGTATTAAAGAGATCATTGTAATTATTGGTCCAAATAAAGACAAATTTCAATTAAAAAATATTGAATATGTTGTTGATAAAAAATTTCATGACCATGAACAATTAGGAAGTTTAATGGCAGCTAACAAACATTTTCAGAATGATGTTGTGATTTCATTTGGGGATGTAATAGTTGATAACAACATAATGAAACAGGTGATTGAATCAACTTATGACATTGGGGTTGCAATTGATCTAAACTGGGAAAAAAAATATGAGAATCGTACTCAGCACCCAAAATCAGAAGCAGATTTAGCATTAATTAAATCAAATAAACTAATAAAAATTAAAAAAAATCTGAATCCTACTGAAAATCATCAATTAGGTGAATTTTTAGGAATAATAAAACTAAACAATGTTGGTTCAAAGAAATTTCTCAATATTTTTGAGAGATTAAATTCTTCCCATCAGGGAGAGTTTCATAATGCACCTTCATTACAAAAGGCATACCTCACCGATATGATAGATGAATTAATTCAAGTTAATGAAGTTGTAAATCCTATTTTTGTTGATGGTGTCTGGTTTGAAATTGATACCATTGAAGATTTAGAAAATATAAGAGAAAAAATAGTTGATTAACTTCTTATTTTATGTTAGTTTTTTCATGTGAATCGAACCACATTGATACTTCAGAAATAGCTCTATGTGCATCATTTTTGTCTAATGAAGATAATTCTCTTTGTGCATCACCAGCAACTCGTCCAGCAATCCTAAGAACCATTAATTTACCCTTATTACGAAAATTATGCAGTACGTTTGGTTTAATGTAGACAGAATCACCTGGTTTGAGTTCTTCAAGATTAGATTTATTGTTAATTTTCCAATTTAGACGTATCGTGCTTTCTCCAACATTGTAAACATATTGATGAAGTCCTACCATCAAATCTAATTCTTCCAACGAATTTGAATCATTTTCTTTTAAAGTTGTAAATTCAAATGCTTTTGAAAAAGGTAGATTTCTTGAGTGTGCAAGTTCGACAATTTCATATGCCTTAGTCGTTTCTGGGAAATTCCATTTTGCTGAATCCTTGTAATATTGCACGATAACTTTATCCTCAATGACATCATTTGGAAGCAGATCTCTGGCATTAACATTCATAGCTGCTGCTAAACTTACAATTGTCTCATAAGATGGAATTTCAGAAGAATTTTCATATTGAATTAATTTCTCTTTGCTAGTACTGGTTCTTTTTTCCAGCTCGTCGAAGCTTAGTGATGCACAATTACGATGAAAATTCAATAAAAGCGCAAAAGCATTTTTTCTACTAGAGAAATCTAGCCAATATGGTAATGATAATTCTTCACCAATAGCAGATAATTCTTGTTGAGTGTCAGCAGCTAGTTGATTTCCATAGGTTAATGCCAAAATCAGACCATTTTTTTTAGCACCCTTTCTGGTAGCAAATGAATGTGGTCTAAACGGAGTACCATATACTGAATCACCCGTATTCATTATGGCAACTTTTTTTTCACCATCAGGTCCACGATAATAATAATTAACATCTCCAATAAAATATGTAAATTGATGCATGAAATGACCGTTATTCCATTGTACTGCAAGATTGTTTGGATCGTTATCTTCTACAATACAAAGTTCTTCAATCCACTCAGGACGAAATAATGCAACACTACTCATTACAGTATCTCTATATTCATAGTAAGGCAAACCACCTCTATCCATTACACGTGAACTCTTTGCCGAGTCCTCGTTACGCATAATTTTAATCCCATTAGGGCAATCATCACGTATCAAAAAAAAGTCTCTGTAATTTACTGACCAGATTTTTACTGCACGCGAAATAATTTCTATAGTTATCTCTTTTTTACCGTCAATAATATCCATTATTTCTTTTAATGGAATATTCAATTCATTTGCAGCATCTTCAGGCCTACGCTTAAGATCATTTAACATACCTAAAAAATAATTACCAAATCTAACAAATTCAGGGTTTTTTGTATTAGAAACGATTACCATAAAGAAATAGGAAAAAATGTCGTTAAAAATTGTTTCTTATGTTTTCTAATTTTTCCCACAAATAATTCTCAA
Source organism: Marine Group I thaumarchaeote (assembly GCA_013390745.1). Taxonomy (GTDB): domain Archaea; phylum Thermoproteota; class Nitrososphaeria; order Nitrososphaerales; family Nitrosopumilaceae; genus Nitrosopelagicus. The sequence continues at coordinate 2,837 of JACASX010000009.1, read as the reverse complement.
TATCCGAGTTTGTTCCAAAGAGATTTTTTGTTTCAGAGGGATCATTTTCTAAATCATATAGTTCTTTAGTATTATTATGCGCATTGTGTATAAATTTCCATTTTGAAGTTCTTACCGACATGGTATTTGGTTCCTTAGGAGGTCTTTTTTCATTTAGTGGATTACCTGTTTCTGAGTATGCAATTTCCTCATCCATGTTATTTCCTAATATTAAGGGCATCAACGTTTTCCCATCTAATTCATCAAACTGTTTGTCCACTTGAATATCGAGAATATCAAGAATTGTTGGCATCATGTCTATACTTCTAATTTGTTGATTGATTTGAATTGGCGTAATTTCTGGAAATTTAATTAATGAGAAAGTTTTGAGTGTATAATCATAACAAAATGCACCATATGCAATCTCACCCATTTTTTCTCCTATACTAATTCCATGATCTGACATAATTAGTATGATAGAATTTTTTTCTAATTCTAATGAACAAATTGTTTCCAAAATTTTATTCAAATAATTTTCAGATTCATGAAATAATCTTTCATATCTCTTTTCGTTTAATTTTAAATTTTTATAATAATCTTCACTAAAATTGGTATATTTTTTCAAAACCTCATTTTTTATTCCTGTATGAATTTTACTATAATGTAAATAAACAAAAAATTTTTCTCCTTCATTAGAAACCTCATTTAACAAATCACAATGTCTTGTTGTTATATCAACTGTTTCCTCATCATAAATTCTAAATTGATTAAACCCTTGTTTTGGAGAAACAATATCGCTATGTACGTCCGCATATGTTTTAAATCCTAATTCATGAAGGTATTCTGTTAAAGTTTTAAATTTATTTTTTTTAAATTTAAACGTGGACCAATAACTATTCGTTCCAGTTCTATTTCCATAACAACCACTAAAAATTGCATGCATTGAAGCAATTGTATGCGGTGCATATGTTATTACATTTGTAAAAAATGAAAATTTTGATCTAAGTCTTTCAATCATTTCTGACTTAATCATATAATCTTGCCGACCAGAATCTATCAGTATTAATATTAAATTCAAATCTTTCATAATTATAAATATCCCATTTTTTTCAATTCTTCTTCAATTTTTTTATCATCCTCATCTGACATCTCTTCATTAAACGTAATTGGATTTTTAATTAATCTTGATAATTCCTCTTCTAATTCTTTTACAACATTCTGATTATTCTCTGAAATATTGTGGTTTTCATGAGGATCTTTTTGTAAATTATACAAATGGACGTTTTTATTTGGATTTTGAACTGAACGAAAATATTTGTATTTGTTAGTTCTTATTCCTACCGCATCATCTTGATGAGGTTTTTCATAAGGCATTGTATGTAAATATTGTATATTTTCCTGGATTTGTTTTTGCTCAAGTAATGGCTTGAAACTTACACCATTAATTTTTTGAGGCAATTCAAAATGTAGTATATCACACAAAGTAGGTAAAATATCTACATGTCTTACAAAATTTTTTATCAAGTATTGTGAAATCCCCTTACCCACAATTAGTATTGGTACATGTAAATTTTCATCATGTAATGAAAGTGTAAAGTAAGGAGTCCGTGAACGCTTTTGATAATTTGTTAGTTCTTGGTTTTCTATTATTATTTTAGGTTTACTAATTGAAGTTCTTATTTTAGATAACATTTTACCAGCTTTTTCGTGAGTTTTTTTTGGCAAAACGCTTTTTCCAATTTTTTTAGTCCTGTCCAATCGGTGTTCCATATCTGAGTTTGTTCTTCCTTTGTACGGGATTTTTTCGCCATGATCTGATGTTAAAATAATAATTGTATTAGACAAATCTACACACTCTAAGATTTTTCCAAACCAATAATCTATACTAGATACTGTTTTAGAATAATTACTTGAGCCGAAATCTGAACTTTCAAACTCTTCAATGCCATTAGGAATTTTTCCTTCCCTTAAAGGATGTAAATCTAAAATATGAAAATAAGAAATCCACGGTTCGGAATTATTAGATTGTAAAATATTTATAATTTTTTTTGTTAATCCTGTTGCAAGTGATTCATTTCCATTAATCCAATCATACGAATTTAATTTATTTTCAAACTTCTTTTTGATTGGCTCATAAATTTCCATGTCTGGCACAAGTCCAAAAATATGATACTTATTTTTTTGAAAAATATTAAAAATATTATTATCTGTAAGAACTATTCTCCTTTCTCTTACACCAGTATTAAAAGGAAACAGGGAATTGAAGATTGTGTTTAATGCAAGAATTGTACCATCGGCAGATGAAAATGCATTTGAAAAAAATGAGCCAGATTTAATTAAAGAATCAAAATTTGGTGTTTTTGATGTTTTATTCTCATCAAATATTTCATCTTTTCTTAATCCATCAATTAGTAAAAATATTACATTTGGGCGGTTCGTGGAATTCATAATTCATAATTTTTAATAAATTCTACTATTAATTATGAATAATTATTATTAAGATGTTTTAAGGCTTGTTTCTATGAACATTCTAGTAATTTTGATCCTTTTGTTAATATTCATTCCAATAGCTAATGCGCAAAGTGAAGATAAATTAATTCTACAAGAAAAGGTTGTTTTTGGATACACAATTGCTTCAATTGGTGATTTGAATAGGGACGGAATTAATGATATTGCTGTTGGCTCTCCATATGATCATGATGGTGGTTATAATACTGGTGCAGTATACATTCTATTCTTAAATTCTGATGGAACTGTAAAATCCCACCAAAAAATTTCGTCAACTCAAGGAAACTTTCATGGTGATATAGAACCATATGATGCATTTGGTCGTTCTATATCTAACATTGGTGATTTTA
>JACASX010000008.1 GCA_013390745.1 Marine Group I thaumarchaeote | reverse complement strand
GGGTGGAAAAACAATCATGTCATATGTTACTGCAACTTTGACACAACTTGCATCTTTACCGATTGTTACAATTGCAGGACGTGGAAAACGTATAACTCAGGCAATCGATGTTTCTCAAATGATTGTCAAACGAATGAATGAGGTTGGCTATGAGATTAGTGATGTTCGTATATCTTCTGATTCATTAGTATCCAAGGATGGTCGAGAACGTAAAGTGTCAAAAATTGAAATTGATTTAAAAAATACTTCAAGCAGTTAATTAGAACATCTTGTTATAATTTATTTATTTCAATTTTGTTAGCAATGCAGAGTACAAGAATGGTAAAACTGTTGTTACTTCAGCATGTATTGTTGTTTGCTTTGCATTTTGTGTTACTTTTCCCCAAGATATTGCTTCACGAATCAATGCACCACTTAAACTTCCATCAAATTCTTGTGCAGTAGTAATGTACACAGCAAAATCTAGTCCATCTCTGTATTGGTTCCACCAAAGTGTATGATGCTTTGATATACCACCACCAATCATAAGTGCTCCAGATTTTTTTGCTTTAAAGATTAGGCTTGAAAGTGTATCAGCATCTTTTATCACGTTCAGTTTAAAATCTGGATGTTTCTGTGTAAACATCCAGATCTGGCTTCCCACAGCACCGTCCATAATTCCTGGAACTATTACTTTGACATCATTTTTAAACGCAGAATAAAGAAACGAATCTTCGCCTAGATGTTTTCCAATCATTTTGCATATGTCTTCGGTTGACATTTCTCTAATTCCTTCGTTGTACTCTTCTTCTAAAAATAGTTGCAACTTTTTTTCAATAAGTGGACCATAACTGTCCATTGGAACTAAAATATTACCTAATCTGTGAATATTTTCCTCTGCAAGTTTTACATCATCCAAAGTAAATGATCCTTCATTATAATTTGAAAAATGCCTAGCAATGTCATGATCTAGTGCGCCACACGTTGTAATTACAACGTCAAACCATTTGTTCATTATCATGTCTTTTATTATTCCTCTCAACCCTGTTGATATAATGGCTCCAACAAACGACAAAAATTTTAGACAATTATCATTATCGATCATGTCAGTTAACACAAAAAGGCCATCCGCCAAGTTGCGTGATTCAAATCCACCAGATTTTGACATCTTTTCAAAAATTTTATCGATTGGTAGACCTTCAGTTATGGAAATATCCTGGATAGGCTTGCCTGGTTGAATCATAAATTCAAGCAGCAACTCGTGTATAAAATCCTGACTTAAAAAAAACTATTCGTAATATCATGTAAACCTTAAAACACTCAAAAGAGGCAAAACCACAAATGGTTGAAAAAATCAAAGTTGCCTTAGTTGGTATAGGTAACTGTTTTTCTGGACTAATTCAGGGAATAGAATACTACAGGCAAAATCCTTCACAAATGGTAATTGGAATTATTCATGAGAAATTACGTGATTACGGCATATATGATATTGATTTTGTGGCTGGATTCGATGTAGGTGAAAACAAGATTGGCAAATCAATCAACGAAGCAATTTATGAGTATCCAAACATGGTTGATTGGATTCCAAAAGATAAGATGCCAAAGACAGAATATTTGGTTTATGAAAGTCCTGCTCTAGACGGAGTAGGAATTTGGGTAGAGAATAGAGTCAAAGCAATTCAAAGTGGAAAAAGCGTGGCTGAACTGGAAAAGCAAGTTAAAAACGTCCTAAAGGAGACTGGTGCTGAAATTATAGTATCATATTTGCCTGTAGGATCTGAGAAGGCAACTCAATTCTGGGCACAAATTTGTCTCGATACTAATACTGCTTTTGTAAACTGTATGCCTGCATTCATTGCTTCTGAAAAAGAATGGGCACAAAAATTTGCGGATAAAAACATCCCCATTATTGGTGATGATATAAAAGGTCAGGTAGGTGCTACAATTGTTCATAGAACTCTTGCTAGGCTGTGTAATGATAGAGGAGCAAGTATAGAAAAAACATACCAGATCAATGTTGGAGGTAATACAGACTTTCTTAACATGAAGGAGCAGGAACGGCTTGTAAGCAAGAGGATATCTAAAACCGAAAGCGTCCAAAGTCAGCTTGATAAGCGTCTTGATGACGACCAAATTTATGTCGGTCCTTCCGACTTTATTCCATTTTTGGGCAATACCAAGTTAATGTTCATGAGGATAGAGGGAAAACAGTGGGCAAATATTCCATATAATATGGAAGTTAGGCTTGAAGTTGATGATAAGTCAAATTCTGCTGGAATAGTAATTGATGCAATCAGATTAGCAAAGATTGCCCTAGATGAAGGAGTTGGTGGACCAATTATTCCCGCCAGCGCTTATCTTATGAAGCATCCTATAAAACAAATGAGTGACACAGAAGCAAAAGCTGAATGTGAAAAATTCGTTGCCGGCAACAAATAGGTTCGTCTAATTCATAAAATATCCACAATTGTTGTTAGCATAGTCAACTAAACTTGTTAGAATTTGATATTCGCTGTGTGCGATCAATTTACACATTGGTTCACATAAAAAAAGTAGATATTTTTGGCTTCAAATCATTTGGTTTTAAGACTACAAGCATAAACTTTGAACCAGGATTAATATCTATTTCTGGACCAAATGGATCTGGAAAGAGCAACATACTTGATGCGATCATATTCGCAATGGGTGAGAATAAGGCTAGGGTTATGCGTGCACCAAATCTTAGAAAACTCATACATGATATTGATGGAAACAGGCATGGACCCAAACTGACACGTGTTAGAGTTCAGTTTGACAATTCTGATAGGAGGATTCCTGTCGATTCTGATTTAGTTACTATTACGCGTCAAATGAGCGATAAAGGCGAAAGTGACTATCATCTTGACGGTAAAAAGATCAACCGAAATAGACTTTTAGATATGTTTGAAATGGCAAATGCTGATCTTAGTCCTTTAAACGCAGTTCAGCAGGGAACGGTTACACGTATTTCTGAAATGACAAACGAGGAAAAAAGAAAGACGATCGAAGATCTAATCGGTCTAACAGCTTTTGATGAAAAAAAGACTGAATCCATAAAGCAGTTAACCGAAGCTGATCAGCGTTTAGAAGTTGCAATGGCAAAGATGGGCGAAGTAAAAAAGCAGATAGATGAGTTAGAAATTGAGCGAAATCTGAAACTACGTCATGAATTCATTGGTCGGGAATTAGATCGATTTAGGGCTATAGACGCAACAGGAAAACTGAGAAAAATCAAGGGCAAAAAGGCAGAGAAAGAAGAGAAGTATAACAATGATTCATCCGAATCCCAAAGGCTAGGAAAATCAGGATCCGCATTGAGAGATGAAATTTCCAAAATAGAGAAAGAAAAATCGGCTTTTTCAGCAAAAGTTGATGCGTTCAATCAGGCTAAATCAGGTATTGAGCAAGGATTGAGTACTGAACAAGAGAAATTCAACGATGCGGAAGGCCAAATAAAAACTTCGCAAAAAAGGCTCATTCTAATTGACAAAAAACTTCCGGATATAGCAAATGAGCTTGAAAAAATTAGTCAAAACCAAGGCACAGTGGATTTAGAACTTGAAGAGGTAAAGAAATCTATTCAGGAAATAAAGGGCAAGCAAAACAACATAAATAAAAAAATTGAAAGTAATGATTCCAAAATTAAATCTGTTTTGGATCATCAATCAGAATTAGCCGGCCAAAAAAATGTAATAGATAAAAAAATCCAAGTTCTTCAAGACGAATTACATGATGCAACAATTGAAAAATCACAAGTTACATCACAGGCAAACACCATAGAAAATAAAATCAATGATAATATTGGAAGGCATGGGGCTATCGATAACGAATTAACAAATCTTAAACGATCTTCTGATGAACTTTCTAAAGTATCTTCTAATAACAATTCCAGCAAAATTGAAATAAAAATATTAAAACTTTCTGAACAAAGGAAAAAGATAGAAAACGATATAGATGAACTAGAATTAATTTTGGATAAATCATCAAAGGCTGGTCATCGTTATAACGAAAAGATTAAACTTGTTAAGGATGTAATGCACGAAGATTATACAATATCTCAATTGAAAGGTGATGCAAAAAAACTGGGTATTATGGGTTTTGTATACGAAGTACTTTCTTGGAATAAACAATATGAGCGTGCAGTTTTAGCTGCATGTGCTGATTGGATAAAGGCTGCAATTGTTCCAGACTTTGAAACACTAGTAAGCTTAGCGCAAGTTGCCAGAAACAAAAGATTACCCAAACTAAAAATTATTCCACTTAATGCAATACCTGAATTTAGAATGAAGATGCCAAAAACACCCGGCCTGTTAGGCATTTTATCTGATTATGTTAAATGTGATATGGAATACCTTCCAATTGCGAGATTTTTATTTGGAAACATCATACTAGCGCAAACAGGAAAGGATGCACATCAATTATCAAAGGCTGGTTACAAGGCGGTGTCAATTAATGGCGAATTTTTTGAATCCAAAACAAACGCCGTCACCATAGATATTAATTCAAAGATATCCAAGTTTACAAAAATTATTTCCCAGAGTTCAACGGTGGAAGGATTGTTACAAACAATTACATTGTTGCGTAATCATGTACAAAAGAAAAAATCAAATCTTAAGAAAATCGAAGAAAAACAGCGCTATCTTATGAAGCAGCTACAAGTATCTGAAACGGAACGAGGAAATGCATCGCATAGCCATTCTACCTTACAATCCCAAATTAAATCTAGAACTAACATGTTAGACAAACTTTCACAACGAATTTCTGAACTAAGAATGCAGGAAAAACATTGTCATCCAAGAATTATCCAAATCTCATCAAGTATTGAATCTCTTAAGCAGCGAATTAGATTAATGAGGGAAAATTATTCTGGCACTGAGCAAACTAGCGTTGCAAGCGAACTTTCTTTTCTGAACAAGAAAAAATCTTCATTGAATTCTGAAAGGAGCCAGATATCGAAGGAATTGAGTGAGACTGAGGCAAGCATAACTGTGGTAGAGGATAGAAGCAGACTTAGAAAGAAGGCACTTTTGGATGAACAAACTTCTATTACTGATGAAAAAACCGAGTTGGAATCTAACATTACGAAATCTCAGGCGGAGAAAGATGCATCTGAGAAAAATCTAATAGAACTAAGAGGCAAAGAACAAGAATTAATTAGCACTTCAGGAACATCCGTGTCTCGGTTGGCTGAGTTTGATGAGCAGCTAGATGAAAGAAGGAATAAAGAAAAGGAAATTACAGCTGGTGTTAATCGGCTTGCAATAAAGTTGGGTGAGCTTGAGCGTGATCTTAAAGAAATTAAAACTGAAGAATCATCACTCAAGAAAATTCTAAACGCATTTGGATTTGACGAATCAATTGAAACGTTTGATGTTGCACCATCAATCGAGATATTAGAAAAGGAGGAAATTTCGTTGGCTACATCACTAAATGCAATTGCACCTCAAAGATATGTAGAAATATCTACCGGGTATCGTGAATCGTCAAACAGGAAGAATGAACTTGAGGCAGAGCGCAATGCAGTTGTGGCATTTATTGAAGGAATAGAGAAGGATAAGCGACAAACATTCCTAGATGCATTTGATACTGTTGACAAAGAAATTAGAGAGATATTTACCAAGATGAATGGCGGTAATGCATGGCTTGAGCTAGAAAACGAAGACGACATATTCAATGCAGGCGTCTCTTATTTCATACAATTCCAAAATAAGCCTAAGAGAGAGTCAACCTCAATTAGTGGTGGAGAAAAAACTCTCGCCGCAGTTGTTTTTGTTCTAGCATTACAAAGACTCAAGCCTTCACCGTTTTACCTGTTTGATGAAATTGATGCACATTTGGATGCGCCAAACGCTGAAAGCCTAGCCAAAATTGTGGAGGAAAGATCAAAAGGAAGTCAGTTTATCATGGTTTCTCTAAAAGATTCTGTTGTAGAAAAGGCGAAACTAATCTATGGTGTATATCCTAAAAACGGAGTTTCACATATTGTAACGTACAAAGACAAAAGGCTCCCTGCTATATCCACTTCCTAAATTAATTTATTTATATCCAAATTTAACATTTTACATGAAAGCATTTGTAATACAATTGTTGAGTATTATCTTTGTAGTACTAATCACCGGTTCTATTCAATCAGTAACCGCAGATCATTCGGAACCTGATCAAGGAATTTTTAAAAACGAGCAGACACTGCAGGAGCTGGAAGCAACTAAGAATTCAAATTATCAAATATACTTACAAACAGTTCTTAGAAATGGAGATGGTCAGCTGATCAGTGTTATAGAAGGCACGCATGGACTTGTTATCCCTCATCAAATATCTGATCATGTATTCGATACGTTAATGGGCAAAAAGGAAATTGTCACTATTGATGACATAAAGTATGAAAAAGTTCAGTACACATTTAGTCCTACTTTAAAACAAAGATGGATGGGAATTTACCCAATTTTTGATGAAATCCATATCGAATACGTGGTGGAAGGGGATGCACTTGTACAAATGAAAGAAGACATTATGGATCATTATAGATGGGTAATACATTACTGTGCAATTTTCAAAGGACACGAGTATACATGCATACCTGTTTTTCAATCCTTCACTGTGATTGAACTTGTAACTCATACAGATACAGTCACCCATCAATGGACAATTCTTAGAGTTCAAAACTAAATTTTTGTTAAGAACATTACTAGACCTATACTATTCCAATTTGGAATCATCATCAATCAGGATAGACTCTTTTATCTTCTTGGAATTCTTTACAATTATTTTAGTGAATTCTTCAATGTCTTGTGAGTTTGGAGTACTATTTTGATTTGTAAATGTTTGAAGAAAACTTGAGTAAATACAACCAACTATTATGCCAAAAGCAGTGTCTGGTACTGAATTAGTATCCAAATTATATTCTAGAGCCATTTCCTTATAGGATTCAGCCTCTTTTACGTAATATTCAATTTGACTATCAAGAAATTTTTGTGTCTCATTAGAAAGTGCCATTTTATCATAGAAAGGAAATTATCTCAAACGTGCTAAAATCCATCTTGGATTGCTTAGATGTCCTAAACCCTTTGTAATCAGTGATGGATTTTTAGTTATTGCAATATATGTAGAAAGTGAAGCAACTAACAATATACCTGAACCCAAAGGAAATTCCGGCACCGCTGTATATTCTTCTGACTCTGCAATAAGTGAATAATCTACTATTTTATTTATTTGAGTTTTATCCAGTATGGGAATCAAAAAGAATGATTCATCATTTGCTCGTAGATAATCTGGTTCTGTTCTTGTCTCTGAAACAGCAACAACATTACCATCTCTATCATACAATATGGCAACAACTTTTACCATGTTAGCTGTTATTTCACCATTGTTTGTAACAGTTCCCTGTATAGCAATATTGTCAACTGGGCCATGTGTAAATTCAGATGATGTAATTTCAATCACCTGGTCTTTTGGTTGTGTTACTTTGAAATCTATATCTAAGATATAATGATCAACATGCCCAATATCTTCAGTCACCATTAAATCAAAAGCTCCTTTCATTCCCGGCATAATTATACTGGTTAAATTTTCAGTATTTGTCTGATATACACTATTGCCATCAGAATAAAAAATTGCAATAATATTAACTTGGTTTATCGGCTTGTCTGATTCGTTTATGATTTCACCAACAATGTGGATCGTACCATCATCCCCAAGATACTTACGGTCGTTATCTACATAGACCTCAGCAAAAGCATTAGGCACTGCAAATGCTAACAAGATTAGAAACAGACTTAACTTTTTCAATACTAGATCTTCTTTGATATAATTAAATAAGTTATGGGTTTGTCTGCCCTTGTGCTAACTTAAATTTTGCCAATGCAGCCATTTCATAATCAAATGATTGTTGCAATAAAGAATCTGATCTAATGTGCGCTGTATCTTCGCCAGTTCTGACCCATTCTATCATATAATGATCACTCTCCAACTGTGTCTCAGCTGATAATTTGAATAATTTCACAGACGAAATGAATGATTGCGGTATTTGTAAATTATCATATCGTAAAATAATTTTTTCCATTTCACGTTCATGTTTTTCAGTGAATTCCAAAAACTCGCCTTTGCTAATGTCTCCCTGTTTAAACATGGAGACTTTTGAATCAAATGAATGTGTTAATTTTCTCAAATCCTCTTGAATAAATTCTAATGCCTTACCAAAAGCCTCACCACGCATTTTTGCTTGATCACTGGAATAAACAAAAAATATCGACATTGCAACTATTATCACTCCTACTGAAATAGCGGCATACATGACTGAATGTTTCTTTTTTTTAGGTTCGTTTTTCAAGATTAATCGATATATTTACCATCGGCATCCGCCTTGAGTTCAACTGTTGTAACTGAACCGCTGATAAACGAATCATTTCTAATTGTTCTTACACGTGCTATTTCTAGGTGGTATGGAAAAATTTCCACCACAATATTTCCAATCTGAGGACTCTCTGGAGAATCAGTTATTGTTATATCCTCTTTTTTTATTCCAAGATCTCCTAGTTTTTTAATACTGTGATTTAATAGCGGTTCTGGATATTTGTGATCAAGCAGATACACAGTACCAGTATAATCTATTTTTTCCAACTAGAATTATTCTAATTGTTACTCATATAATCATTAAGAATTGATAACATTAAGGGTCATTGTACTTACAACCCGTGCTAACCGTCTTATCTTGAATGAAACGGTCTCATCAAAATCTTCTTGTGAATCTGTATTTATTTCTGCAATTACGTCATATGCTCCAAATGTGACGTACGCCTGCGAAACTTGGGAAATTTTTCTAAGTTCTTCTACAATAAATTCCTCAGCACCCAAATCACAATTCAGTAACACAAATCCTTTATGCATTATTTTATTTCACTATCAGTTGCTTAATGTGAGTTTTAAGTCTTCAAAGATACATATTTTCAATTAGTTTACCAACGCTTCTTTTTACTAAAGTAACTTCTTGTTGTTATATGCTGTGGCTTTTTTCTTTTTTCATATTGGTCTCTAGCATTTCTATGTCTACCATGAGATTGCCTTCCAGTATTTTTTGCAAATCTATTAAAACGCCGTCCCGTATCTGCTCTCCGCTTGAGCGGATCAGGAATCTTAAATTCAATTCCAAGTTTTTCGTTAAGATCTGTCATCTTAACATGCGTCTGTTTTTTTATTTCATTCCATTCTCCAACTGACGAGTATGAAACCAGTGTAATTGCTCTACCCTTGCCACCCGCTCTTGCGGTTCTACCTATTCTATGGAAATATACCATATCTTGATTTGGAATATCGTAATTGACTACAAGAGCAACTGCTGGCACATCTATTCCCCTCGCTGCAACATCAGTTGCAACCAGTATATCTACTTTTGATCTTCTAAATCTCTGCATGGAGTCCTCACGTTTATTTTGAGACATATCTCCTTCAATTGCCACTGAATTCTTACCAGCTTTGCGGAGCATTCTTGCAACATCGCGCGTTCTAATTTTTGTTGAACAAAATACAATACACTGGCCAATATTACCATCTATAAAATCAAGCAAAAACTTTGTTTTTTCTCTATCTTTTATAATCAAAAATGATTGATCTATTCCTGCTCCACTAAGATCATCTGAATCAACAAGAATTTTCTTCGGAGAATTCATGTTAGTTTGTGCTAATCGCATTATTTCTTGTGGCATTGTAGCTGACCACAAAGATGTGACTCTTTCTTCTGGCGTAAGATCTAAAATAAATTGTATGTCTTCAACAAAGCCCATATCAAGCATTATATCAGCTTCGTCTAACACCACATATTTTACATTGTTCAGTTTTATAGTACCTCTTTTCAAATGGTCAATTAGTCTACCAGGAGTAGCAACTATGATCTCTGGTTTTTTTCTTAGCGCATCAAGTTGTATTCCCATACCTTGACCGCCATAAATTGTGATAGTTCTGATTCCAGTATATTTTGCATATCTATTAACTTCAGATGTTATTTGTAATGCGAGTTCTCTTGTAGGTGCCATTACAATTCCCTGGATTCCTTGTTTTGCAGTTATCTTCTGTAACATTGGAAGTGCATATGCAGCGGTCTTACCAGTTCCAGTATGAGCTTGACCAATTACGTCACTTCCTTCCAGTAAAACTGGAATTGTACGCTCCTGTATTGGAAACGGAGTGGTAAATCCAGCTTCATCTAGTGTGTCCAATAATTTTTTTTCTAATCCTAATTTTTCAAACTTTGTCATTTTCTTCATCTAAATCATGACGAAGAACACCGCAGTCTAATTCGTCATATTTCCTTATGGTTTCCAACCTTTGATTACGTCTAATAAACGCTTGTCAGTATCAATACGTACGAGATTGTAAATTTAGATAAAGCCAATGACGAGATTTGGACTCGCGACCTGCTGATTACAAATCAGCTGCTCTAGCCAGGCTGAGCTACATTGGCATGACGTACGCAAGGATTATGGTGATTTAAAATGTTCTCAAAACTAAAGATCATATCAAATCACTTTAATAATCATAAATATGAAAAATTTCGATGAAGCTTAAATATATCCAGCCTAAGAAACTGAAGGTTTTGATTGCTTTGTTTTTCGGAACTGCTGGTATGGGAATTTTTGTTGGACTAGTAATTGCAACTGGAATACAAACAGTTTACATCACCCTTCTTGGTGTGATTAATTTATGCCTAGGAGGATTTGTAGCATGGGTTTTGGTGACGCAAAAAGCCAAAGTACGGGATAGTAGAAAATACAAGTAAAATCTTGTTATTTTAGGTATTTTCTAATTTAATTAACAGAATGAAATTCTTAATTATAAGAAATGATTGAAAAAAATTTGGATTGCTAGATTTAGTCGCTAAGAAATTATTTCTTACAAAGGGGGTTGGTGTTGCAGATGATAAATTAACAAGTTTTGAATTTGCCCTGCGACAAGCTGGTATTGCTGGAACCAATATCGTGTTAATCTCCAGCATTTTTCCACCAAATGCAAAACTAATTCCTCGTAAGGATGGCCTAAAACTGATAAAACCAGGACAGATTCTATTTACAATTTATTCTAGAAATCAAACTAATGAACCCAACAGACTGGTTTCTGCGTCTGTGGGCATCGCACAGCCAACAGACAGATCAAAATATGGATACCTTTCTGAATATGACACATTTGGAAAAAATGAAGTGGAATCTGGTGATTATGCGGAAGACATAGCCGCACAAATGTTGGCATCTTCTCTAGGAATTCCATTTGATATTGATAAAAGCTGGGATGAAAAGCGCCAGCAATGGACTATATCTGGGCAAATATACAAAACAAAGAATATCACACAATCTGCGAAAGGAAATAAAGATGGTAAATGGACCACTGTTTTTGCCGCTGCAGTTTTAATCCTTTAACTAAATTCTTTTCCTAACCGTCATTATCAGAACAGCTGGCGCAACAAAGTACATTCCAATGTTTAGCAATATGACACCGATTCCATATCCAAGCATCTCAGATTCAGAATCAATGTCAGCATAATGCAATAATGTCAGCGATGTCAATAGAGGAGTCAGCATTAGCTTTACAGTTTCCTTGAATACTAGGTTTTCCCTTTCATAATCAGCTATTGCTGGACTGAACGAATAGTAGAACTGACTGAATATAGTCATGAATGAAGTACCAGATTCAGTTTGTAGTACAGTATTGTCACGAATCTCCCTTAGGAATTGGACTTGTGGAGATAACTCAGAACCAAATGCTGCGGTTGCGATGAGGCAACCACCGCCATTACCACCTTCAACCTCTTTTATCTCAATATCATTCCCATAGTTAGGCCCAATCGAAAAAACTAAATCATTTTTGCTAACTGAGGATTCTTGCCCAAAAATATATCTCGCATCAATTTTTTGACCTGCCTTTGATATAAAGAACCAACCACTCTCTTGTATATCACCAAGGTGTTGCAAATTTTCTATTACATTAGAATTAACACTCTTAACCTGTAAATCTTCTTCAGAAAGTATCAATACCTGTATGACTGAATTTAGAGGTAAAAATTCATCTGAAAATATTTTAGAGCGGCTGATATTTTCAACTTGCATAATATCAAGCGGACTTATATCACCACGTGCAATTTGTTCATCTATTTTTCCTTCGTCACCAGAAGTTAATTCATCATACAACCGATCACAGTTTACCAATTCTCGTATTTCATTTGAACAAAGCAACGAAATATGTAATTGACGTAACATCTCGTTCTCGAGTGGCATAATTGTTACAGTAAATTCAGAAAAATAGTTCGCTGAAAGTTTTTCTGCGATATCATAAAATCCTCCCGAAGTTCTAATGTCATTACTAAGAAGCATAGTGGACAATGCAGTAAACAATTCGTTCGTTGGTTGTTTATGTATTGTATATACTACTTTAGCAACTGAACCCTTTTCACCTAATCTTTTTGCTTCATCTACACTAAGACCACTTTTTGCTTGAAAAGTCGTCGAATAAAATTCAGTAGTAAAAACAATAACACCGTCAGCAACAATTTTGTCGGCAATTTCACGTGCAACATTCTTCATTTCATCTAGATTATTTCCCAATCCCTCTCTCTCAACTTCTATAATGACACAGGCTTTATCGATTTTAGTAGGAGCACAGGCAAATTCATTGGTAACTACCATAGAAAATATCTTTGGATTAGAACTAATAGCCTCCATATTATCAGGTAATTTAATATCATCTGGGTTTTTACTCATCAAGCCAACAGATATTCTATTTTGGAATTCTCTTTGATCAATTATTATTTGTAAGTGTTCTCTCAAAGAGTGTTCTTCAAGCGTTAACCACCCCTTTGATTCAATGATCCTATCACTTTCCTTCTGTAACTCTATCTCCAATGAAAATACTTCCGTTACAAAAAGAGAAGAACCAGCTAAAAGTATCAGGAATATTAAAAACTTAAACATATTTAGCTCATTTTAATATCAATCTATTAATCTTACTTAGTTTTCATATCCATAATTCTAGTTTTGATCTACTAACTTAGTTTAGATAATTCCTTAACCTGATCCTGAATGTAATCAAAACCATCCTGCCAGAATTTTGGTTTGGTAATATCTATGCCTGATTCACAAAGCAATTTTTCTGTCTTTTTTGTGCCTCCAGCTGATAAAATTTCAATGTATGTTGGAGCGAAGCTTTTTCCCTCTTTTTTATATCTCTGAAATAGTGAAAGTGCTAATAGATTTCCAAAGGCATATGCATAGCAATAAAACGGTGCATGGTGAAAGTGCGGGATACAACTCCATTCAATTCCAAAATCATCAGAAACTTTTACCGAATTTCCAAATTGTTCATTGAGATTCCGGAGATATGTTCTTGATATTTCGTTTACGGTTGTACTATTAGCAATCTGCTTATGGGCTTCAATTTCAAACAACGTAAAAAAAGACTGCCTTCCTATAGTTGCATAAAAGTCATCTATTTTCTCCGATAGCATGATCTTTTTTTCATTTTTAGTCACAGTTTCGGATAATTTATCATACAACAGCATCTCAGAAAATGTAGAAGCAGTCTCAGCTAATGGTAATGAGGCATCTGACACCAATATTGATTTGCCTGATGCCGATATACTATGAATGGCATGACCAATCTCATGTGCAAGCGTAAATACGTCACGCGACTTTCCTGTAAAATTTACTAAGACATATGGAGTTATTTTTGGAGAGGGTGTACTGCAAAAAGCCCCAACAGTTTTGCCAGAACGGATAATCGAATCAACATGTTTTTTCTTAAACACGTTGTTAGCGTAACCTGATAAAACAGGGCTGAATTTTGCTAGTGATTCTAAGACTAGTTTTACAGATTTATCATAGGAGTAATTTTTTTCTTTTATTTTTGATTTACTTGGAGCATAAAGATCGTACCGTCTCAGTTTTCTCATGCCAAGCAGTTTCGCTTTTTGTAAAAAGTACTTTTGAAAAATTTTGGAATTTTTCTTGCAAACATTAAGCAGTGTCTTTATTGTCTCGTTGTCAATGTTATTGGAAATATTTCTTATCATTATTGGGGAAGAAAATCCACGCATTTCAATTCCCTCATCCCTCCAATTTAGTACAATATTTTGATAAATTTCTCCAGTAACTCCCTTGTTTTCACCATATTTTGAAAATAGTGATTTGTATGCCGCTTCTCTGGTCTTTGCCTTTTTACTTCGAACAAGCGTTGTAAGCTGCTCCCTGTTCATTATTCTTTTTTTGCCATCCACAGTAACAGCGTAAACATAAGCATTAGTGATCTTATCATACAGCTTTACAAGTGCGGAAGCACCAGTTACATCAAGTGTGTTGATTATCTTTTCTTCCGGCTCGCTTAGCGAATACTTTGCTAGCAATCTTTTGAATCTTAGGTATTCAGAAAACTGACCAGCAGATTTTATCAACCGTTTAGCGTTCTTCTCATCAACCTGTCTTTTCCACCATAGATCAAAGAACAGCAATCGGTTTTCAATATCAGAACCAAATTTACTAATGCGTGTGAGCAACGCAGTTGCCTCATCCGATTGTGTATTTTCCGAGTAGCGCAATGATGCATAACCGCCTATAACGCTTGATTTTTCCACGATATTTTCTACATCATGTAATAATTTGAGAAATTTTCCCGATGAAACTTTTGGATTTAGTGATTTTTTGATCTTCTCAAATCTTTTTGAATCAGATTCTATACTTGCAAGCTT
Source organism: Marine Group I thaumarchaeote (assembly GCA_013390745.1). GTDB lineage: Archaea > Thermoproteota > Nitrososphaeria > Nitrososphaerales > Nitrosopumilaceae > Nitrosopelagicus. The sequence continues at coordinate 37,813 of JACASX010000008.1, read as the reverse complement.
TTTATCAATAATTGCCCTATTCGGGTTTTTAGCAAGTTCATTAAGATTCCATTTTCCAAGTTCATGTCTTACCATAACAGATCAATAATATTCCTCATGAACATAGCACCATTTCCATGACTTTGATGGGATTGCAACCATAACAGGATGTCCTGTCTCTTTGAAATGTTTTGTTGCATGCAATCCTACTGATGAATCACAGCAACCAACGTGACCACATGTTAGACACATTCGCAATGCAACCCAAGGGGTTTTTTCCTTTTCACATTCTTCGCATTCCTTTGTATTCGGAGAGATTTGGTCGTTTGCTTGTGTAAAGTGCTCACATTTGCTTCCCATACAATTTGTAAACCTGAATAGTTTCTATATATTTTCACAACATTTTCTAACGCCTAAATAATGTATTTGCGAACAAAATTTGGATCCGTCGTCTAGCTTGGTTTGGATGCCGCACTCACACTGCGGAGGTCAAGGGTTCAAATCCCTTCGGATCCATACACGTTATAATGCGAAGTTTGTTTGAAAAAAGGAAAATTGATTCTAACGTTTCTTTTTACTTTTAGAACCTTTTTTTGCTGCGTTTCTTTTTCTAGTGAGAACACCTTTTTTTGCTGAAGCACTACGTTGAGCTTTTGTTCTTTTTACCATTGAACAGTATGGAATACATTGCTTTTCTATAGGTAGTATAAAGAAAAATTCACTAATAGTACTCAAAGACAATCATAAACCTTTCTCTCAACCATCATGATAGACAACTCTTCGGATCCATTTTTAGTACATACTTTCAATGGTTAGAATACACATGAAATGCAATGGTACTTAAGAAAAATGAAATCAAAAGCAACAAAGTACAAGCAAAGAATAATTAACATTTGGAACGAGGTTGCACCATTTTACCACAACCGATGGGCAAAAAATGAGATTGGTCCTTTTAGTGTAACAAATGATCTGATAAAATCTGCAAGAATAAAATCTGGATATACAGTACTGGATCTGGCATGTGGTACGGGTCTTGTTACAAAGAAAATTTTAACCAGGGTTGGAAGGGGTCAGGTTTACGGTGTTGACAGCTCAAAGTCTGCACTAGACATTGCAAGAAAGTGGGTAGGAAAGAAACAAAACATACATTTCATTCTTGGCGATGCTGAAACAATCCAGTTTGACACAAAGTTTGACACAATCACGTGTCAGTATGCTCTTTTTTTCTTTCCCAATGCACAAAAGGTACTGAAAAACATGAAAAAATTTCTGAAAAAGAATGGCATCATTGCAATGAGTGTTCATGGCAAGCATAACGTTCCTTACTTTGACAGCATACTAAAGCCAGCAAGGAATCTAATCCCAGACTATCTTCCAAAATATCCAGACATGGATCGATTTGGAACCAAAGACACCTTCAAGGATGTGTTTGTAAAGGCGGGATATGACAGAGTTGTTGTAAAAAAACTGCTATTCCGATATAGTCCAGGAACGTTTTCAGACTATTGGAATAACTACAAAAAATATCTATCAAAGCCATTAAAAGAAAAATTCAACACGTTAAACAAATTTCAAAAGGCAAACCTTCAGGAGATGGTGAAAGACAACACGTTACAATATACAAAGAAAAACGGAAAGATTGACTTTCCCTGGGAAATTTTACTGCTGACTGCGAGAAGTTAGTCTAATGGAACCAAAAAGTGAATCTGACTAGATAGACGTCCCTTCGGATCCATTTTTACATGTGCTGGAACATAAAACAGTATGAAAGTAACAAAAATTTCCGCGGTTACGTTACCAATCTCTGACATGAAAAAGTCAGTCGATTTTTATTCCAAAATTCCAAACTTTAAGATGGTTTATGGAGGTCCTGACAGCCAATTTACGTCATTTCTGATAGAGGATGCAGCAAAGTCATACCTTAATCTGAAACTAAATGAAAAACATTCAACAGGTTCCGGCAGAATTATTTTTTACGTTGATGATGTTGATGAGCTTTTTGCTTATATGGAAAACGATGAAACAATTTCAGGATTAGGCAAGTTGGAATCCAAACCACAGGACGCAACCTGGGGAGAGCGATTTTTTCATGCACTAGATCCTGATGGTTATAAGATGTCATTTGCAACACCAATTGGAGATTAATGATATGGAAGTAGGAGATTCTGCATCGGATTTTGAGTTAGAAGCAAATGATGGTACAAAAATAAGTCTGAAATCATTTGCCGGAAAAAATAATGTAGTCCTATGTTTTTATCCAAAAAATCATCTCTTTGCATGTCCATCCAAAAAGGTATTCGAGATGGCAAAGAGCGTGATTTCTGTGTATGATGAGATCTTATCAACTGATTCAAAGATGTTCGCAATTTCCATCGATACGGTAGAATCGCAGAAAAAGTTTGTTGAGGAGTATAGCATTCCGTACTTGCATCTTAGCGATACTCAGAAGGTCACCTGTAAGAAATATTCAGGCATTAATATTGCAGGGATGGCAAAGCGTGCAACTTTCATCATCGATAAAAATGGAATGATTAAAAATATTTTCCGAGACATAGATGTGAAAAATCACGGAAAGCAAATTGTTGAATCTTTAAAAAAATTAGATTAGTTGTATTAATTCTATACCTAACCAAGTGCTCTAGAATGTTTTTGTGTGTGTGGTCTTTCTCCAGAATATTTTCTTCTCATGTGACCAGACGGTCTTGCATACAAGAGCTCTAGGAACCATGATTCATGTTCAATTTCTTCGGCAAGTATGTCCTTTGCAATGTCAAATGTGACCGGATCTTTTCCACTTGTCATTTGGCATACCCTGTCCCAGTTAACAATCGCGCCCTGCTCTGCCTTTAGACATTTTTCTAAAATTGCTTTTATGTCAGTTGGGTTTGGAGGCAGTTGAAGAAACTCACAGCCCGACATCTTGATGAAATCAGTGGCATCTTTTGGCAGAGAGCCACCAAGCTGATAGATTCTTTCAATACATGATTCAAAGTGGCTTAGATCTTCAAGCCTTGCGTCCTCAATCACACCCTTGATTCCTTCACCTTCCATGCCAGTGCAATTTGCCCGCAGTAATGTGAAGTAGTAATATGCTGTAAATTCAACAGATGCATTGGTTACTAATTCCTTGATGAGTTTATCAACATCAATTCCATTTTTCTTCAGAACTTCGATGCCAACTACATTAGGGTCTCTTCCCATAACCATGAAGATAATTTAAATTTCTAAACAATAAAAGGTATGGGATGGCAGAAAGCAATTACGATATTTTAAAGATACAATCTGGGGCATCTAAAAAGGATATACGTAAGGCTTATCGAAATTTGGTTCTCAAGCTTCATTCAGACAGGGGTGGTGACGATGAGCAGTTCAAAAGAATTCAGCGAGCATATGAGGATTTACGGATTGGTAAAAAATACCCTGATAGCATTGTTGAAAAAAAGGAGAAGGCTAAATTCTATTCTGGTGATTCCGATGCTGATCAGCGCAGAAAAAATCTTCTATTGTCTCAGGATATTTCACGTGAAATGAAAACTGCCCAAGAATGGGCTGCGGCTCTTAACCGTGCCGGAGCTGTTGGTCAGCGCTTGTTTGGCTCGAAAGAATTGGGTCAAATGGAGTTTGAAAGAAAAATAACCCAGACACTTATAATCAAAGGAAAGTTTTGGGCTGGCAATTTCACATATGATAATCCCGTAATGATGTGGGGCAGTGTAACAAATCCGTACATCAGTCCGTATGAAAAACACAAGACTCGCATACGCATTACAAAGGGAAATTTTCGGATGATCGATTCTATACGAAACAAGTATGACATTGATGGCGGCGCAAAAATTACCGTGGATAATGGTGACATGGAAGTTGGCAGTGTCAGGGGCAAAAGGCAGCGTGTTGAGGATCCACAGGGAAGGGTTGGAATGACCACTATCAGGGAACATTTTTCTGAGCTCAGTGCACCAAATGGCAAAATAGTAACAGGAGATGTACGAGACACCGTCAAGCTTGATGCGGATACGATTATCACTCTTAATCTGGTGGATAACATCAAGGTCACAGGAAAAAATATTCTAGTCTATGGAACAAAGGTGACCTACGATGTTGAGTTCTTTCTAAAGAAGGGCGGCAAGATTAGATTTTATGATCAGGGTTCTGGCTTTGACATAAGCGATGATTCTGTTGTAAACCTTGAGAATGGCAAAAAAATCAAGATTCGTGACCTGAAGCGGGACAAGCTGATCAGCCTTGGCGGGAAAGATATCACATATGACTACATTGACGACAGGGAAAACATAAAAAAATCAGCTAAAAAGAATTCTGGAAATAAATTCGGATTTGGGAAAATGTTTCACAAGTAATCTTATTTTGATGACTTGTATTTCCCAGACAAAATTATGCAGACAAAAACTCCCTTTCCAGATATGAATTTCGCCTTGTGTCTGATTCCTTTTGGTATGAAAACTGTAGAGGGTGATGTCACTTTGTATGTTTCATCACCTAGTTGAATTTCATATTTCAATTTTGAATTTTCAGAAACGATGAGATTGATTTCATCCGCATTATGTTTATGCAGCATGCTATACTCTGACATTTTTTTATGGTTGCCATTGACGAAGTGAACTGCAACATGGGTATTCGAACTTGGAAATCGCTTTTTGCTCAGCATGGAGAGGCGCTTTATTGGAGCATAGTTATGAAATGGAATTTTTGAAATCTGCTCACTCACGCCTTTCTTGATAAATTTCTTATAGCGATTCATAGTCTGGCTCCTTTTTCATACTATAAAATCGTCTGCTTGAAAACTATCTTCTTTGTCTCTTTGACTTTAAGTTAAAAACATACTTTGTCTTACAGTCTCCATGCTTCGGGATAGGACGTCAGAGTGGTTTGTTCCAAAATTTGGCTCTAGGAATTTTCGAGTAACAATTGGTCTGCTGTTTTTACCATATACCAGCATCGTCACCTGCTTTGCGGCATGGGGTTCGCTCTCCGGCTCTTTTGAAACGGAGCGGCTCATTGCAGTTTGTGTGATTTATTTTCTGGCACTTGGAGTCTCAGCCCACCTGCTGGACGCGGTTGGTGGAAAGACAAAGCCGTGGGGAGATTTGCCAAAGAGGAAACTTTGGACTGTATCAATGATTGTTTTGGGAATTGCATTTACAATTGGGATGTACTATGCCTTCTTGGATTCGCCTCTGCTGTTCGCGATAGGAATTGCGGAAGGATTCTTCCTGTTTGCATACAATTTGGAATTGTTCGGGGGAAAGTTCCACAACAACTGGTCAACAATAATTGCATGGGCCATACTGCCAGTTTTTGCCGGCTCGGTAATCCAGACAAACTCAATATCGCTGGAGGTAATCATACTTTGCGGAATCTCTTCGGTCATAACTTACATTTTGATAACAACATCAAGAAAGTACAAGCACCTGAGGCGCAATAACGGAAGTCATTCAGAGATTAAAAGGTGCGAAACCATTCTAAAACTTCTTACGATTGGAGTTTTGGTTGGCACTGCAATATTTCTTGTCGTAAGATTCTAGTTCGGCTTGAGGATTATCTTTCCGACCAGCCCTTTTCCGTTGAGCATCTTTTTGTGAGCCTCCACCGCATTCTCAAATGTAAAGACGGAATCGATAATTACCTTTATCTTTCCCTGACCCATCCAGTGAAATCCCTCCTCCAACTCGGCGCGAGTTCCCTGTGTGGAGCCCAAAATGTTGATGCCCTTGAAAAATATTTGGCGCAGGTCGGTTGGCACATCATATCCGGTCGTAGCCCCCGTGGTTACAATTGTTGCACCATACTTCAGCAGTGTTAGTTCCTTGTTCCAGTGGGAGCCACCAATGTGCTCAAAGATTACATCAACTCCTGGTGAGACACCATCTCTCCTTGCAATTTCTTTGGTTATTCCTCTGACTTCTTTGTGCCAGTCTTCCTTTCTATGATCCACGGCATAATCTGCACCAAGTTCTTTGAGCTTTTCCAGTTTGTCAGGACTTGCTGTGGCAATGACTATACATCCGTACAGTTTTGCAATTTGAATTCCAAATATTCCAACGCCGGAACTGCCACCCATGACAAGAACAGTTTGACCCGGTTTAATCTTGGCTCGTCCAACCAACATGTGCCATGATGTTAAAAGTGTCATCGATGCGGCTGCAGCTTCTTCATAACTTACATTCTCTGGAATTTTTAGGACGTTAATTTCTGGAAGGTGTGCAATCTCACAGTAGCCACCCCAAAGTGGTCCAGTTTCAAATCCCCAAATTTTTCGTTGTCTGCAATCATATTCCCTGCCATCGGTACATGCTGCGCAGACACGGCATGATATGTTTCCATGGGAAACTATTCTGTCTCCCACTTTGATATTTTTTACATTGTCACCAATTGCGATTACTTCGCCCGCAGCATCAGTTCCAGAAACATGCGGCAATGGGACGGTGAGTGGCTTTCCTCTCATGCCCCATATGTCATCATAGTTTAATGCCGCAGCCTTTACGCGAAAAATTACATCGTTTGGTTTTGGTGTGGGCTCCGGAATATCCTTTATCTGTAAAATAGATTCAAAATCGTCATTCTGTGCGTAATTATCATAGACTAGTGCTTTCATCTCTGAGATTTTTAAAAATACACCATACTTATTTTGTGCCAGTTAAGATGGCTACTGCACCGTATGTGAGATACTGATGGCTCACCTTCAGTCCACTTTTCTTCATTACATCGGAATAACTGTCCAGCCATTTGGTTCTTCGAATTAATTTTGGCAGCCCGATTAGCGCATCCTTCCAACTTGGAATGAAACATCCAACCAACCGCAAGAAAGTAAGAAAGAAGTTCCACAGCCCCCTGACAACTGGATTTTTTGGATATGTGAAATCATGGAAGATAATCTTGCCGCCTGGCTTGAGATGTGTTATACAATTTTTTACAAGTATTTCCGGGTCACAATATTTTGGCAGATAAGATCCGGTGATGTAGTCAAACTTTGAATCCAGTTTGAATTTTTCCGCGTCGTCAAGGATGAATGAGATGTTATCAAACGAATTTGAATTTTTCTTTGCCACATCAAGATAACTTTGGGTGATGTCAATGCCAACTATCTTTGCGCTGGAAAATTTTCTCGCAATTTCCCTGGTCAGAATGCCAGTACCACATGCTAGATCTAAGAAAGAACTTCCATCAGAAATTTGTTCCAGTATCTTTCTCTTCCAATACTTGTCCTTCCCTAGCGTGCCATATGAGACAACGCCATCATATGTTGCCCCGGTCTCATCAAAAAATTTAGGTACAAGATTTTTTGCCGATTCTGCCAACATTATATATCGCGCACCAAGTAATTTAAAGAATAATGGTAAATGAAAAAATCCAGAACGTACTATCAAGATTAGAAAAGGACATTGACTATGAGAACAGCCACCGGGATGAAATTCCCGGCGAGAAGAGACTGAACTGCATATCAAAAAACATTGGGATGTTTTACAACACTCTGCTAATGTCCATAAACGCCAAAAAAATTCTTGAAATAGGCATGTCTGTGGGCTATTCTGGGCTCTGGTTTGCCGACGCGGTAATGTTAAACACCAAATCTGATGGCCAAATTATAACAATTGACAGGGAGCAATTCAAAATTGATAACGCAACACGAAACTTTGAGGAGGCTGGAGTAAGTTCCCTAATTAAAATCAGGAAGGGGGAGGCTAGAAAAATTTTGGATGAGATAAAGGAGGAGTTTGGCGAAAATTATTTTGATTTTATTTTCATTGATGCCGATAAGGAGAGATATATCGAATATTTTGATCTGTGCTTGCCCCTGGTAAGAAAGGGAGGGATAATTGGGGCTGATAACATTCTGCTTCCGGAAAGGTTCAACGAAATGATGCTGGATTATTTATCCCATGTTAGAAGTAATCCAAATGTTCAGTCAGTTACTGTCCCGATTGATAACGGTGAGGAAGTAACTATCAAACTATCATAATCTATGTTTTTTTGATTCCTAAGGTTTTATTTTTCAGTCGCAGATAGCCGTTGTGGCACTTCCTGCATCTTGTTGCACTCATTGGGTTTCGTGCTCCGCATGTAAAGCAAATTTTCATGTGAAGTCGTGCCTTTTGCGCAATCTGTTTTTTTTCAGGATCTGTGACTGGCATACTGATTTCACCTCAAAATTACTCCGTATAAACTATTTTTTTTCCATTTTTCCAGCTAATAATATAGACACTTCTACTGGCCTTTTGGCAACTGGAATGTTGGCTCTTGAAAACATTGTTATTTTAGATTCAGCTGATCCGTAATTTCCCATGACAATTGCACCGGCATGCCCCATTCTCTTTTCTTTTGGAGCTTTTCTACCAGCTATATACGCAACAACAGGCTTTTCGAAGTTCTCATCAATTATTTTTTGGGCTAAAACTTCTTCCGCGTCCCCACCAATTTCGCCTACAACAACAATGCCATCAAGATTAGGGTAGTCTTTTACCATATCAAACGCATCTACAAGTCTAGTACCGTTAATTGGATCTCCTCCAACACCAATTGTTATGCATTGTCCAAATCCAGAGTTTGAAAGATTGTTACTAATCTCATAAAGTAACGTCCCGCTTTTTGATAGAACTACTGTGTTTCCAAACTTGAATGGTGACGCAGGCATGATTCCGATCTTGATTAATCCTGGTATCATAACTCCAGGTGTATTAGGGCCAATGAGTATCGCGCCTTTTTGTTTTGCAATCTCAACTATTTTCATTGTATCTTGTACTGGTACATGCTCTGGAATAGCAACAAGCAGTTTTATTCCAGCCTCTAATGCGTCTGTTGCTGCACCTAAAAAGAATTTAGCCGGAACAAACATGATGGAAATTTTTGCGCCTGTTTTGTCAACTGCCTCTTTGACTGTTTCATAAATTGGAACTGCATCTTCAAATTTCTGACCGCCTTTGCCGGGAGTGACACCTGCAACTATGTTGGTTCCATATTCTATCATCAGTTTTGTATGCCGCGTGCCATATTTTCCCGTAATCCCTTGCACGATTACGGGTTGTTTTTGAAAATCACCCTTTGAGTTTTGTTTCCCTTTTAAAAGTTCAAAGATGTCTGTCATTTATTGACCTCCATGACAACTTTGTTGATTGCCTCCTCAATAGATGGTGCTAACTTTGTTTCACTATCTTTCAGCATTTCTTTTGATTTTTCTGATTCTGCACCCATTAATCTGGCAAAAACAGGTAAAATTATTATCTTGTCATCATAGGCTTTGAGAAATGCGGATGCTACAATAGTTGTTTTTACTATTCCACCATACAAATTTACTAAAACTGCCTTGACATTTTTCATTTTGCTGATTAGCGTTAAAGCTTCGTAGACAGATTCCTCTGTTGCAGTACCGCCAACATCTAGGAAGCAAGCAGCCTTTCCACCATTATCGGTTAGCATGTCAAGTGTTGACATTACAAGACCTGCACCGTTTCCAATAACAGCTATGTTGCCATCCAATTCTACAAGTGAAAATCCACTTTCTTCTGCCTTCTTTTCAAGCTCTGTCTGTTCATGATATTTTGCAAGTTCCTTATGTCTGAAGTTTGAATTATCATCAGTCATAATCTTGCCATCAAGTGCCATCATTGAGCCGTCCTTAAGGATTACCAGCGGATTAATCTCTGTCAATTCCGCTTCCTTTTCTACAGTTAATTTTGATAGTTTTTGTAAAATGTCTACAAAGTGAGGTATTGAATTTTCATCGAGACCAATTTCCTTTGCTACTTCTTCAGCAACTTTTTTTGTAACATCACCTGAACCAACTTCTCGAATCACCTGATCCTTAACTGATTCAATTTCTACTCCACCCTCTGCCGAGGAAATTATTGTATAGCATCTTTTACTCCTGTTAAGAAACAATGACAGGTAGATTTCTTTTTCATATTCTGACATCTTTTCAAGTAGAACAGCTCTGGTTTTTTCGCCCTTGATTGACATGTTTAGAACCTGCGGATATTTCAATTCAAATTCATCTTCATTATGGCACTTTTGTATTCCACCAGCCTTTCCACGACCGCCTACAGGAACTTGAGCCTTTATCACAAACGGATATCCGATTTTCTCAGCATCCTTTCTCCCACTTTCTATATCTTTTGAGGCAATACTATCTGGAACCCTGATACCATACTCCTTGAATAATTCCTTAGCCTGATATTCTAATAATCTCACAAAAATTGTCGTATTGGGAAGTTTATAATCGTAGCAGTAATCCTGTCACTTTAATTTTTTTTCTAAAAGTTCAACAGTTTCTAAGAACAAATCTTTGCTTTTTCTCAAAAGCCTATCTGGGAACTCATCCAATCTGAATACCAATTGTTGCTTAATTGCTGGTATTACCATTCCTCCAGATATTATCAATTGTTCAACAATGTAATCATTTGTTAGTGTACAAACTATCTCCTCATACGAACCATCTTCTTCCTCCATGGTTTGGCGATAAAGGATTATGGGCGTGTTTGTTTTTGCCACTATCTGTGATCCCTTTTTTAAAAGATCTGTTAAATGTTGAAGGGACCAGGCATCAAGGCTAATCTGCTTGACCATGGTTAATCTATACATTTTTTGTATTTATGATGATTGTTGTGTTACTATTCAACAGAAATTCTAATTTTTTGACCATCTATATCGTCATCTTTGTATTTTTTGCATGTTTGTGTAAAGTTTACTTGTTTAACTCTAACCAAAAACGAAAGCTCTTCGGTTTTATTTTTTATCATGGATAACGATTCCTCATCAAGATCCAATACGGACGCTGTATTCAATACATCAGTTGGATTATAGCCCCTCTCCTTTCTCAATGCTTGTAGTCTTCTGGCAAGATCCTTGATTAGACCTTTTGCCATCAATTCCTCATTTCTTTCAGTTGAAATGATTCCTATCAGATTATTTCTTCTTGAGAATGTAAAACCTTCTTGAACATCAAACTCGATTATGAAATCATCTGTATCTAAAGAAATTTTTGTTCCATTAACATCAAATGTAAATGAACTATCTTTTTCGAGCCCTTGTATTATCTCATCAGGTTTTATTTCAGAAAAAATTTCTAGCAGCTTACTAAGATTTTGTTTTGCCTTTGGACCAATGGTTTTTCGGTTAAGTTCTATCTTTGGGATAACTGGGACGGCAGATTTTTTCATCTCTAGCATTTCTGATATTCCCTCATGATTTTCAAGTTCAATAATTTTGTAATCTTCCACATTTAGCTGAGATTGTAATAATTCTGATAATAGTTCAATTTTCTTCTGCTGTCCTTTTTCTACACAAATTATCGCGTGTTTTAATGGCCATCTTCTTTTCAACTTTCCCTTCATTCGTGCAGCAGCACAAACCGAAACAATCTCATTCATTATGTCGAATGATTCTTCAACACTTTCATTAACTAATGTAGGTGTAGATTTTGGCCATGTTTCCAAAAGTATTGATTCTTTGTCTCCAAATGTGGTCGTATACAGATACTCGCTGGTAAACGGCGAAAATGGATGTATCAAAATGTCTAGCGTTTTCAATGACTCGGCGATAATTGCATAGATAACATGTCTTCTATCTTTTTTATTTTCATCGTCATTCCAAAGTTCTGGCTTTGTGATTGGAATGTAAATTTGGCTTAGTGAATTAATCAGAAAATCTTCTATGGCACTTGCTGATTCGTGGAATTTGCATTCATTGTTTGACTCTGTAGATAGTTCAATTGTTTTTTGAAGTTTTGATAATAACCAGATGTCCGTAGAGGTAAGCATGTCATTATCCTTTGCCCATCCAACAGTTGATTCATTAATGTTGAATTTGTCGTATTCACTATTCTGTTTAAAATACAAATGAATGTGAAAAAGTGTGCTTAGGATTTGATACGGTCTTGACATCAATTCCTTTGTACTAAAATTTAGAGTTTCAATTGGGCTTGATTTCCACATGAAGTAGAATCTGACAAGATCAACTGGATATTTGTCAAGTAGATCAGCCGCATCAAGTACATTACCAGTACTCTTACTCATCTTGTTGCCTTTTTCGTCAAGAACATGTCCCTGGAATAGAAATGAATTATATGGTGAAATATCTTTATTATTAAAAATTACATTTTCAATTAAAAGCGTGTATGCCCATCCACGTGTTTGATCAATACCTTCAGTAAAAAATGGAGCCGGTATGGTTTTTTTGTATTCATCGTCGCTTAATGAGGCAAAAGGTGCAGCACCACTGTTATGCCAAGTATCTAAAACAAATTCCTCACGCTGCATCTTTGCATTACATTTTTTACATTTGATTGAAATTTTGTCTATCCATGGTCTGTGTAGCTCAAAGTCAGGTCCATCGGGAAGATCATCTGCTACATCAATAATTTCTTTTCTTGAAAATAGTCTTTCAATGTTTTCACATTCCGTACACTTCCAGATTGGTATTGGGCAACCCCAGAATCTTTCTCTTGAGATGCACCATGGATGTTTTTCTTTAATTATTTCCAAAAATCTGTTTTTTGGTTGGTCAAAAAAATATTCCACTTTTTGTGCGGCATCAATTGCTTTATTATCAAGTCTATCAAGCATGTAAAAATATTCTCTTCGCGCAAGCCAAACTAGCTTGTGTTGAGAGCGCCAGCATAGTGGGTATTTGTGCTTGATTTTACTGATTCTTACCAATGCATTTTTGTCTTTAATGTCTTGCACAATTTTTTCATCAGCATCACGTACAAACATTCCAGCATACTTGCCAGCATCTTCAGTAAACTTTACCTCATCGTCAATGGGGGAGAAAATCTCAACTTTCCGTTTCATCGCAATGTTATAGTCATCCTCACCGTTAGCTGGGGAAAGATGAACTATACCGGTGCCAGCATTAACATCAACAAATTTCTCAGCAACTGCAATGTGATAGTTTTCTAGTTTTGACATTTTTTCCAAGCCAGAGATATCGCCTAGAAGAGGGTGCGTGTATTTTTTACCTTCAAATTCAGAACCGTTTACTGTTTTTAGTACTTTGTAATCTTCCACCTTTGCTTCTTTCATGAACTCTTCAAGACGAATTTTTCCAACAATCCATGTTTCGTTGTTTGCTGATACGTAAACATATTCTTCATCTGGATTGAATCCAACCATTGCGTCTGTTACAAGTGTAAACGGCATAGTAGTCCAGACAATCAGATAGACATCTTCGTCTTGCAATTTTACCTTGTAATACAAAGAAGGATCCTGAACCATCTCATAACCCTGATTAACTTCAGAATGGCTTAACGAAGTTTGGCAACTTGGGCAGTATGCAACAACTCTATACCCTTCTGTAAGGATATCATTTTCGTGAGCTCGTTTTAGTAATTGCCATTCCCTTTCAATATATTCGTCCTTGTATGTCCAGTATGCATTTTCTTGATTAAGTGACATTCCTAGTTTTTTGTCAACATCAATCCATTTCTGATGAAATTTTGAAACAATTTTTTTACATTGAGTAACCAAGTTTTCAATCTGTTGTTGGGTTGTAATTCCACTCTTCCCATTTGTGATTCCAAGTTCCTTCTCAGCCTGTAATTCAACCGGAAGACCTTGTGTATCCCATCCCGCATTAAAAATTACATTTTTTGAATTTAGTGTGTTAAATCTGTACCACAAATCTTTGAAGACACGACCCCTAAGGTGACCTGCATGTGGTTCACCATTTAGCGTAGGCGGTCCCTCAATGAACATAATTTTATCTCGCTTGTCTGATGAATCGTCAATCATCTTTTGTAAATCTAGTTTTGAGAGATAATCCTTGGTACTCCGTTCAATCTTTTTTAGATTAAACTCATTTGTTAATTCCATATATCGCTCACGTACATTTATCTCTTATAATACTACGTGAATTGTCAGACATAAGTTGAATGAAAATGTTTGACAATGTTAGTCAGAAATTAAGAGATTCCAAAAAAATAGTTTTTGTAACTGGTGCAGGAATTTCTCAGGAAAGCGGAATTCCTACTTTTAGGGGGAAGGATGGTCATTGGAGAAAACATGATCCTATGAAACTTGCATCAATAGATGCATTTTTTGATGATCCAAAGCTAGTTTGGGAATGGTATGAGGATAGAAGAAAAAACATCTTGGCAGCAAAACCAAACGAGGGTCATTTTGCAATTTCCAAGATGGAAAAATTCAAAGATGTAGTTATACTAACACAGAATATTGATGGATTGCACCAGCGTTCAGGCTGCACAAATGTTTTGGAATTACATGGCAGTATAATTCGGATTAAATGCACAGTTTGTAATTTTTCTGATAATATAACTGAGAATTTTGAATCGCTTCCACCTAAATGTGAATGTGGTAATATGCTCAGACCTGACGTTGTTTGGTTTGGAGAAGCATTGTCACAAGATATTTGGAAAAATGCAATGAAAGAAGCTAGTACATGCGACATAATGATTATAGCTGGAACATCTCTGGTTGTTTCGCCTGCGAATACGTTACCAGTCTATGCAAAACAAAATGGTGCAACGCTGATTGAAGTAAATCCTGAAAAAACAGTCATGTCAAATGATATGGATCTTTCAATACAGGCTACTTCTGCTAATGCACTACCAAAAATTCTCGCGATTTTAAAAAATGAAGTTTAATCTTGGAATATATAGATCATAATTAAGATTCAGGTATTGGTTAATGTTCTTGTAATTGGTTCTGGTGGACGAGAGCATGCTATTGGCTGGAAACTAGGTCAGAGTGATAATGTTAATACAGTTTTTTATGCGCCTGGGAATGGTGGTACATTAAACAACGTACCGATATCAGCCGATAATTTAGGCGAGTTAGCCAAATTCGCGTCTGAGAATAATTGTTTTACTGTTGTTGGTCCAGAGGCGCCACTTGCGATGGGTATTGTTGATATGTTTAATGAAATGGGTTTGAATATATTTGGACCAACAAAAAAAGCTGCGCAATTAGAGTCAAGTAAAATTTGGGCTAAACAATTTTTGAAGCGTAATAATATTCCTACTGCTGCATTTGAGGTGTTTAATGATGCAGTAAAGGCAAAAGAATACGTTAACCAAATTGAACATAATGTTGTAGTAAAAGCTGACGGTCTTGCAGCTGGTAAGGGCGTGATTGTTTGCGATAGTAAAGCCGAAGCAGAAAAATCTATAGACATGATGTTAGTGGATAAAAAATTTGGAGATGCAGGAAACAATATCATAATCGAAGAAAGAATTGATGGTATAGAGGCGTCATACATTACATTGTCTGATGGGAAAATTGCAATACCGATGGCTACAAGCCAAGATCATAAAAGAATATTTGATAATGACAAAGGACCAAACACTGGGGGTATGGGTGCTTATTCCCCAACACCAATCATCGATAACGATATTTCTCAAAAAATACAGGAAAAAATTATTGATAAAACAATTTCATCCCTAAGAAATGAGGGAATTACATTCAAGGGATTTCTTTACGCAGGTATAATGCTAAAGGATGATGAACCGTATGTTCTTGAATACAATGTTAGAATGGGTGATCCTGAATGCCAACCAATCTTAATGCGAATGGATTCAGATCTTTTTGAATACTTGGTGGGAAGTGTGGAAGGTACGTTGGAAAACATGCCACTAATTTCATGGAAAAATAAATCTGCGGTTTGCATTGTTTTAGCATCAAAGGGTTATCCCGAATCATATCCAAAAGGCGAGGAAATTTTTGGTCTAGGAAATGCTTTTGATGGTGCATACATATTTCATGCTGGAACAAAAGAGCTGGATAAAAAAATCATAACAAACGGTGGTCGTGTTTTAGGTGTTACTGCATTAGGTGATACCTTAGAAGCAGCCATCAAACATGCATATGATGTTACTGAGAAAATCTCCTGGGAAAATAAATACTTGAGGACAGATATCGGGAAAAAAGGCTTATCTCACCTATGAGATTTTTACATTCTCATCTTCTGTTACTATCCAATCTATCTTGACATCATGTGAATCATTTGGTATGAATTTTACAATTTGTTTCGAATAAGTCAGCGATATTTTTACTGCGTCAATCAATGAGAGAAATCTATCATAGTAGCCTTTTCCATACCCCAATCTGACACCTGATTTTGAAACTCCAACTGTAGGTATTAGTACACAATCAATTTTTTCCGCCTTTTTACAACTATCTTTCGGTTCCATAATTTCAAAATTTCCTTTTTCTAATTTTTCAAGATTTGAAACAATACAAAACTGAAGATTATCATTTACAATCCTAGGAAGTAGTAGGTTCTTATTTTGTCCCAATATGTCTAGCATTATATCACAAGTATTGATTTCACTGCCAATTGGAAAATAACAAGCAATATTTTGTGAATTAGTGTATTCAGAGATCTTTTTTAGATTTTGATGGATTTTTTCACTTGAAATTTCTCTTAGTTCAGCTGAAGTTGCATCTCGTTTTTCGAGGAGATGTTTTCTTAGTGCAGCCTTTTGAGTATTAACCGACAATTTCTTTACTCAATGATGCCGCTGTCACAGTATTTTTTAGTAACATGGCAACTGTCATAGGTCCAACACCACCGGGAACAGGTGTAACCCATGACGCTTTTTGAATTATATCATCATAATCCGTATCGCCAACCAGTTTGCCCTCATACCTTGAAATTGCAACATCAATCACTATGGCATCTTGTTTTATCATATCAGAAGTTAACTTGAATTTTGTTCTATCACCAACAGCAGTTATAATTACGTCTGCATTTTTGCAATATTCATGGAGATTTTCAGTTTTTGAATGACATGTAGTCACAGTAGCATTATTTTGTAATAGTAAATGATATAGTGGTTTTCCTATCAAATCACTTCTATTAATCATAACTACATTTTTTCCTTGAAGATTAATCTTGTAATAATAAAACATCTCCATTATTCCAGATGGCGTGCATGGCCTTAAGATGGATTTTCCCATTGATAACAATCCAACATTTTGTGGTGTTAACCCATCAACATCTTTTATTGGAGATATTCTTGAGATAGTTGCAAATTCGTTAAGTTGTTTTGGTAGCGGTAATTGAACTAGAATTCCATGGACTTCCTTATCATTATTTAGATTATCAATAATTTTGTCAAGTTCTTTTTGTGTCGTATCGGCAGATAACTTATGATCCTTTGTTTTAATCCCAACTTTTTCACATGCGTTATGTTTATTTTTTACATATGTTGTAGATGCTGGATCATCCCCCACCAACACTGTAGCTAGACACGGTATCACATCTTCTGAATTTAGTTTTTCAACTGCACTTTTTAAAATCTCTTTGACCTCATTTGATACTTCAATTCCATCTATCTTTTGTCCTGCCATAATGATATCTTATTGTATAACTATTTAATTTAAGTAGAAATGAAAGTAATTTTTGAATCTATGAGACTGTATGTGATTTGCGGTTTAAATAGAAATTTTGTATGATTTACCCATGATGAAGCTTAGATGTTCGTATTGTGCCACAAATTTTTGTGAGTATAACTGTAAGTGTAAGTGTCATAGTAAAACTTGGACAAAAAATCAGTCTGAATAATTTTTAAAATCATTTGTAGTTCAGTTGAAATAAAAAAAATGGTGGGATGACGAGTCCCATCATAATAACATGATAGAGAATCAACATTATTTTATAATAAAAGCCGCGCGGAGAAATTATTAGTATGAATGATACTATCAGGCTCTCTTCTTCTTAGTAGGTTTCTTAGATGATTTCTTCTTAGTAGATGATTTCTTCTTAGTAGATGATTTCTTCTTAGTAGATGATTTCTTCTTAGTAGATGATTTAGTTTTCATAACCTTCTTTTTAGTTTCTTTTGATGTTACCTCGGTCTCCACAGCAGCTGGTTCCGGTGTTACCTCGGTCTCCACAGCAGCTGGTTCTGGTTTCTGTTCAACTTGTTCAGAGAAGAACGCAGAACTGAGTTCAGATAATGGTTTTGTTTCAACAGCAGGTTTTGGTTTTGCTTCAGCCAATACAGGTTGTTCTTCTTGTTGGGATTCAACAATACCAGGTAATTCGCCTAAATTATCTGTCATAACTTTATTGTCATCAATTCTAATGTAATGATCCTCATATGCCCTAAAGTATCTAACATTTTTTCCCATCCTAATCTTGTCGAGGTCGCCATAAACTGTCATGTATTTGATACCATGTCCTAAATTGTTAGCAATGGCATCACGGTCTACAATTTCTCCACCGCTTATTTTATTTCCAATATCACGATGTTGTTTTACTTTAGTGATGATGTGATTTTGATCATATAATACTTGAGAAATTAGATAATCAGCCCACTTTGCCATTTCAAAAAATATTGTAATTATCCCCTAAATAAGCAATGAGTTTTGCAATATTTAGAATTGGTGTTAATCCTTAAAGGGTTCAAAAAGTTTATTTTTTTATTGAAAATAAAATTCGACACAATTGAATATTTGAATAAATTAAAAAAAAATAACTCATATTTTCATACTTTCATCAATAAGAAATCCTTGGCAGTTGGTGTCATATTTTTAAAGCCTGGTGAAAACGACACACAAGAACCGCATAATTCTGATGAAATTTACTATATTCTAGACGGAAACGGATTTTTACAAATTAATGATAAATCCCATCGTATCAAAAAGGAAGAGATCTATTTTGTAGCAAAAGATGTTCCCCACCACTTTTATGGTAACACAAAAAATCTTTCTGTTCTGTATTTTTTTGGTGGTTCTGATTCTTAGGAAAGAATTTTTACCTTTCTTCCAACCACACTGATCTTCTTTTCTGCTATGAGTCTTACAGCTTTAGGATAAGCTTTGTGTTCTTTTGCTAATATTCTCTTTGACAAGGTTTCCTCTGTATCATCATTTTTGATTTTTACCGTTTCCTGAACAAGAATTGGCCCTGTATCTACCCCTTCATCCACAAAATGAACAGTGCAACCTGAATGACTTACACCTGATTCAATCGCTTGTCTTTGTGCATCTAGTCCTGGAAATGCAGGCAAAATGGAAGGATGAATATTTAGTATTCGGTTTTTAAATTTTTTAATAAATTCTGGGCTCAGTATTCTCATGAACCCCGCAAGACAAATCAGAGAATTTTTTGGTGTAATATCGTATTTACTCAGTACATGTATTATTTTTTGGTCATATTCCCATCTTGTTCCTTGAAACCCCTTACTTTCGACAATTTCAGTGTGTACTCCAAGTTTCCTTGCAATCTTTAACCCTTTTGCCGATGGTTTGTTCGAAATAACTATTGCAGGTTTAATTGGAATGTTTTGTTTTTGTACCGCATTAAGTATAGACTTCATGTTGCTCCCTCTTCCGGAGATTAAAATTGCAAGTTTAAGCAACACTTTGTTTAATTCTGTTCATAAAATAAAGCTATAGATTACCATGGGGTATCATCTATTAACTTTAGTTCATTATCTACTATCCTGAATCCCATAATATCCAACGTTTCTTTTGATGTTGAGGAGTTTCTTTCCAATATTTGCCTCGCAAGATCAATACGTGATTTCATGTCCATGTTCTGGCCAATTTTGTATTTTCCTGTTAATGATTCTGGGACAATTTTGATAACCTCAACTCCCTTTAGAACATCCATACCAGGTTTGATTGGCTCATATCCGCCCTCAGGTTGGTATTTTTTCATCAGACCATTTAGTGCAATAGTTTTTTCTTTCTTATCTGAAACAATATTACCATTTCCTTTTATTACGACGCTAATGTACAATGTATCGGCAAGAGATGCATCAGTAGGATCTGAAAAATACGATGGTAGAAATTCTAGACTTTTATCTACTTCAAATCCTACTTTTTGATTACGCTTAATGTTATCAAGTTTTTCACCTCTTATGTGAGAATGCATGTAAATTGTATCATTAATGAATACAAAATTCATCGGAATAATTTGTGGGAACCCATTCTCATCAATACTTGCTACCCTACCAGTTTGCTCGGAGCTTAGAAATTCAATAATTTTTTCTTTTGATTTTATTTGTAATTTTCGATGATCTCGTCGTATCAAAAAGTCTTCCATGTTATTTTTAATCTAAGTAACTGAATTATGCTTTACTTATTTTGCTCCTTAAAATAAGGAATCACATTAGTGGCAAATTTATCGATAGAACCAAAGTAGTTTTTACCCCAAAACCTGATTACAAAATGATTTACACCTGCCTTGAGAAACCTCTCAAATATTGGAATTATATCGTCAGGTGTACCAACACCAGTTGATGATCTTGCAATAGCGTCTGGAATTTTTGTTGCAGCTTCACGCATTTTTACAATCCAATCTTGGTTAGACATAGAATATTCCGTAAAGTATTTCCTAAAATCAAATCCTTCAATTTCTTTAAGTCCATGCACCCTAAGTATTTCAGGCTTAAACAGACTAACTTTTACAGCCTCCTTCATCCTAGCCCAAGATTCTTCGGCGTCGTCAGAAAAGTAAACATCAATATCTAATGCCATTTGAAAATTATCTTTTTCTTCCTGTGTTCTATTGTTTTCATTCATTGATGTTTCTATTTGCTTTTTATGGTCCTCAAATAATTCTGGAGTATATCCTATTGGCAACCAACCATCACCATATTTTCCCGTTAGTTGCAACGTTCTCTTTCCACCGGACGCCATGTATGTTGGTGGATGTGGCTTTCTTATCGGAGGAGCTTGAAGGCAAGCAGATTCTAATTTGTAATACTTACCATCAAAATCCACAGTGTTATCCGGCGTTGAACCATACAATTTTTTGATTACTTGGATTTGTTCTTCCCATTTAGAAACAGGTTTCTCAAATGGTATACAAAATTCTTTTAGGTTTTGAGCTTCACCTGCACCAATTCCTAAAATTGCTCTCCCTTTTGAAACTCTGTCCAATGTGATTGCTGCTAATGCAATATTTGATGGGTGCCTTCTAATTGCATCAGTAACACAAGTTCCTAATTCAACATGATTTGTAACAGCTGCAATTGATGATAACATGACCCATGGGTCAAGTACAATTGCATTTTTCCATTGTGGAACATTTGTGTGGTCCATGTAGAAAATAGAGTCATAGCCAGTACGGTCAGCTAACATACATGCAGTTAGAATTTGATCTTCAGAATAACCTGCTCTAGCAACGTTTAGTCCATTTTGAATTCCAAATTTTATCATTTAATATTACACCTAGTACAAACTCTTGAATTTCAATCTTAATAAGTTTCACAAAGATAAGTTGTACCTAATTTTATACGAAAATTAAATATGACATTCAAAGATTGCCATCATTAATGTCATTAAGACATTTGATGACATCTTCTTTCGAAATTGGAATTGGGTTTGGATTAAGATGGCCCTTGTCAGTCATTACAACGTCAGCCGCTTCATCGACAGGAGCCTTTAGCTTCATTTTATCGAAACCAATTTTTTCAATAACTTCTTTGAATTTTTCATAGAAAATTGATTTGTTGTGTTTGTGTGCTATGGTAGTGCATGAAGATAAAGAGTATCCATGAGCAACACCCTCATTGGAAAATACATATGATAATGCATGTCCTAGTGTTGTGGAACAATTTCCAAAACCCATACCCGAAAGCATGGAACCGTATGGATAATTTTCCGGCTTGTCATTCATAATTGCATCATATAATACGTCAAATGCTTGTTTACATAATGTTCTTGTAAGTTCATTTCCTAATTTACTGTCATATCCTTCTGTTGCTTGTGCACAAGCATCACATACAGAGTTTTTGAGTATTTGTTCCGGCGTACCATCCATAAAATATGAATCAATTACAGCACGATCTGCAAGGAATCTTTTTTCAGGGCCAAGAAGTTTTTTCTTACCATCAAATTTTAAAACACAATAAGTTGTCATCTCAGCTCCAGTACCAAAAGTTGTAGGGATTAAAATTTTTTCTAGACCAAATTCTTCTGATGCATATTTCACAACATCCATAGAACTTCCGCCACCAAGACCAATTAGCACCGATGGATTTTTTCCTTTGTATTCAGATACAACAACATTTACATCTTCAATAGATGGTTCTGGCTTAACTTTATCATATAACATATAGTCTTGTATGCCCATTTTGTCTAACCACCTGCCAGATATTTCAGGTGGGGCAGTTGTTACAACTAATGCATTTTTTGGATACTCTGCTTCAGAAAGCGCATTTTCACCAAACTGAATTATTTTTGGTATTCTTATTGTATGCATGATTTATTGAGATTCTGATTATTATTATACCTTCCAATCATTGAAGACTTGGTTTATTTATTTAAAATAAAATTATAGAATGATGATTAGGAATTTTAATTTATTAGCAAATACAAAAATGAAGAAAAAAGCATTACAGATATTAGAAGCGGGGTTAACCGCCGCTGAGCCAAAAAATTTCCTAAAATCATTTGTGGGTAAAAATCACATTCGACTGGGAAAAAATCGTATATTTTTATCGAACTATGGGAAAATTTTTGTGGTTGCATATGGAAAGGCCTCAGATTCTATGGCAGAATATGTATCAAAGAAAATTAATGTTTCACAGGGAATAGTTGTAATTCCAAAACACACTAAATCATCAATAGTTAGTAAAAAATTCAAGATATTTTATTCTGGACATCCATTACCTGATAAAGAAAGTGTAAGAGCAGGAAAAGCAGTACGAGAATTAGTTAACAATCGTTCTAAGAGGGATTTTGTATTATTTTTGGTGTCTGGTGGTGGTTCTTCTTTGTTGGCTCTTCCAGATAAAATAACATTGAGTGAAAAAAAACACGCGACCAAATTATTATTGCAATGTGGTGCCACAATTGATGAATTTAACTGTGTTAGAAAACATCTGTCAATGATCAAGGGTGGTAAGCTTGTTCAAAACATGAATTGTGATGGGTGTGCATTGGTAATGTCAGATGTTGTCAGTAACGATTTATCGGTCATTTCATCAGGATGTACGTATAATGATAACACAACATTTTCTGACGCAATAAAGATAATAACAAAATATTCCCTGAGAAAAAAACTTCCAAAAAAAGTAATTACACACCTAAAACGTGGTCTGAATACAAAGACAATGCAACCGAACAGATTAACGATCAAAAATAAAATCATAGCAACTAATCATGACTGTTTGGATGTTATGGTTTTAAAATCTAGGCGACTTGGATTTACTACCAAGGTTTATTCACCAATCAAGCATGATGTCAGCGTATCAGCAAAAAAAATTGTACGAATGATATCAGAGAAAAAGAATTCATGTATAATATTTGGTGGTGAACCGACAGTACAAGTAAAGGGAAATGGGAAAGGAGGTCGCAACCAAGAACTTGTTCTACAGATCTTAAAATTAATTCATGGTTCTGATCATCGTGTGTTAGTTTCTTCAATTTCAACAGATGGTATTGATGGAAACACAACGTGTGCTGGAGCTTTAAGTGGCAATAATTCATATAACCTACAAAAAATTTCTTCCTACTTGGAGAACAATGATTCTTATTCATTTTTTAAAAAGTATGGTGGGTTGATAAAAACAGGCTCAACTCATACTAATTTAATGGATATAGGATTGATCATAAAATATTAGTTTATGTCCAAGCTTTTTTGTCTTTTTTCCAAACAAGCTTGTCATCAATGTATGTATGATCTTTTTCTTCAAAGACTGTATGCCATTTTCCATTATGCGGAAAAATTCTATTTAATTCCTTAACTTTATTGTTTGTTGGTGCTCGATTCATCAAAGCGCCCCATTTCATAGACGGAATTTTTGGCATAACGTCGTTGATATCAGTCATAATACATTTTGGAAAATCCTATTTAAAAATCCTTATTTGTTTCAAGATTGAGTTTTATCTTAATTACATTTAGCTGATTTACAATCAATTTTCTTCGTTTTATTAAATCATTAAACAAAACCACTAGAGTCTCTATAAGCAGACGTTTTATTCTTACCAGAAAGATGTTCCGTAGCTATATTTTTTGTTGGCTCTATCAAACGGTATTCCAATTTTAGATTTCTATGACCCACTAACTGATTAATAAAGTGAATTTTGTCATCAATTATTTGGTTTAATGTTTTATGCTGCTGTATTAAAATCTCATACATTTCTTTTGAATCACACATGACATGTATCTTGTCAAAATCTTTTATGATGAAAACACCAAGGCCCCAATAAATTCCCACATGAAGTGCAACAAATCTTGATTCTTCTTTGTTTTTAATATCTAATTTTCCACCTGAAAGATATGCTGCAGGATGTTCTCTAATTTGGTTTATTATTTCCTTTCCAGTTTTTATTGACCATGAGTACTCTTTCAAATTACCATCAAAAAATAGTTCATGCTCCATATGTCAATCAAAAGGGCGTTTTTTGTCTATATAATTCTCGTTTGTCGCTTAATGATCAACATTTAAACCAGTGCATAATGTCAGAATCTCAAACCTTTTTCACAAAAATGGTGGACGAACTAGTAGAATTTTCAGAACATGACCCTGAATTATCAGATGGTTTAAAGTGGCTTGATGGTGAAGCGCAAAAAAAGGGATTGTCATTTTATGATATGGTTTATCAAGTATTGTACAAACATGATGTAAATTCTAAAGCAAAAGAATGGTTTAACTCTAGAAATTAACCTACGTTTTATTTTTTAGTTCTTTTTTCTATTGGAATATATTTACAACCTTGTGGTCCACCATATTTTCCAACATAGACAGCCTTCGGTCTGTATAACATAGGTTTTGGTGCCGCTTCTGCAAATTTTTCTTCAATAATATGTGCCGCCCAACCAGCAACTCTTGATACAGCAAATATAGGCGTGTTAAGATCCATCGGAATGCCTAGCATGTAGTAAACTGATGCGCTGTAAAGATCCACATTCGGAAAAATTTCCACCTCTTTAGTTTTTTTCATCAACTCAGCAGTTACACGCTCAACCTTACTTGTTATATCATACCATGGCTGACCAGTTTTTTCTGATAGTCTTTTGGACAGTTCCTTTAGTACTTGAGATCTAGGGTCAACAGTTTTGTATACTGCATGTCCCATTCCCATAACCCTTTCATTCTTTGCAAATTTTTCTTTAATGTAAGATTCAACATTTTCCTCAGTTTTTATATCTAGAAGCATTTTCATCACTTCATAATTTGCACCTCCGTGTAATTCACCACTTAATGCACCAACTGCTGCGCTAGCAGCAGAATACATGTGTGCACGCGTGGACGCAACTTCCCTTGCTGCAAACGTTGAAGCATTCAGAGTATGATCTGCATGTAAAATCAAACAAATATCAAAGATTCTTTCTAGTTCAGGATCCGGCTTCTCGCCATTCAGCATTAATAAAAAATTGGCAGCGTGGCTTAAATCAGAATCAGGTTCTATGATTTTTTTATCGTTGCGGATTCTATGCCAACTAGATACAATTGTAGGAACTTTAGCTATCAGATTTATGGCTCTGCTATAACTTGCCTCCTTAGTTGAAAATTCTTCATCATAGTAACCTCCAAACGCTGCAACAAAGGCTTGCAGAACATCCATAGGGTCGGCATCCTTTCTCCAATTACCCATATTGATTTGCATTTGTTTAGGAATAACTCTCGCATCAACTAACTCAGTTTTGAAATTATTGTATTCATTTTTAGTTGGCAATTCATCATGTAGTAGAAGAAAACATGTTTCCTCAAAATTGGAATTCTTTGTAAGATCTAAAATATCATATCCACGATAAATCAGCTTTCCTTTTTGCCCATCAATATATGAGATTTTTGTGTCTGCAACCTCAATATTTCTTAAACCGATGTTTTTTGTATCCATATTACCTTTGAGAAAATAGCACTTTTAAATTTTCAACTTGAATTACGTTTTGAAAATTCAGTATTTTGTCTAATCCAACAACTTTTGTAATTATAAGATTATTTTTAACCACATTACTATGTCTCAAGAAGAGCGTAAATTATTGCAATTAATGGATGAGCGTATTCTAAATGCATCTCCAGAAGAATTAGCCAAATTACAACAAGCCGACATTAGCACCCAGCTTGATGGAATTTGGTTTTATGATATTTGCAATCTTTCAGATCAAATGCAACCAAAGCAGGATGTTACAACCAACAAACTTTTTTCAAAATAATAATTGTATTTCTAAATTTAAATGTGGGTACTAGCGGTTCGATCATATGTCAACTAAATCTAAAAAATCAAGCATACGAAAAAGCTCATCAAAAACTATGAAATCAAAAAGAACTAAAACCCTTTGTATCTCACACATGGAAGATGCAGATGGCATTTCTTCTGCTGCATTAATTAAACAAGCTTTTGGTGGTGATACAACACTTGTGGATTATCCTGGAATGACAGATGTACTGGAGACTTTACGAAACAATGAAAAATTAAAAACATTATTCATATGCGATCTTGGATTAAACAAACAAAATACTGATTACTTTGTTGAACTGCTTACGGAGTTAAGAAAAAAGCAAATTTCTATAACCTATATAGATCATCATCATTTAGATTCAAAAATTATTGCTAAACTTAAAAAAGTTAAAGTGAAACTAATTCATGATACATCTGAATGTACATCAGTCCTTGTCTATGATGCATTTAAGAAAAAATTACCAGACCATTCTGTGTTTATTGCAGCATGTGGTGCAATCACTGATTATATGGAAGACAGACCAATAGCTTCAAAACTTTTGCAAATATATGATAGACAGTTTGCCTTGATAAGCGCTACTGTTTTAACATACAATATAGTGGGACATCAACGTAAACAAGACATTGATTATCTTTATTATTTAGTTGATGAATTATCGGAATCAAAATTTCCACATGACATTCCAAACACATATGAATTTGCACAAATTCAAGTTGGAAAACTTGCAGAAATTATATCAAAAGTAAAAGCATCAATGAAAATTTCAAAAAATCTAGGTCATATGGAAGTTCTTGATTCAGGTGCAAGTGGTGCTGCTAACTTTGTCCTTGGGTTTTCAGGAAAAGATGTTGCCATTACTTACAAAGAACGTGTTGATAAGGGAATATACGCAGTGTCAGTACGCGGTTCACCATCATGTAAAACTCATCTAGGAAAATTAGTATCTACCATTTCTTCTGAATTGGGTGGTTCAGGGGGTGGGCATGACAAAGCATGTGGGGCCGTTGTTCCAAAAGATAAAATCAAAAAATTTGTGCGCGAAATGAATTCGCGTCTTGGTAGTAGATAGACAAAAACAAATGGTCTATCATATACCTTCCAGAATCATTTAGTTCGTGATTTTTCCTTCAGTTTTATTGAATTTCATGCAGAAACAGAGAACAGTGTAAATAATTTCACCAGATTTCATACAGATATTTACAATCTAGAGTACCTTACTAAATCGAAACTAGATATCTGGTAATTTAGATGAATATGGCCCCACAGGAACTAGAAAAGTCTGCCAGTCAATATGCTACTGGTGCAATAAAATATGATGCACAGGGGGCACGTGGGATGGCAATAACTAATTATCAAAAGGCGGCAGAAACATTGCTCAAATTAATGCGCCTTTATCCGGATAGCCAACTAAACAAAATCTATACAGAACGTATGAAATCATACCAAAACAGAATAAAGTCACTACAGAGCACATCATTAACTGATGTTGAACCAGTAGTTGATTCTGCAGCATCACCAGAGGAGCAGAGAGCAACTCTTGCAAATAATAAGAAAAATAGTTTCGAAGATATGCTAATGAAAGAAAAGCCAGATGTTAGATGGGCTGATGTAGTTGGTGTCGATGATGCTAAAAATGCATTACGTGAGTCAATAGTTTATCCATCTAAAAGATCAGATTTATTTCCACTAGGTTGGCCAAGAGGAATTTTATTATATGGTCCACCCGGTTGTGGTAAAACAATTCTTGCTGCTGCAACTGCCAATGAACTTGATGGCTATTTCATCAATGTAGATGGTTCATCCATGATGAGCAAATGGCTTGGTGAGGCAGAAAAAAATGTTTCAAAATTATTTAAAATGGCTCGTAGTTATGCCGAGAGAGAGGGCAAACCTGTAATTTTATTCATTGACGAACTTGACTCACTTTTAGGTGAACGTGCAAATGAGATTGGCGGCGAGGTAAGAAGCAGAAATCAATTTCTAACAGAAATAGATGGAATTGACAGTAAGGGCAAGGATATGCAGTTATACGTAATTGGCGCAACCAATAAACCCTGGAGTCTTGATCATCCATTTTTGCGTAGGTTCCAAAAAAGGATATACGTTTCATTACCATCAGTTGAAGCCAGAGAAAAACTTTTCCAACTTTACACAAGCAAACTACAACTAGATGGCAGGGTACGTTCTCATACTTTAGCATCAATTTTTGATGGATATAGCGCAAGTGATATCAAGGATATTTGTCAATCTGTTCAGCTTAAAGTTGTGAATGAGATGTTTAGCACAACCACATACAAAGAACCAGTGGAGGGTGAAAATCCATCCAAACCGCGTGATATAACAATGAAGGATTTTAGAGAAAGCATAGTAAGAAGAAAACCTAGTGTTTCCATAGATATGATAAGGGCATATTACAAGTGGAGCGAACAGTTCAGAGCATTATAATCATAACATTCACCAAAATTTCACAACAATCATTTTTACAAAAACTTAAATTCCTTTTGTGGATCACTTTTCGAGGGTCACAATAACCATAAAAGAATCCAAACACGCAAACAAGTTTGGAAAACTGATCTTAAGTGATGGCTCTGTTTTTGATGGAATGGGATTTGGTTACTCTGGCTTAACTTTTGGCGAAATCGTATTTAATACAGGAATGGTTGGGTATACTGAAACACTTACAGATCCCTCTTATTCTGGTCAAATTGTCACACTAACTTACCCATTGATAGGAAATTATGGAGTTCCTGATCCTACGCTCGAAATGGATGGATTACCCAAGTTTTTTGAATCAGATAAAATTCAGGCTCGTGGTCTAGTGGTTCATGAACTATCCCTAACCGCAAGCCATTGGAATCTTACTATGACCCTTGATGAGTGGCTATACAAGGAAAAAATTCAAGGAATTTCAGGCATTGACACTCGAGAATTAACTAAAAAACTAAGGGAATCAGGAGTTATGATGAGCGCCCTAGCTGTTTCTGATAATGAAATAGACGAAAATGATGTTAAAAATAAGTTAAAATCTGCACCAAATTACAACAATGAAAAATTCGTGGATTTAGTCTCAACTAAAAAAGTAGAGAAATTTGGTAATGAATCAGAAAACATCGTTCTCATTGACACTGGCACAAAGAATGCCATAATACGAAATATTCATGACATAGGATACAACACTGTGAAAGTTCCGTGGAATACAAGTATTGAAGAAATTCTGAAACATGAACCAAAAGGTGTTGTGATAAGTAATGGCCCAGGCGACCCTGAGAATTGCCCAGAGACTATTTCTACCGCTAAATCATTAATCCAAAAAAATATTCCAACATTAGGAATTTGTCTTGGCGCACAAATTTTGGCAGCAGCAGGTGGTGCTCAAACATACAAACTGAAATATGGACATAGGGGACAAAACAAACCCTGTGTAAATCTAGACAATAATCAAGTTTATGTTACTAGTCAAAATCATGGTTATTGCATAAATCCAGATTCCTTGGGCGACACTGAATTTGATTTATGGTTTTCTAATGTTGATGATAAAACTGTGGAAGGTATTAAACATCAAAACAAAAAATGTATTGCTGTTCAATTTCATCCGGAGGCATCACCAGGACCTTATGATTGTAAATTCGTTTTTGATGAGCTGAAGAATATCATGGAGGAGGGAAAAGCTGGTAAAACATGAGAGGTTAGAAAAAATTCTTGTTCTAGGTAGTGGGGCTATTAAAATCGGAGAAGCGGGCGAAAGTCGATAAATCGACCGTCAATTCGACTACTCCGGAAGCCAATGCCTCAAAGCAATCCACGAGGATGGACTCAAGAGCATTCTAATCAATCCAAATATTGCAACAATTCAAACAGATACTAGGTTTGCTGATCAAGTATACCTTTTGCCAATTACTCCAGAATATGTAGAATCAATTATTGAAAAAGAAAGACCAGATGGTATCATGCTAAGCTATGGTGGTCAGACTGCACTAAATTGTGGTGTAAAAATAGATGAATCTGGAATTTTAAAAAAATATGGCGTTTCAGTTTTGGGCACACAAATTCCAGGAATTATGGCAACAGAGGATAGGCAGAAGTTCAAGGATGCTATGGTTAAATGCAATGTACCAGTTTTAAAAAGTAAAACAGTTAACACATTTGACGAAGCGAAAAAAGTTGCAAAAGACTTGGGATATCCTGTAATCGTTAGAGTTGCATATACACTTGGAGGAAAGGGTGGTGGTGTTGCATCTAATGAGATAGAATTGCATGAAATTGCTAGTCGTGGTCTAGCGGCAAGCCTTGTTGGGCAAATACTGATTGAAGAATATGTTGGTGATTGGAAGCAAATCGAGTATGAAGTTATGCAAGATTACTCAAAAAATAATGTGATAGTATGTAATATGGAAAATGTACTTTCTATGAGGGTTCATACTGGTGATAACATAGTTGTTGCACCATCTCAAACAATAGATAACCATGAATACCATATGTTAAGATCTGCAGCATTACGAGCAACAAAACATGTAGGAATTGTAGGAGAATGCAATATTCAATTTGCATTAGACCAGTCTTCCGATACATATGCAGCTATTGAGATTAATCCTCGACTTTCACGTTCTTCTGCACTAGCAAGTAAGGCTACTGGATATCCATTAGCATACATGTCTGCAAAGATAGGACTTGGTTATTCATTACCAGAATTGGTTAACACTATTACGAAAAAGACTACTGCATGTTTTGAACCAGCATTGGATTACATAGTATGTAAGCATCCAAGATGGGATTTT
This sequence comes from Marine Group I thaumarchaeote, assembly GCA_013390745.1. GTDB lineage: Archaea > Thermoproteota > Nitrososphaeria > Nitrososphaerales > Nitrosopumilaceae > Nitrosopelagicus. Next base: position 6,944 of record JACASX010000008.1, on the reverse strand, counting down.
ACAAAATTTGAACTTGCTAATAGAAATCTAGGACCTACTATGAAATCTGTGGGCGAAGTAATGGCAATAGGCAGAAAATTCGAAGAGGTTATACAAAAATCAATTAGGATGCTTGACATCGGAAAGGATGGACTTGTCTTAAACCGCCAAAACGGTGAATCGTTTGATGATGAACAAATTGAGGAACGTCTTCAAACACCTGATGATAATATATTATACAATGTTGTCGCCGCGCTCCATAAGGGCGTATCGATTGAAAAAATTTATCAGTTATCAGCAATTGATCCGTGGTTCTTAAAGAAAATTAATAATATTGTTGAAGTAGAGAGGAGGCTAAAATCGTCAACACTGGATCATAAACTATTATCTGACGCAAAGAAATTTGGATTCTCCGATAATCAGATTGGCAGAGCTGTTAAGAAAGAGGGATTAGAAATAAGAAAAATTAGAAAAGATCTTGGTATTATACCTGTAGTTAAACAGATTGATACATTAGCAGCGGAATGGCCAGCTGAAACTAACTATCTTTATCTAACATATGGTGGAACAGAAAATGATATCTCAATTACGAAAAACGATATTGGGATTATTGTTCTTGGTGCTGGACCTTACCGAATAGGTAGCAGTGTAGAATTTGATTGGGGAACTGTGAATATGGTTTGGGGTCTTCAAGATTGTGGGCAAAAAAATGTTGTCGTGGTGAATTGTAACCCTGAAACTGTATCAACTGATTATGATATATGCAACAGACTTTATTTTGAAGAGCTTACACTTGAGCGGATTTTGGATATATCAGAATTTGAACGACCAAATGGAATTGTTACATCTGTTGGTGGTCAAACAGCAAACAATCTAACACCCAAATTAGCTGACAGTGGAATTACACTTATTGGAACAAACGCTGAAGATGTGGATAGGGCTGAAGACCGTTCAAAGTTTAGCCAAGTTTTGGATAGGCTCCATATAGGACAGCCATCTTGGCAGGCATTCACGAGTATTGTTGATGCCAAGAACTTTGCATTAGAAGTTGGTTATCCCGTATTGGTAAGACCGTCATACGTACTCAGTGGCGCAGCAATGAAAGTAGTCTGGTCACAAACTGAACTTAAAAAATTTGTTAACGAGGCAACAATAGTATCACCTGATCATCCAGTTGTAATTACAAAGTTCATGCTTGATGCATTAGAAGTTGATGTGGATGGAGTTTGCGATGGAGATAACGTAGCAATTGGTGCAATAGTCGAACACATAGACAGTGCAGGTGTTCATTCTGGAGACGCGATGATGTGTATACCACCTTGGAGATTAAGCAATAAGATTATTGAAAATATTACTTATTCCACAAACAAAATTGCGAGAGAGTTCCACATTAAGGGACCATTTAACTTGCAATTTTTAGTAAAAAATGAGCAAGCATATGTTATAGAACTAAATATACGCGCGTCACGTTCTATGCCATTTGTTTCTAAATTTATTAAGATAAATATGATTAATTTGGCTGCACAAGCAATTCTGGGTAAAAAGATTTCCAGTATACCACAGAATATGTGGGCAAATACTGGCGTATATGGAATAAAGGTTCCACAATTTTCTTTCATGCAGCTTGAAGGTGCAGATATTGTATTAGGGGTTGAAATGCAGTCAACAGGTGAAGCAGCATGTTTCGGAAATAGTTTCTATGATGCATTATCAAAAGGATTGACATCAGTAGGTTATAATCTTCCAAAAACTGGGTCAGCATTAGTTACAATAGGAGGTGTGGAAAATCGGGAAAAATTACTTCAGACATCTGCTCTACTAAAAAATTTAGGCTACAAAATTTTTGCAACTGAAACAACGGCGGAATTTTTTGCGGAAAAACTTGGAGATGTTACGGTTGTTCATAAAATTAGTGAGCCAGAAAGGAAACCAAATATTGCTGATTTGCTATATGAGAAAAAAATTGATTTTATTATAAACGTTCCAAGCACATCAACTTTGGAAAAATATGTAGGAATGCTTTATGATGAATATCAAATACGAAGAAAGTCATTAGAGTTAGGCATTCCCGTTCTTTCAACTATTGAATTAGCGGAATCATTTGTTAAAACCTTAGAATGGTTACAAAAAAATGAAACTTCAAAAGAACCATTAGGACCGTATAAAGACATTGCCTAGATCACAGAAGATAATTGCTGTTCATTACCAATTATTGTACCATCAAGTGTTACAATTTTTGCTTGTATTACATCCATTTTTTCTATTATGGGAGAAATTGATTTTTTATAGAATTTTTTTTGTGTTGCGTAAAAGTACCTGTTAAATGAAGGTAAAATTATTACTTCTAATTCCCCTGATTTTGAATGAAATATCTTCTGTTTCTTACACTTGATTGATACCCATACTCGTTCACCATTAATGAGTGACTCTTTCTGGAAAAAAACAGGGTGAATATGACCCATCACAATTGTATTTACTTGCGAAAAATTTTCTGACGGCATTGTATGCCCATGGGTTAAAAGAATATCATCAATAATAATTCCCTTTGAACTAGCAAGTGTTATTCCATTTGGGATCAGTTTTTCTATATTTGCATCATGATTTCCTGGAACCAGAATTGTGTCAATTAATTTAGTAATACTTTCAAAAAAACTAGGCACAGTCTCCCATTCTGTTTTTGTTATCGATTTGATTCCGGATTTTATATCACCGAGCAGAACTAATGAATCAGGTTTTGTTTTCTTTATGATCTTTTCAATTTCCTTGGTAATTTCAGCAACAGTTTTGTTTTTTCCTAAGAATACATTGTTTAATGATAGATTATTTTCAAAACCTAAATGTAAATCCGTAATAACTAAACTTTTTCTAGTCCCTTCAATCATGAGTGCAGGATATTTGGGAATGATTTTAGTTTGAACCATTAAAAATATAATTATCCGATTTAATTAAATTCTTATGGATTTGCAATTTAAAAAGATAAATTCGCTTTTATCTGAAAAACGTATCAAATTACATCTTTTTGAACCAAGTAATAGGAAGATTTGGACAGTTGTAGGAATGGATAAAGAATATTGGTTTGATCCAGATTTGGATTTTTGTTCATGCCCTGGATATTATTTTAACAATGAATGTTACCATTTAGACTTCTTTCCGTTGGCTAAGTCTAAGAATCAGGTAGAAGTAACTACGTTTTCAGATGATGAGTACGAGTCTTTTATCGGTGGTTTGCTTTCTGAATTATAACTCCATAGAAAAGTTATTTCATTAACAGTTTTTTATACAAACAAAACCTCTTTCTTCAGAATCTTGAAGACCAAATCTATCTGGAAGAATTCCAACAGTGTATTTCATTTCTTCATCATACGGAATATCAAATTGTGTTGTAACAGTAACAGAACTGCCCGGTAAAAGATCTACCCTTGATAATTCTTCTATTATGTCCGAACCGGCATATCCAATAAAAATCGCATCATATTTTTCTTGGTTAATGTCAAATAGGTAAAACTGCCCACCACTAAACCTTACAGTTTCAGCACCAATATTATGTGCGGTAATTTGAATTTGAAAATAAACCCCTTCTGCTATTTCACTTGTTGCTAGTCCCTTTATCGCCTGTGTTTTTTCTAATTCCTTATACTCTTTCGTTTTTTCTAGGCTTTCATAGTTTCCAATATGGCTTATATTAAATTCCACATTGTTTACTGTTAACAAGTCGCCCGATTCCTCAGTTATATCAACTAGTCGTTCATCCAAAAACAAATACAATGAAATACAAATTGAACCAATAACTATTCCAAGCATGATAAATGTACCAATTCCTACCATTTTCTACATTTTGCTTGATTTGTAATTCCTTAAAGTTGTTTGCTGGTTTTGATATAGGCTATTTCTTGAAAAGTATGTACATTCTTATCCCTACCACAGACGCTATTACACCAACTAGACATGCTACTAGCAATATCATGCCAATAGATTCTGTGTTTGTATCAAGCATTGTTAATTAGATCCAGATTTTCTCCTTTTGCGAAGAAGTGGAATGATAACAGCTAATGTTATGACCACAGCAATTCCTAAACCGTAAGGCCAGAGTGATGGTTCCGCCATATTGATGTAGAAACATACTATCTTTTGAATCTAACTAGATAGATTTTCTAGTATACAAATGCCATACTTTACATAGAATTATTGATGAAATATGCCAATGAAAGCAGCAGTGATAAAAAGTAATTCCAACATTGAAATTAAAAATATAGAAAAACCACCAGTAGGTCCGGGTGACATGCTTGTTAAAATGCGTGCTTGTGGAATTTGTGGTTCTGATGTGGAAAAAGTGTTCGGAAAATATGGACAGCCATCCATGAGACTTGGACATGAACCTGCAGGGATAATAACACAGGTGGGTTCAGAAATTTCAAATTTCAGTGTTGGTGATCGTGTGTTTACACATCATCACGTTGCATGTTATTCAGATGATTGTCATGAATGTAGCCATGGAAATGAAACAATGTGTAAAAAATATTACGAATCAAATCTTGAACCCTGCGGACTTGCAGACGAATACGTTGTCCCAGAATGGAATGTAAAGCATGGCGGTGTGTTAAATATTCCCGATAGCATGTCTTTTGAAGAAGCTGCAATGATTGAACCACTTGCATGTTGTATTAGAGCTTGGAACAAATTTAAACATCATAAGAATGACAGCGTTGCTATCCTTGGAGTTGGTCCTACTGGAATAATGCATGTATTGCTTGCAAAATTATATGGTCTTGGAAAAGTATTTTGTTTAGATTTGAATGATTACAGATTAAATTTTGCAAAAAAATTTGAAACTACTACAATTCATTCTGGAAATACTAACGCTTTGGAACAAATAAAATCTGAAACTGCAAATCAAGGTGTTGATGTTGTTATAGTATCTACTAGTAGTTTGAACGCATTAAAAGACGCTGTTTATTTCGTTAGAAAGGGAGGCATCATTGTTATGTTTGGTGTACCAAGCAAAGGAGCAAATGTTGATCTTGACATGAGTGAAATATACTCAAAAGGAGTTACAATTGTTAATTCTTATGCAGCATCTGATGTTGATACTACACATGCGCTTGATTTAATATCAAATAAGCAAATCGATGTGTCACAGTTGATTACTCATAAATACAATTTGCAAGAGTGTCAGCAGGCCTTTGCACATGCGAAATCAGGCGATAATGCTATGAAAATAATCATAAGTAATTGAGAAAGGCTTAAGAAGGCAAATTGTTTCTTGTGAAATCGAAGTAAAATGGATTGGGGGTTACAAAATAGAATATCTCATATCATTAAACCAAATGATCATCGTGCATTAATGCTTGCTGTTGATCATGGATATTTTTTAGGTCCTACTGAAAAATTAGAGGTTCCTAGAAAAACAACTGCACCATTACTCAAGTATTGTGATTCAATAATGCTTACAAGAGGAGTACAACGAACATCAATCGATCCAAAATCTTCTGTACCAATTGTCTTAAGAGTATCTGGCGGTTCTAGTATTATTGGCGAAGATTTATCAAACGAGCAAATCACTGTGAGCATTAAAGATGCTATTAGACTTAATGCTTCTGCATTAGCTATGTCAGTTTTTGTCGGCTCAAAGTATGAACAACAAACGATTGTTAACCTCGGCAGATTAGTTAATGAAGCAGAGGAGTATGGTATTCCAGTTCTTGCTGTTACAGCCGTGGGAAAAGAAATTGGGCAAAAGGATGCGCGTTATCTATCTTTAGCGTGTAGAATTGCTGCTGAGCAAGGCGCACATATTGTCAAGACATATTATTGTGAAGATTTTGACAAGGTGACAGAATCTTGTCCTGTGCCGATAATTGTGGCTGGTGGTAAAAAAATCGCAGAGCGTGATGCTCTTGAATTAACATACAACTCAATTGAACATGGTGCAGCAGGAGTTGATATGGGACGAAATATTTGGCAATCTGAAAACCCTGTACCCATGATCCGTGCAGTTCGTTCTATTGTACATGGAAATGCGAATGTTGACGAGGCTGATGAACTATACAAAAAGTTTTGCCAACCTAAACCAAAATTACCTAAAGCAGAAAAATAACACGCAAAAAATTAGTTGGAAATTTTATCAAGATGGTAATGCAAAATTTTCCAAGTATCTTTCTTAATTAAAACAAATGTTGCTCTACCATTAATTGTAATATGCTGACCAGTGAAAGCCTTATTGTCTACTAGTATGCCTTTTTGAGTCAATTCAAACGTGACAATTCCTGTAGTTCCAAAAACATTGATTTTAGCATTTTTTATTTCGTAATCATAATCTGAAATGCTTGAGAATCTTAATTCCTCAAGAGCAATTGATTCAGAATAACCCTTCAAACCATATGGTGGAACATCACTAAAACTAGAAAATTCTGGTGAATTAAGTTGAATATTTCCTAACACTGAGAAGTCCTTTGTTTTACCCGTTTCAAAAAAAGTTTGAATTATCTCAACAATTTCTTTTTGATCCTGCAAAATTACTCTTTTTTGCACTTTGGTCGGTTTAAGTGTTAACAGAAATTCAAGCAAAGCATTTCCAGACATGTATTCCAGAAACATTAAGCGGTTGTACACTTTTGTTGAGTTAATTTCTAAAACGTGACTGTTTTGTGTGTAATGATCCTAGAGTTGTGACGTTTTGCTCACTGGATATGATGAGTTAGATGATATTGAAACTAGCTAACTTTTGTACTTCCTGACCTTTTCTTTTTTTTATGACCGAGTCAGAACACAAACCTGAACCTGAACCAGAACCTGAATCAGAGCCTGAACCTGAACCAGAACCTGAATCAGAACCTGAACCAGAACATGAACCAGAACATGAACCAGAACCTGAACCAGAACCTGAACCAGAACCTGAACCAGAACCTGAACCAGAACATGAATCAGAGCCAGAACACAAACCAGAGTCAGAGCCAGAACACAAACCA
>JACASX010000007.1 GCA_013390745.1 Marine Group I thaumarchaeote | reverse complement strand
AGAGGAAGAAGCAAAAAGAACTTACGAAGAAGAATTAGAGGAGCAGCTTACTGAAGAAGAAATTACTGGTTTTCAACTAGAGAAAACTGATATGGATAAGATGTGTAATAGGGTTTGCGAAATTATTGCTGGTTATGAATCAGATGGAATACTTCAAAGTCAACTTTGGAAAAAATTCAAACTTTCAAGCAGAGATGGTTCTCGTTTAGCGTTAAAATTGGAAAGAATGGGAAATATTACACGAGAAAAAATTTTAGAAAAAGAAAGATGGACTTACAAACTTATAATCAAAAAAACACCAGTCAGTACAAAATCTATTGAAGGCGCACCATGTTTGACCTGTCCAGTGGAAGCAAAATGTTCACCTGATGGCGAAATAAGCCCAAAAACTTGTCAATGGATTGAGGATTGGGTTATGATAGAATTAAAAAATAAATAAAAATGAAATTAATCGATGCAAGAAAAGATCATTATAGAAAACTAGCTCATGAGGAAGGATACAGAAGCAGGTCTTCTTACAAACTAAAAGAACTTCATAAATCATACAGAATAATTGGTGCGGGTCATTATGTTTTGGATTTGGGTTGTGCACCGGGAGGATGGACACAAGTTGCAGTGCAGCTTGCTGGCAATAAAGGAAAAGTGATGGGGGTTGATACATCGTTTGTAGAAGAAATTCCTGGTGCGCACATGATGAAATCAGACATCTGTGATATTTCCATTACCGAAGAAATTTTGTCATTTTTTGGGAGAAAAATAAATGTTGTAATATGTGATCTTTCTCCACAGGTAACTGGTAATTGGTCTGTCGATCATTCCATACAAATCTCATCAAATTATGCCGCTGCAAAAATTATGGATCAAGTTCTGGAAAAAAAGGGAAACGCACTATTCAAAATTTTTGATGGTGAATATTCAAATGAATTTTATCAGTATGTGAAGAAAAAATTCACTAAGGTTAAGTTGAAAAAACCCAAAGTCAGTAGGAAACAAAGTAGCGAATTATATTGTATATGTCTTGGATACACATCTTAAAAAATGGATAATTTGTACGCGTTATTTTTAAGTAAATTTTGTAAATTAATCATATTCGAATAGTCAATATCAGATCATAGTTGCCCTTCGAATAGAGTCATCTGGGCTCTCAGTTTTTGAGAGCCCTTATTATTAATTTTTTAAAAACATCATTAGGGCAAAGATAGCCATCGCAACGGAAGAACCAACTCCTAATAGAAAAATAATTTTACCGCCACTCATGATTTACACACACTCTCATTTTTTCTCAATAAAAATTCTTTATATTCGTTCAATCTTGTTTCGCAATCAAATTATAATTAAAAAAATCAGCTTTAGTATTGGAAGCAATAGAAGTGGATTCACTTACAAAAGAATTTGGAGGTTTTAAGGCAGTAGATGGTATTTCTTTCAAAGTGGAAGAGGGCGAGATTTTTGGTTTTCTGGGACCAAATGGTGCAGGAAAAAGTACTACAATGATGATACTTACAACTTTGTTAAAACCAACATCTGGCAGAGCGCTTGTGGGTGGATATGACGTTATGTCTGATGCCAAAAAAGTGAGAGAGAAAATTGGCTACGTTCAGCAGGAAATTAGTGTAGATGAATTTCTAACCGGCAGAGAAAATCTTTACTTACATGCGCGAATAAACCAAATACCAAGGAATCTAATTAAATCAAGAATAGATGATGTATTGGAATTAGTGGAGCTAGGTGAAAAAAAGGACCAGGCGTCATTAACCTATTCTGGCGGAATGCGAAAGAGACTAGATATAGCAAATGGATTATTGAGCAGGCCATCTGTACTATTTCTTGACGAACCTACTGTGGGACTTGATATACAAACAAGACGGAAGATATGGGGCTACATAAAAAAAATTCGAAAGGATTTTGGCATGACGGTTTTTATCAGCACTCATTACATGGAAGAGGCTGACAATCTTTGTGATAGAATAGGAATTATTGATCATGGAAAAATACAGGTCATCGACACACCAAAATCATTGAAAAGTGCAATAGGAAACGAGATAATCTCCTTTAATCTTGTTGACGGCAAAGCAAACCAAGATGCCATAATAGATCAAATTGGCAGAATTGAATTTGTTAAGGAAGTGAAAAATAAAGAGGGCTTAATCACTGTCTTTTCTACCAAAAGCAATGAGGTAATCCCAAAGATATTTCAGGAATCTGCTAATCTTGATATGAAGATAAAATCTCTCACATTAAAACAGCCTACACTTGATGATGTCTTCATTTCATACACAGGTCATGATTTGAGGGATGAAACTGAAAATAAAAAATACAGTAGAAGAAAAGAATTCAATCTAAACAGGAGAAAAGGACTTTGATGATTAACGATACTTACTCAATTTTTTGGCGTGAGATGAAACGCTACAAAAAATCTAGGGGTGGTTTTATAATCAGACTGATTCAGCCAGCTGTTTGGATCATAGTTATGGGCAATATATTTTCAGGAACACAGCCATTGATTGAATCCGTTGGCTTTGATGGAGAATATATTGAGTTCATGACACCTGGAATCATAATACTGACTGCAATTTTCACCAGCATCTTTGGTGGTGTGAACACTTTGTGGGATAGAAGATATGGTTTTATGAATCAGGCACTTACCTCTCCAATTTCTAGGTCATCCATTGCACTTGGAAAGATGCTTGCAATATCATTAGTTGCTGCAATTCAAGCCAGTCTCATTTTAGGAATTGCCCTTGCAATAGGTGTTACAATGCCAAATTTGTTCATGATAGCTCCAATCATGGCAGTAGTGGTTCTGTTTTCGATTGGATTCTCTGGAATATCTGTTATGTTTGCTGCGGCCGCCAAATCTCAAGAAACTTTTTGGGGAACCGTTAATTTTCTTGGATTACCCATGTTCATGATAAGTCCAGCCCTTTTTCCGCTGGCATTGATGCCAGATTGGTTGGCAACTATAGCCCAATTCAACCCGGTTACTTATGCGGTAGTTTTAGTTCGAAGTATGATGTCTGGGTATGTTGAAAGTTCATCGGCTGCCTTGAGTATAGTAATTTTAGGCGGTTTTGTGGTCGCTATGATCCTACTTGCGAGTTATGTATTCACGCGTGAGGTAAACAAGCCATTCTAATTGAACTAAATTTGACCTAGAAAATAACAATATCTTACTTATGAGATCTTTTTGATTTATTTCACTCATTATTATTGAAAGGTTTAGTATTAGTCATAGTATGTGCTAGCTTGCTATTAGTTGGAATGATTTCCAGCCAATCGTTTGCAGCAAGCGGTCATTTGCATATCTCACAATGGGAAGGATTTGATACTACTGAACCAGATATAGATTGTTTGTTATGGGCTGAATATTGTCGCACAATGCATGAGGGCTGGAAACAACCACAACAGATTGCTGTTGATGACGAAAGAAATATCTATGTAGCAGATACTGGCAATTCACGAATTCAAAAGTTTAACAGCGATGGAGAGTTTTTGTCAAGCTGGGGAACTAACGGTTTTGAAAACGGAGAACTTCAATCTCCTGTTGGCATTGCAATTTATGAAAATAATGTATATGTTGTTGACGAAATGCAGAACACTATTCAAAAATTTGATAACGATGGAAACTTTATTCTAAAGTGGGGAGTATATGGTAATGAAAACGGACAATTCATTGAACCACAAGGAATTACAATAAATTCAAGCGGTGTAGTTTATGTTGCGGATTCAATGAATCATAGAATTCAGACATTTACTTCTGACGGAGAATTCCTATCGTCTTTTGGTAAATATGGTTTCGGAGATGGCAATCTAAAAAATCCAGTGGATATTGCAGTTTCTGGAGATTTTATTTACGTTTCTGATCCTGGAAATTATAAAATTGAAAAGTATACTTCAGATGGGATTTTCCTAAAAAGCTTTGATTATAATTTTGGTGGCTCTCAGGTGCGACCTGGAGGATTAATAGCAGATCCTAACGGAGACATCTACTTTGTTGACGCTGTAAAGTATAGAGTGGTTAAAATGAATTCTGATGGAAAGACAATAACTTCATGGGGTAACGTTGGTATAGGAAACGGCAAGTTTCTTGAACCAAAAGATCTTGTATTAGATAACTTAGGATATCTTTACGTTTTAGATTCTAGTCTAGGTTTGATACAAAAATTTGAAACACCCGTTGTAGCACAAATAGAAGAAGCTTTAACAGCAGAACAATTTAGAAAATTACAAGAGTTAGCTTATGCAGAAGCAACGGCGGCAGCAGAAGCTGAAGCAGCAGCTGAAGCAACGGCGGCAGCAGAAGCTGAAGTAGCAGCTGAAGCAACGGCGGCAGCAGAAGTAGCAGCAATCCCTGATACTACTAAACCAATTATATCTCCACCAGCGGACTTGGTGATAGAAGCAACTGGAAGTCTAACATCTGTTGAACTAGGTAAGGCAATAGCAATGGATGAAAATGGTATTCAGCTATTAGTTAACAACGCACCAACATTGTTCCCGTTAGGCTCATCTACAATAATTTGGACAGCAATCGATAATAGTGGAAATTCAGCATCAGCAATACAACAAATTAGCATTGTTGATACAACTCCGCCCATAATACATTCAGTACCTGACATAACTGCTGAAGCAGTTGTGCCTTATGATAACATTATAGAATTACAGGAACCAAGCGCAGATGATCTATTAGGCGTGATTTCAATCACAAATGATGCTCCTGAGTTCTTTCCAGTGGGAGAGACCATCGTAACATGGACTGCCACTGATGTTGGAGGAAACACAGCCAACATTGAGCAAAAGATTACAGTTGTTGATACCATATTTCCAACTTTACAGGTACCAGCTGATGTTGTAATTGAGGCAACAAGCTTGGACCAAAATGAGGTGAATTTGGGCGAAGCCACATCCACAGATAATGGCGAAATTGTTTCAATTACAAACGATGCACCTGAATTCTTCCCAATAGGAGAGACAGTTGTAACATGGACTACCATTGATTCATCAAATAATTTCTCAAGTCTTACCCAGTTAGTTTCAGTGATAGATATCACCGCACCAGAAATTTTACTATTAGGAGATATAACTCTCGAAGCATCTTCAGTTGATGCAAATATTGTTAATTTGGATAGCCCAATTGTTTCCGATATACAGGATGTCACAATTTACATAATTGCCCCCGATGTTTTCCCAGTTGGCGAGACCACCGTTACATGGACTGCCACTGACACGTCTGGCAACTCAGCCAGCGCAACTCAGATTGTTACAATAGTTGATACAAAAAAGCCAGGACTATCTATACCACAAGATCAAACTGTTGAGGCATCTAGTCTTGAAGGAACACTAGTAGAGATAGGTCAGGCTGAGGCTCATGATATTACAGGAATTTCATCCATTGTGCATGACGCACCAGATGTATTCCCATTAGGTTCTACTCTGATTACTTGGATGGCTACTGATAATCATGATAACATTACAACTGCATATCAAAGAATAACCGTAGTAGACACTACTACACCCACAATTATTTCTCCACAGGATATTTTAGCTGAAGCAGTTGATCCCACCATGAACTATATTGGAATTGGAGAACTCGATGCAGCTGATGATGTTGGCATTGAATCTGTAACTAATGATAAACCAATCACATTTCCATTTGGAAGTACCACCGTTACATGGACAGTAACAGATACTTCAGGCAATATTTCACAAGCCACTCAAGTTGTTATACTTGTTGATACAACAGATCCAGAGATTATTGTACCATCTGATATTGTTGCAGAAGCCACTGATCTATCTGGCACTATGATAGAATTAGGCGAAGCCACAGCACATGATGTAATGGGAATTGTCTCAGTAACAGAACACCCACCAGGATTCTTTGTACTGGGTGAAACAACAGTTACATGGACTGTCACTGACACGTCTGGCAACTCAGCTAGCGCAACTCAGATTGTTACAATAGTTGATACCACATCTCCAATCATCACTGCTCCGGATTCAATTACGGCGGAAGCAACATCTGCCGATTCAAACACAGTAGCACTTGGCAACCCAGTTTCCAGTGACCTAGTAGATATTCCCTCAATTTCCAATAATGCACCGGATGTATTCCCATTAGGCGAGACCACCGTTACCTGGACTGCAGTTGATGAATCTGGCAACTCAGCTAGCGCAACTCAGACTGTTACAATAGTTGATACCACATCTCCAGAATTAACAATGCCTGAAGATGTTATGATTAGCGCATTTTCCTTAGAAAAACAAGTTGAGATTGGTGAGGCACAAGCATATGACTTGGCAGGTTCCGCACTTACAATAACAAATGACGCCCCAGATACTTTCCCACTGGGCGATACGGTTGTAACATGGAACGTCTCTGACGAGCTTGGAAATTCTTCAAGTTCTCAGCAGGTAATATCAGTCCAGCCATGTGGAAAGCCATTATCATACTATAACCAAATCTTTGGAACTCCAGCAGCTGATACCATTGTTGGCACAGAAGTCGCTGACCTAATCTTTGCATTTGCCGGGGACGACATGATCTTCGGTGGGGAAGGTAATGATTGCATCATTGGTGGCGATGGTGACGATCTAATATTTGGAAACGCAGGTAGTGATCATCTAGTTGGCGGAGAGGGCAATGACATTCTCAAGGGCTTTTCCGGAGATGACAAACTAACCGGCGGAATAGGTTATGATATTCTTGACGGAGGAGATGACTTTGATGTATCATATGACTCTGCCTCAGACATTATAATCAAATGTGAAGAGCAGCTTTAAGCAAAATCTATTTTTTATTTTGTTTTCTAATTTTTTAGTAAGGAAGGTTTCCTCCATAGAAGATGGTGAGCAACCCAATTAAGAGCTTGACTTCGCCCAATTTTATTATGACCAAAGATGTCCAATTTATCTTCTAAAACCTCATACTGTTCTTGAGTTAAAGAGAATTTGATTTTTGATTTTTTATTCAGTTTGAATGATTTTAATGAAGAAGTTACACCAGTATTCATCCAAGTCAAAATATCATATTCAAAAAGGAATTCAGGATTGGATTTCAATCGATCTTCACCAAAAATATTTTGGCAGCTGCCATAACAGTAGTTTGAAATAGTGTTTAGTTCAGTAACAAAATCTTCATCCGTATTTTTTTCAATCAATTTTTTTGTAGTTTTTATACAAAAATCAGTAAAATCGAGCATATGTTCAGATATTGCAATTGCATGAAAATAGTACGCAACATTTTGTCCAGCACTACCATTCAATAATTTTTCATACTCACGAGGATTTTGATAATGCTGAATTAATTCTTCCTCGGAATCCCATAATTCATCAATAGTATATTGTTTAAATTCCTCAAATAATTTCTGTAGTTCGGTTGAAGCAATATTGGTGTTTTTCAGCATGGAAAATACCAAATCAAAAATTGTTACATTATAGAATTGCATGAATTTGAATATAGATTTGTAACAAGGCGTTGCTGAGATAATTTTTATGAGTAGACTCATTAGCCGTATTTCAACATACTCATCGAAAGATAAAGTATCAGAACCAATTCCAACTTCTTCAATTTCAATGACAACCTTTCCATTATTCAATTTTACAAAATCTCTAGGTATTATTCTAAATTTAGATCTTAAATTCCATTTTTCCCTTTCTTTCGGAGTATTTAGTTCAGAACCATCAAGAAGCATGAGAGTCCAAATATTTATCCAATCTATTTTTGCGTTAAGGAGATCTTTTATTGTTTGTATAGCTGTGTCATATGTTTCACCGGGTAATCCTAAGATTACATCAGATGCGGTATCAAGCCCTTCACGTTTTAGTGCGGGGCCTATCTGAACCAATTTTTCCGAACTTATATTATCCCGTTTAATATTCGAAAGTATCTGATCATTTAGTGATTGAACACTAAGTGCCATATGTGTCGTGTTTCCTAGTTTTTTTATTGCTTTACCAATTCTTTCAGGATTGTTTTTACCACTGGTAATTTTTACATAATGTGGATACCCATATTTTTTTTGGATGCCATTTATCGAATCACAGACTTCTATATCTCTTGTATACATTCCAAAATTTAGATCACTAATATGGAGATTATGTTGATTTTTGGGAACGTGTTTAGCAATATAATTTAGTTCATCATCTACACGTTGTACGGAAAATTCATTAATCATTCTTACGGAATCAGAGCCATCAACACAAAATGTACATGAAAATGGACAACCACGATTAGTTTGAATCATTGGTACTAATCTTTCATCAAAGCATTCATCTAAAATTCCAGTTAGATAAGGTGAAGGAATTTCATCTAATGACTGTATTCTATCTAAGGCTAATGTAAAGTGTAATTCTTCATCATTAGATTTTATAATGCAACCAGGTATAGGCTGAGAGATAATATTTTTTCGCAGATTATCAAATGAGTTTAGAGCCAAAACCTGTTTAACAATATTTGAAAATCCAATTTCACCTTCAATAGGAACATAAATATCAACTTGAGGAAATTTTGTGAAAAAAACTTTTTGTGAATCCACATCAGCAGGAAAATTTGGTCCTCCCCAAACCACTAATCCATTTTTATTTTTTTCTAAGAATATTTTTGACATTTCCTTGTTAATTTGCCTGTTCCAGGCATAATTAGCGAATCCTATAATATCTGGCACTGATGTTTCTAGTGCTTCTTGAAGTTTTTCAATATATTTGAAAAGTCTAATTTCAACTTGGTCATTAAATTTCATTTTTGTATATGATGCTATGTAACCAACATTCAACGGGAAGCCATCAACAGACAAAGTAACAGTATCATATGTTAAATCACATAAGAATATCTTAAGTGGACACATGATCTGGCAAAGTTTTCTAGCCTTAAAAATATTCTACTTCGTAAGCTAAAAAACACGCTCGTGATGATCATTCACTATATAGTTACACTATAGACTATGTGCATCACGGTTAAGTTCAAAATGTTTCTACGCAGATTATGGGACAGTTCTTTTCCTGGGTAAAATCAAATGAAAAACAAATTTTAGTAATCCTAGATAATTTGGCAAAAAAAGGAGTTGAAGTCTCTGAAGCAGTGGTAGTTATGCTATCAGATCTAGGTAACGATGAACATCATAAAAAAATTCATGCTCTTGAAACTCAGGCTGATTCCCTAGTACGGGATATTTTTTCTGAGTTAAATAGTACATTCATCACGCCTTTGGATCGTGAGGACATGCAAAGAGTTGCATCAAAAATAGATGATGCAATTGATCATATGGATGGAATAGCTTCAAGACTTCATAGTTACAAAATAATTAGTGCTCCTCCACACGCGTTGGATATTGCAAATGAACTGGTAAAGGCAACAAAAGAAGTAGAACTGATGACATCCAAACTACAAAATATGAAGAATCCTTCTACAATGATAGAACATTGCAGAAAAACAAGTGCAATTGAGCATAAAGTAGATGATTTGTATAAACTAGCTATGACCGAACTCTTTGAGGGTAATGACGCAATACAAATCATTAAACTAAAAGATATCTATGAATCATTAGAAACTGCATCAGATAGATGTGTAGATGTTGCTGACGTTGTTGAAGACATCGTTCTAAAATATACCTAGGTGGCTTTATGATAGAAATAGCAATCGTAGCTATAATTATAGCACTAATCTTTGATTTCGTAAATGGATTCAATGATTCTGCTAACTCTGTTGCTACGGTAATTGGGACACGTGTTTTAAAACCACTTCATGCAGTTGCGTTATCTGCCGCCGCTAATTTTGTAGGACCATTCGTTTTTGGTGTTGCAGTTGCCACCACTATTGCAAAAGGAATTGTCAGTCCTGACGAGATCACTGTCTATATGATTATCGGAGGTTTGGCAGGTGCAATAGCTTGGAGTTCATTATGCACATATTTCGGATTACCAATTTCCAACAGCCATTCCTTAATCGGTGGAATAATGGGAGCCGGCATTATTGGATTGGGCTTTGAACAACTTGTTTACGGTGGGCTAACCAAAGTTTTTACAGGAATAATTATCGCGCCAATTGGCGGAATAATTTTTGGTATGGTTTTAGTAGGAATTATAATTGCAGTTTTTGCTAAATATAGACCAGCTGTAGTAAACAGGACATTTGGTAGATTATCAATTATATCATCTGCCTGGCTTGCACTTACTCACGGAGCAAATGATGGGCAAAAAACTATGGGAATAATTGTTCTCATCTTGTTTTCGGCAGATCTTATTTCTGAAATTCATATGCCACTTTGGGTAATTCTTGCAGCAGCAAGTGCAATGGGCTTGGGTACATTCTTTGGAGGATACAAAGTAATCAAAACACTTGGTCTCAAAATCACCAGACTGAAACCATATCAGGGGTTTGCAGCTCAAACCGGTGGCGGAGTAATGTTAGCTATTTTTGCAATATTAGGAATTCCTGCAAGTACAACTCATGCAATTACTGGCAGTGTTATGGGGGCTGGCGCAGCGCGAAGAATACGTGCAGTCCGCTGGAAAGTTAGCAGGCAGATCATATTTTCTTGGGTAATTACAATACCAGGAGCTGCTGGACTTGCAATTGCGTTTACTTACATAATCCATTTGTTTGTATAGATAGGAATGCATTCATCCAACAAAATAATTTTTGTCGCCGAACTGATTGGCACTTTCGGTCTTGTTGTTGCCGCAACGGGCTCTATGGTTTATGATGTAATGCTTGGGGGAATTTATGGACATTACTTTGTTGTAGCAATGCACTTTATTGGACTGGCGATTGTGGTCTATGCATTTGGCAAGTATTCAATGGCTCACTTTAATCCTGCAGTGACTGTTGCGTTTTTCATTACAAAACATGTGAAGGGAAGACAGCTTCCATATTACTTTGCTGCACAGGCAGTTGGCGCATTTTTGGGCATTGTTTTTGTGCTGCTTGTAATGGGCGACTATGCAAATCTTGGTACGAACTATCCAAACCCTACTTCTACCGTGGAAGCAAATGTTAGCTATGAAATTCTTACATCCATATTTTTGATGGGAGTAATCTACATCGTAGTCCATTTCAAAAAGCTTGGAAAGCTTACTGGGGTTGCAATAGGTGGAATCATTGCTCTGGACGTTTTGTTTTTTGGTCTGGTTTCCGGCGCTTCAATGAACCCAATTAGGTCTTTGGCACCCGCAGTTATCTCAGGAATGACTGGTGACCTGTGGCTCTATTTGACTACGCCTTTCATTGGAACAATCATAGTAGCAGCCATTTACAAGGTACTCTCAGGGCGCACGAAAAATATCAGCACACATTAGAAAGATATTAGTGATATTCAACATGAATTTTGTAAATGGTATCAAAATCAAAAAAGCTATTTGATCAGGCCAAAAAGATAATTCCATCCGGAGTTAACAGCCCGGTAAGATTTTTCAAGCCCTATCCATTCTTTGTAAAAAAATCACAGGGCAGCTCAATCTGGGACGAAGATGGAAAGCGCTATATCGATTACTGCAATGGATATGGTGCTCTGCTGCTTGGACATGCAAGAAAGGAAATAATTTCTGCTGTTTCTTCACAGCTGAAAAAAGGAACACTGTATACAATTCCAACTGCGCTTGAGGTTGAGCTTTCAAAATTAATCATCAAAAACTTTCCCTCCATGGGCAAGGTTCGTCTTGTAAACACTGGTGCGGAGGCAACCATGACCTCAATAAGATTGGCAAGGGGGTTTACAAAAAAGAAAAAAATTATCAAGTTTGAGGGCTGCTATCACGGAGCATATAGTTCAGTTTTGGTTAAAGCTGGTTCTGGCTCTGCCCACATTGGGATTTCAGTTTCAGAGGGCGGATTAAAGGAGGCTTCAAAAAACACACTGGTAGTTCCATACAATGACTCACAAACTCTTGACCGAGTTCTTTCAAAGCACAGGGATGTTGCTGGCTTAATCATAGAGCCAGTTCTTGCAAACATGGGTCTCATTTTGCCCGAAAAGAATTTTCTTTCTGATGTAAGAAAAATTACCAAACAGCATGACGTTCCACTTATCTTCGATGAGGTTGTTACGGGATTTCGAGTATCGGAGGGTGGTGCACAAAAGACTTTCAAAATAAAACCCGACATTACTACTCTTGCCAAGGCTCTTGGGAATGGTTTTACAATATCTGCAGTGGGTGGCAGAAAGGAGATAATGAACAAACTTGCACCAGGAGGAAATGTATATCAGGCAAGCACATTTGCAGGAAACCCAATATCTGTTACAGCTGCAATAAGCTCCATCAAGACAATTAACAAAAACAAAAACAAGCTGTATGCAAAACTTGAGAGAAACTGTGAACTTTTGGTTGATGAGATTGACGACCTGGCAACTGACCGCAGAATCCCACATCAGATTAACTCAATCGCCTCAATGTTCCAAATCTTCTTTTCAAGCAAGCCAGTAACTGATTACAAGACTTCAAAAAAGGCAGACGGGAAAAAATTCCACAAATTATTTTCAAGTCTGCTCAAGAACGGTGTGTTTATAGCACCATCGCAATTTGAGACTGTCTTTTTGTCAGATGCTCATACTAACACAGACATTACAAAGACATTGGGCGCATATGGATTATCACTGAAGGCGGTGAAAAATTGACGTTTCTGGTAGGAACACGTGGCAGCAAGCTCTCATTGGCCCAAACAAATTGGGTGATATCGGAATTGCAAAAGGAGAATGCAGGTTTGGAATTTGAAATCAAAACGATAACAACAAAGGGTGATACCGATACAAGAGCACTCTTTACGATAGATCAGAAGGGAATCTTTGAAAAGGAAATTGACAAGGCGGTTGCAGAAAAGCAGATAGACTTTGCTGTGCACAGCCTAAAGGATGTTCCATCAGACATCTCAAAATCATTGACAATTGCCTGCGTACCAAAGCGAGAATCAGCTAATGACGTTCTAATCACAAGGGAGGGCTATAATCTTAAGACAATTCCATTAAATGCTGTTGTTGGCACAAGCAGTCTAAGAAGGGCAGTTCAGGTTTCAAGAATAAGACCAGACATTGTAGTAAAGCCAGTTAGAGGAAACATAGAGACAAGAATCAGCAAGGTTACAGACGGCAAATTTGACGCCATCATATTGGCAGAGGCAGGAATTTCTAGATTAGGCTTGGATGTTAAACACTCGGTACTGTCAACCAAAGATTTTCCTCCATCCCCCGGTCAGGGTGCATTGGCAATTGTCTGTAGGGCGGACGATGACAAAACAATATCTATGCTAAAAAAAATTGAAGATAAAAAATCCAGAACGGAAATAGAAGCTGAGAGGGCACTGTCAGAATATGTTGAATCAGGATGCAGGTTTCCTGTCGGTGCACTAGGAATTTCCAATTCAAGCATGTTGAAGCTTACGGTTTCGGCATATTCAGTTGACGGAAAAAAATCAATCACAATAGAAAAAACTGGAGATATTAACAAACCCAGAAGTTTGGGGCAGGAGGTTGGAGAGGAACTACAAAAAATTGGCATTGCAGAGATTGCTTCTAATTGGAGAGAAAGCTTGGATGAGTGGAACAAAAAATGACAGGTAAGGTATTTCTTGTTGGTGCAGGTCCAGGTGATCCAGGCCTTATTACTTTACGGGCTGTTGAGCTGATCAAAAAAGCGGATGTAGTTCTTTATGACAGGTTAGTTAGTAAGAAAATTCTTTCAATGATTCCAAAAAAGGCAAAGGTCATTTATGTTGGAAGAGCAGTTGGTGATGATTACAAACATCAGGATAGCACAAATGACCTGATGGTAAAGTATGCAAAAACAAAACGTTGTATTGTTAGACTCAAAGGTGGAGACCCGATAATGTTTGGTCGTGGAGGAGAAGAGGCAGAATATTTGAAAAAACATAAGATACGATTTGAAATTATTCCAGGAATTACATCAGGAATTGGTTCCGCCACTTATGCGGGAATTCCATTGACGCATAGAAGATTTGCTTCATCTGTAGTATTTGTAACTGGGCATGAAGACTTTGAAAAGAGTAAGGAAGCAGTAAGATGGAAGAATCTTGCAAAATCTACCGACACGATAGTTATCATGATGGGTCTTTCTCGCATTGGTGTAATTTGCAAACAATTGTCAAGTGGCGGAATGGACAAAAAAACTCCCATCGCTGTGATTCAGGATGGTACCACAACAAAGCAAAAAATGATTACAGGTACAGTTTCAAATATCGCACAAAAAGTAAAGCGGTCTAAGATAGAGCCACCCTCAATAATTATAATAGGGAAGGTGGTTAGTCTTTCAAAAACTATTGGGTGGAGAAAAAAATGATTGAAGGAAAAACCATAGCAATTACACGGTCGGAGGACGATTCACAGGAATTTATTGAACTGATCACCAAAGAAAAGGGAAACGCACTTCCACTTCCAACAATTGAGCTGGTAAGCAAGGGAGAAAAAATAGTAGATGAATTTCTGTCAGCACTTGCAAAGGAAGATCCAGATTATTCTGTATTTATGAGTTCAAAAGCAGTAACTCTTCTCTTTGAAACTGCAAAAAAGGCTGGAAAATTTGAAGAACTGCGATTAGCGGTTGCAAATACAATCGTACTTGCAGTTGGTCCCAAAACAAAGGATGTTTTAGAGAAAGAAAATGTTAAGGTTGCACACATGCCAGATCGATATTCTTCTGTTGGTATAGGCGAGGTATTTACAAAATTAAATGCCGTTGGAAAGAAAGTCATTGTTCCACGCAGTGGCGCATCAACACCTTTTCTGAAAGAGCTTTTAGAAAAAATTGGACTTCATGTAACTGAACTATATCTCTATGACGTCTGTGCATTTCGTGATACATCACAATGGAATGAATTCCGACAACTTTTTTCACAGAATAAGATTGACGGAATTATCTTCACTAGTGTGTCATCGGTTCAGGCTTTCTTCGAGATTATGCAAAAAGATCATGAGCAAAACAAACTTGTTGATATGTTACATGAAACTATAGTTATTTCAATTGGCCCATTTACTGCTGACGAGTTAAAAAAACTCAACGTTGAAAATGTTATTGCAGACGTTCACACTGTTTCTGGTTCTTTTAATGCGTTGGTAAAGGCGCTTCATTAGCTAAAGCTATTTAGGATTCCCTAAATTTACGCTGCTTTTTATAAGATATTTTTCACAACACCGTTATGGCTACTGAAAATCTTGACATGGATTATTCCAAGTATGACTTTAAGGACTCTACTGAAATGTATGTCCATCTCAGCAAAAAAGGATTATCAAAGGACACCGTTAGATCTATCAGCAAGCTAAAAGACGAACCAGAATGGATGCTTGATTTCAGACTAAGAGCATATGACGTCTTCATGAAAAAACCAATGCCACAGTGGGGTGGTGATCTAAACAAGATTGATTTTCAAAATATCTTTTATTATGCAAAGGCATCAGAAAAAACTGAGAAAAATTGGGATGACGTTCCAGAAAATGTTAAAAATACATTTGATAAACTAGGCATCCCAGAGGCAGAGAAAAAATTCCTTGCTGGTGTAGGCGCACAGTATGAATCTGAAGTTGTATATCACAGTCTAAGAGAAGACTTAGCAAAGCAGGGAGTTTTATTCTTGGATACTGACACTGCACTAAAAGAACAGCCAGAACTTTTCAAAAAATACTTTGCCAAGATTATTCCACCGGAGGATAACAAATTTGCAGCCCTAAACAGTGCTGTATGGAGCGGTGGCTCATTCATCTACATTCCTCCAGGTGTCAAGGTTGACATGCCATTACAAGCATACTTTAGAATTAATGCAGAAAATATTGGTCAGTTTGAACGAACTTTGATCATTGCTGATGAAGGTTCTGAAGTTCATTATATTGAAGGGTGTACTGCACCGGTTTATTCTTCAGAATCATTGCACGTTGCAGTGGTGGAGTTGCTTGCCCACAAGGATGCAAAGTTACGTTATACAACAATACAAAATTGGAGTAACGATGTTTACAATCTGGTAACAAAACGTGCATATGCATATGAGGGTGCTACTGTTGAATGGATTGACGGAAACATTGGCAGTAAGCTAACCATGAAATATCCAGGAATCTACCTGATGGGCAGAAAGGCATATGGTGAAACTCTATCAATTGCATTTGCAGGAAAGAACCAACATCAAGATACTGGAGCAAAGATGGTACATCTCGCACCCGACACTACCTCTAAAGTAACATCAAAATCTGTAAGCCGTGCAAATGGACGTTCTACATACAGAGGACTGTTGAAAGTGGCAAAGGGTGCAACCAATGTAAAAGCTACTGTAAGATGTGATGCGTTACTATTAGATGATACAGCAAAGACGGATACATATCCATACATGGAAATCGACCAAGAGGATGCCACAGTTACTCATGAGGCAACTGTAGGAAAGATTGGTGACGAACAAATTTTCTATTTAATGAGTCGTGGTTTCTCAGAAGATGAAGCCTTATCACTGATTGTAAACGGGTTCATGGAACCATTTACAAAAGAACTTCCAATGGAGTATGCAGTAGAACTGAACAGGCTCATTAAACTAGAGATGGACAATTCAGTCGGATAGTCTAAAAACAACCTTGTTGATTAACAATGTCTCAAATTTCTTTGTCATCAATAGATTCCTCACTTATTGAGGAAATTTCTTCTAAAAGAAATGAGCCAAACTGGCTAAGGGAGTACAGAAAAAACTCTCTTTCTGTTTATCACGATTTACCAGCAGAAGTTTCACCATTATACAACAAGTATACTGATGCTAGAAAAATGAATCCGGAACAAGTATCATTATCTACAAGTTCGGATTCTTCAGTACCGGATTTTTTAGCTAAAAGATTAGACGAAATTAAAAATGAAATTAGTATTATTCAAATCGGCTCTAACATTCATTCAATAAATATTGATGACGAGCTAAAATCAAAAGGGCTTGTTATTTCTTCATTGGATGATGCATTACAAAATCATTCAGAATTAATCCAAAAGGCATTAGAGGACTCAAATTCTAAGGAGGACAAGTATACGGCGCTGAACAACGCCGCATTTAATTCAGGAGTTTTTGTTTACGTTCCACAAAATCTTACTCTTGACAAGTCAATTCACCTGGTATCTTGCTTATCTTTAGATGGGATATCGACAATATCTCGCAACATAATCATTGCTGAAAAAAATACACATGCTTCAATTGTACAGGAACTTTATGCTCCAAAAATGCCAAAACAGCAAGCATATCTTGAATTGCTAAACACACGTATTGGAGAAAACAGTAAACTAGATTTCACAACATTTCAGATTATGGATCAAAGCGCGGTTAACTTTTCTACTAGAAGAACACAACTTGCCCAAGATGCTAAAATAAATTGGTATCTTGGTTTGTTTGGCTCCATGTTGTCACGATATAGAATTGAGTATCATCTTAATGGGACAGGCTCCGCTGTAAATGATGCCGAAGTGATTTTTGGAAACAATGACCAGTCATTTGACTTGAACATTATTGTTAACCACAACGCACAGTCTACGGAAGGAAAAATTGTAGAAAAATCAATTTTAAAAGACACTTCAAAATCACTATTCAAGGGAATGGTTCGAATCAACGAGCAAGCTGCACATTCAAATTCGTTCTTGTCAGGGCGTTCTATCCTATTAAGTAAGGGTGCAAAGTCGGATTCAATACCAGGACTTGAAATTTTTACCAACGATGTAAAAGCGACTCACTCTGCGTCAGTAGCTCAGGTGGATGACGAGCAAATTTTCTATCTTGGCACTCGCTGTCTGAGCCATTCTGAAGCTGAGCGTATAATTGTTGAGGGATTCTTAGAACCACTGTCCCGTATTATGTCTTATCAAGTAAGGGCATGGCTTGCAAATATTATTGAATCAAAATGGATGAATACAGAATTAACAATTAACATGGATGACCAGCTTAAATCTATTGTTGAAGTAGAAGAGACACGTTATAATGAGAACGAAGAAGTTGAACAACATTACAAGTATAGGTAATTACGTTGACTAAATGGGTAAAAGTGTGTAAAACAAACGAACTAAACGACGGCCAATTACTATCGTTTGATTACGACGACAAGAAAATTATGCTAGCAAAGGTGCAAGGTAAGATCTTTGCAACTGATAGAACCTGTACCCATGAAGAAGCAGATCTTTCTATGGGAATATTAAGCGAGCAAGGAGTAACATGCCCATTACATTTTTCTGTTTTTAATTTAGAAAACGGCAATCCGGAAAATCTTCCAGCTGAAAAACCATTAGAAACTTTCAATATAAAAACAAACGAAAACGAGATTTATGTGGAGGTCCCCTAATTGCAAAGTACCACATATTCTCTTGACAGTATAAGAAGCGACTTTCCAGTACTAGAAAGGAAAGTTAGGGACAACAAACCCTTAGTATATTTGGATAACGCAGCAACTGCTCAAAAACCAATTCAGGTTATAGATGCAATTACTGATTATTATAAGAATCATAATTCCAATATACACAGAGCAGTACATGCTTTGGCAGAAGAATCTACAGAGGCATTTGAGGCAACACGAAGCAAAGTTGCAAAATTCCTAAACGTTGCAAATACTAAGGAGATAATTTTTGTAAAAGGAACAACAGAGGCTATCAATTTAGTTGCTTATGCGTGGGGAAGAGATAATGTACAAAAGGGCGACATTGTTGTCACAACAGAATATGAACACCATTCAAACATAGTTCCATGGCAGATACTCACACAGGAAACTGGCGCGGATCTCAAATACATCGACATAGATGAAAATGGCGAATTAATGTTAGAACAACTTGATGAGTATCTTGCAACAGGTAAGGTAAAACTAGTTGCTATTAGTCATGTTTCAAATGTTCTTGGAACAATAACTGACGTTAAAGAAGTTATAAAGAAATGTAAAAATGCTGACGCCAAAATTCTGATTGATGGCGCACAGGCAGTTCCACACATGAAAGTAGACATTGGTAATCTAGGATGTGATTTCTATGCTTTTTCGGCTCACAAAATGTTAGGTCCAACAGGAGTTGGCGTTCTCTGGGCAAGAAAGGAGTTGCTAGAAAATATGAGACCTTTCCTGGGTGGCGGAGATATGATAAGGGAAGTTCACAAATATGAAACCACTTACAATGATCTTCCATACAAGTTTGAGGCTGGAACACCTAATGTGGCAGATGTTATTTGTTTTTCAGCTGCAATTGATTATCTTACAAAAATAGGAATGGATAATGTTAGAAATCATGAGATTGAGTTAACAGAATATGCATTAGAAAAAATGTCTAAAGTTAAAGGTATAGTCATTTACGGTACTAAGGATCCTAAAAAACAAGGTGGCGTTATCTCATTCAATTTTAATGATGTGCATCCTCACGATGTTGCAACCATAGTTGATAAAAATGGCGTTGCGATAAGATCAGGACATCACTGTGCTCAAGTATTGATGGAGAAACTTGAAGTTGCTGCAACCAACCGTGCTAGCTTTTACATTTACACTACAAAGCAAGAGATAGATGTCCTCATTGATTCACTTGAAGAGGTTGCTAAGGTGTTCAAATTATGAGTGCAGATCCCATCTATACAGAAATGATAATTGAATATTCTAGAAACCCTTCAAATTTTGGTAAAATAGAAAATCCACACATACATAGACATGATAGTAATCCTCTTTGTGGCGACAGCATTGATTTGTATGTTAATGTTGATGGAAATAAAATTACTGAAGTAAAATTTGATGGTAAGGGATGCGCCATATGCATGGCATGTACTTCTGTGTTAACTGAAATGATTCAGGGCAAAAACCTGGAAGAAGTAAAAAATTTCAAAAAAGACGATTTGTTATCAGAGCTTGGTCTAGGACATTTAATCAAAACAAGCCCAGTACGAATTAAATGTGCATTGCTTTCATTAAAGGCACTGAAATACGGAATTTATTCTTATTTTGTTGATAAAATGAATGACACAGAGGCTGCAGGAAACTTAAAAGAAGAAGCTGCATCTCTATACTAGGTGGATAACAATCCAATAACAACTAGCATTAGAAGGATAATTTTTGAAAATTTCAATGATGCCGACCTAAAATTCAACAATGATCAAGTTTTTGAAATTTTAAAGCAAAATGAAAAGATTGATCCGTCTTTGACAGCAATCGATATGGAAGTATATTTTAAGGAATTATGCGACGCTGAAATTTTGCGTAATATTGGTCAGAATCTTAATACACAATGGTTTAAGCTATTCGAATCAATTGAGAAAATTCAGTGTAATTCATGTAAAAAAGAAAGTTATATCATATCATCTGAGAATAGGATCTGCCAAAATTCTAGTTGTGGTTCTACTTTTTAGCTTTGTATTTTTCCGCCGACTCCTCAAGAGCTTTAATCATTGGTAATTTGGTGCCAGTTAGATAACGTACTAATGCGCCACCAGCTGTACTGATATGTGTTATTTTTTCTACCAAGCCGAATTTTTTTAAAGCAGATGAAAGATGACCTCCACTAACTATTGTTGTTGCCTTAGAAGCTGCTACTACTTCTAGAAGTGCCTTTGTTCCATAACCAAAATCTTCTTTTTCAAAAAATCCGGCAGGACCACTGATAAACACTGTTCCTGCCTCAGATATAATCTTGCCATAATGCTCTATGGTTTTTGGACCTAGGTCATAAATTTCATCATCCTTGTTTAATTCTCTAATATCCAGTTCTACTCTTTTTCCATTCTGTTCTACTGCAACATCTACCGGTGTTGAGAAAACATCTGGAAATTCTCCTATCAATGTGTGTGCTTTAGCAACAATTTCATCTTCTCTCTTAATTCCAAGAGTGGATCTTATTCTACCTTGGGCTCTTAAGAATACATTACCAATCAAGCCAGTAAGTAAAACATGATCAGCTCTACCATTTTCTATTAGCAATCTAATTGCTTCAAGTCTGTCTTCAACCTTTTTACCTCCTAAAACTAGTACATGAGGTGCTTTGGTTACACTCATAATTTCATCCAGTTTTTTAACTTCTTTTTCAACAAGGCGTCCTGCACATGCTGGAAGTACATATGGAAAACCTACAATTGATGGATGAGATCTATGTGCACTTGGAAACGAATCCAATACGCAAAGGTCTAACAATTTTGATAATCGTCTAACCATTATGGTTTTTGCAGCATTGGATCCAGAAAACTCATAATTTTCTTCAGCACATAATCTCAGATTATCCAGTAACAGAATTTCGCCATCATTTAGTTTTTTTATTTCATTTTGTGCTGCAGAGCCCATAACATCATTGACATATGTTACCTTTCTATTCAACAGCTTTTCAAGTACTTCCGCGTGTTTTTCCATACTAGTATAATCTTTATTGCCAACTCTTCCCTGGTGTGATGCAATTACAATTTTAGCACTATTTAACGAATTAATTGTTTCAATAATCTCTTCAATTCTTTTTGTCCCAGAAATTTCTAATGTGTCAGGATCTATAGGACAATTCATATCTACGCGTAAAAAAACAGTTTTACCTTTAAAGTCAAAATCATCAATAGTTAGGAATTTCACATATTTTCTCTTTTGATTCCTGTTAAAATCTTTTAGTCTTTCCTATGATCAGCAAAATTAAAAATGATCGTATGGCAGAGTGATTAATGCAGAAATTTATCTTTGAAATACGTTCACGTGGGTTTTTCCTGTTGGTAATAGCATTCTTGATTATATCTGGATTAGTATATGCAGAAGTTACTGAGCAATTTGACGAGTCATCTATACTACATTTTCAATCAATATCTGGTAATACATCACTAGATCTTTTGATGTGGGTTTTGACAGAAATTGGTGGAATAATTCCAATCATGCTCTTCTGTTTTGTAATGTTTGTATGGCGAAAAACTAGACGTATGGGCCTCATATTGTTATTGGCTATTCTGATTGCAACAGTACTGGCAGGATATTTGAAGGATTATGTGGTTGATCGTCCAAGACCGGATCTTGAATATCTGGGCAGTGAATTACCAATTGATGTAGAAAGTGATACTACGGTTTTGGGTGGTCAGGGTTCGTTTCCATCAGGGCATGTGGCACGTGCGTCTGCACTTGCATTTGTCCTGGGTTATGCACTTTCAGATAGGTTTCCGCGCGGTTGGGTTCTTTTGTGGATTTTTCCTGGGTCCATGGCATTAAGCAGAATCTATCTACTACAACACTATCCAATGGATGTAATCGGTGGTATTTTGTTTGGAATTATAATAGCTGCAATACTTGCAAACAAGCTTAAGCTTTCTGAATATCTAAACAGTTCAAAAGTCTAATTCTTCTACAACCTTAGAACTGACTAACACAATACCATAATGTTCCTTGTCATGATGATATGTCCAATATCTAATATCTCTCTCCTGATTTTCCTTCCTCAAACTAGAAGTAACAGTTGTGGTAACTATGTATCCAATTCGCTTCGCAGTCTTTTCCGATGCTTTTGGCATTAATACTTTAAATCCTTTTTTTTCTTTGTAAAATCCAATTCGTACCATCTCTTCAGCTGCATCATAAGCATCCTTTTCATCTTTTAAATCAAATGTCTTTTTAATTGGTATTGATTCAATATCTGCCTTTTCCATGTAGATTATAAATTAGATATTTGTTATTAAAATAATATGAAAGCCACATTCGGAGCAGGCTGTTTTTGGCATGTTGAGGAGATATTTAGAAAAACAAAGGGAGTAAAATCAACACAGGTTGGTTATTCTGGTGGAATGAAACAAAATCCCACCTATGAAGACGTATGTACAGACACAACTGGTCATGCGGAATCAGTCCAGGTTGATTACGATCCGGAAGAAATTCCTTATGAAGTTCTACTGAAAATTTTTTGGGATAATCACAACCCAACCACACCAA
Source organism: Marine Group I thaumarchaeote (assembly GCA_013390745.1). GTDB lineage: Archaea > Thermoproteota > Nitrososphaeria > Nitrososphaerales > Nitrosopumilaceae > Nitrosopelagicus. The sequence continues at coordinate 33,598 of JACASX010000007.1, read as the reverse complement.
ACAGACAGGGGCCAGATATAGGAACGCAATATAGATCGGTAATATTTTTTCACACACCAGAACAAGAAAAAGTTGCTCTTGAAATGAAAACGAAATTAAATCCTACTGCAAGAGAAAAATTTGACGCAGAAATAATAACAGAAATCAAACCTGCGGAAAAATTCTATAGGGCAGAAGAATATCATCAACAATATTTCGCAAAATCCAATTTATGAATAAAAGATAAAAAATTAGAAAAATAATTAATTATTGTATTTTAGTATCGTGCTACAATACTTCCAGTTTTCCGTCCTTTCTACCTTTGTTCAACTGGATCTCATTTCTAAAAGTGGTTGTATATCCACCTTCAAGTTTAACCTCGTCTCCATTTTTCACTTTCTCTGTGTCATCAGCCCAAAGTGTAAGTTTGATTCTACCGGATTCGTCTTCCAAATATGCATCACAAACTTTGGTTTCACCAAATTTTGTATTTACAGTTCTGACTTCACCTTTATCAACGATTTTTGCTTGAACATTTATTCCGCTTCTCATTTGTTTTGCTTCTTCGCATGTAGTCATACAAAAATCTCTATTTCTTCAATTAATAACTTTTTTTAAATGATCTAAAGCAGTTTAGAGTGCAGGGGTATCGAAGCCCGGCCAACCGAGAAGGACTCAAGATTTTGGCAATGGGCCATCCTTTCCCTTAGGGGTTCGTGGGTTCAAATCCCACCTCCTGCATTTTATTTGAAAATAATATCATTATGATCTTTTCTCAAGAGTTTTAGAGATCTAATCTTTCTATAATCTATGGTTGACATAATTGAGACAATTATGGAATATTCCTACGTCGGAATATTCTTTTTACTGATTGCAGTCAACGCGGCACCGATTTTAATGCCTCCCACCTGGATTATTCTTTCATCATTTTTTGCGTTAGATGCATCACTAGATCCCCTTCTGTTGGCATTAGTTGGAGCAACTGGTGCTACAATAGGTCGATTCTTTTTAAAGCGCATAAGCGGTTTTTTCCGAAGATTTGTGGGTAAGGAACAGGAATCGAATCTTGATGCTATAGGCAATTTTCTAAATAAGAAAAAATTTGGATACACACTTACATCTTTTCTGTTTGCCGCAACACCACTACCCAGCAATATGCTATTCATTGCATATGGCATGATGAGAGCAAAAAGCATTGGACTCTATATCGGATTTTGGTGTGGGAGACTTGTATCCTATTACATAATGATTACAATAAGTGAAGTCGTACTGATGCCATTTTTACAACTGTTCGAAGATAGAATAATTGGCATCATCGCAGCGGACATTGTTGGGATAGGATCCGTGATATTTTTCACCTGCATAAATTGGCAGGTACTTCTGTTTGAACGAAAATTAAAGTTTGTCAGACCAAGATTATGGCGGATTTGAGAATTTATCCATAATCGATGTATCTATCATACCGCTTTTCAACCTCAGGATTTTTTCCATCACTTATCTTTTCCAGTTCTACGGCGTTTCGTTTTTTTAAATAATTAACAATTTCTTCAAAATTCTTATCCTGAGGATATACATTTACCAGAGGATATAATATTTTGAAATATTCAGTTACCTTTTCTCTAAATTCCTCCCTTGTTGGTTTTTTAATTTTGTTTAGACGAAACCAGATAGTAGCCCAACTGCAACCTACTACATGTGGCAATAAGTCAAAAGCAGATTGTATCTCAAAGCGCTGGTCGTCTATCATGAACTATCGCTAATTATTTTTGCACCTGACTTGGCGAAATATGTAACGATAAAATCAGCTCCAGCACGTTTGATAGAAGATAGAATCTCGTTTGTTATTTGATCTTCATTAATCCATCCTTGATTGGCAGCAGCCTTCACCATGGCATATTCGCCGGATACGCTGTATGCCGAAACTGGAATATTGAATCTTTTCTTGGCTTCTGCAATCAAGTCAAGATAAGATAGTGCAGGTTTTATCATCACTATGTCCACACCCTCTTCAACATCCGCTTCAACTTCTCTCATGGCTTCACGTGGATTTGTAAATGGAACTTGGTATGTTTTTCTGTCACCAAACTGAGGTGCACATTCCGCGGCATCCCTAAACGGTGAATAAAATGACGAGCTATGTTTTGCCGAATGTGACATTATGATCACGTCCTTGAAATCGGCATCATCCAATCCCTTTCTTATAGCGGAAACTTGGCCATCCATCATTGCAGACGGAGAAACCACATCTACACCAACCTTTGCCTGGCTAACAGCAATCTTGGTTAACGTTTCAATACTGAGATCATTGTCTATCTTTTTTTCATTAATTATTCCACAATGACCAGAACTTGTATACTGACACAAGCAGACATCAGCCATTATAGAAATTTTATCACCAAAATTATTTTTTATTTCAGAAATTGCCTTCTGTACAATACCGTCATCGGCAAATGCAGATGTTCCCTTTTCATCCTTTTGCGAAGGAATGCCGAACAACATCACTGCTGGAATTTTTAAATCAGAAATGTTTTGCACTTCATTTGAAACTTCTGATAATGGCAGTCTCATAATGTCTGGCATTGAATCAACAGATTTCTTTTCTTTCAGCCCTTCTTCCACAAAAATTGGGCAGACCAAATCATTTGTAGATAATCTAACTTCCTGTACCAGGTTTCTTATATTTTCACTAACTCTCAGTCGTCTCAATCTTTTTGAGGGGAATGTAGTCATGCCAAAAATCAAACAACATACAATATAATCTTAGGTTAGAGTTTTGTTATTCCTTTTTCTTATAGACGAATAATTTACTTGCAATATCCAGCAAGTCAGGATTTCCCTGCTCAGAGGCTTTTCTTAAATTATTCATGGGTGTAGAAACAATACTTTCTACAACAGCCTTTGTCAAGTCATCAATGATTTTTATTCTTTCTTCGTCAGTTTCCCCTAACATTTGAAGTGCCTTTTGTAGTTCCTTCACTCTCAGAGAATCTGCATTGGTAAAGACATCCTTAACCAGTGGTTCTGCATCAAGTCGTTTCATTGTCGCTTCAATAATTGGAACTTCTTCACTAATTATATTTTCCACTGTAGAAACTTTATCTTTCCTTTTTTTCATGTTCTTATCCACCATTTCGGCAATCTGATCAATGTTCATTAGTTTAATTCCAGGAATAGTCGCGACTTTTTCATCTACCGTTCTAGGGTTTGACAAATCAAGTATCATGGTTCCAGATTTATTTTTCATAGCATCCTTCATTTTATCAAATGTAACTAGGAAATATGGTGCTGTCGTGGCAACAAATATGATTTCATAATCGCTGAATCCTGTTAGTACGTCTTCAAATTTTATAGGTTTTCCTCCCAGTGTTTGTGAAAATCCAACGGATCTTTCTAGAGTTCTGCTAGTAACATTGAATGCATAGCCCCTTTTCTTTAGGGACTTGGCAACCATCGTTGCAGCTTCCCCTGTGCCAATGAGCAGCACATGCTTTGATTTAATGTCATCAACATTTTCCTCTGCAAGCTTCACTGCCATAGAACCAAGTGATATTCCACCCCTACCTATTCCAGTAGAATTTCTAATGCGGGTTCCAATCCTGATAGATCTTTCAAATAATTTATTCAGTCTTTTACCTGATGCATCAACCTTTCTTGCCGCTGAAATTGATTCTTTAATTTGGCCAAGAATTTGTTCTTCCCCAACAACCAATGATTCCAAACCTGATGTGAGTTTTAACAGATGTTCATATGCATCCCTATTCTCACATACTTCAAGTGTGTCTCTAAATGCATTATCCTCTAGTCCAGTAAGTGATGCCCATATGTTTTTGATTTCATCAACATTATGATTATCTGATGTGGCAAAGAGTTCAATCCTGTTACATGTTTGAATTATTACACATTCTGAAATACTAGAATTTTTTTTGAAGGCTAAACATGCATTGGGCATATCTTTGAAGGCAAATTTTTCCAAAACATGAATTGGTGATTTCCTAAAAGTTACTCGAGCGTTGATGATATTTTGTTTCATGTTAATTTTCCCAGCATTTTTTTTACTCGTCCCTGTGCCATTTTGTATTTTCCTTCTTTTAATAATCCTTTTACACGCTTGTCATTCATTACTCCGTACAGGAATTTTTTGCGATCTAGCTGTGTTGCGAGTACTTGTTTTGCCTCAATTCTTGCGAATTTTTGCAGTTTGATTTGATAGATGTCCTCGCTCGAAATATTTTTCTTCAAGAAAGATTCTACCTTTAGTTTGATCTTTCTTGCCATAGCAGGACTGCTTCCACCTGTTGATATTCCAACCTGCACTGTATCTGCTATGTTGATTACTGAAGGATGGGAAAAGTCGCTAATCTCAGGATCATCTGACGCATAGGCATAGGATTTCATTTTTCTAGCCTTCTCAACAATTTTTCTGTTCAGCGCTTTGTCAGTGGTAGTAGCCATGACCAGATATGGTTTGTATTTTGAAAGAAAGCTTGCGTCATTTAGTTTGATTTTTTTAAATTTGATTTTTCCCTGCTTGACATATTTTGTAATTTGAGGATTTGAATTACTGCTTAACACAAGAATTTCACAGTCCTGCGTCAAGAGTGAGCTCACTTTCTTCATTCCCTCGTTTCCAGAACCAACTACGATGACAAGGTTCCCCTTTAGATGAAGATCAACAATCAACACTCAGGCACACCGTGGATGATATTTATAGATTAGAGAAAGCCAGCTACATTTTTTAATTGACACTAAAGATCTGGAGTATTGTCTAATATGGATAAACTCGATACTGAAATTCTAAACGAGATACAGTGGACATTTCCATTGGTTGCTAAACCATTTGATGAAATTGCAAAGAAATTTGAAATTTCGCCTGATGAAGTAAAGGGCAAATTGATTCAGCTAAAGAGAAAGGGCGTATTGCGACAGCTCAGTGCAATCTTTGATACAAGAAAGTTGGGTTATACCAGCTCACTGGTTGCGATGCAGATTGAACCTAACAAGCTGGAATATGTTGCGCACCAAATCAACAAGCATCCTGGCGTAAGCCACAACTATGAAAGAGAACATGAGTTCAATCTCTGGTTTACTTTGGCTGTTCCTCCCGGCTCCGACTTGAAAAAGGAGGTAGAGAAATTTTCAAAGCTGGACGGAATCAAAAAGACAAGAATGCTTCCTACATTGCAATTGTTCAAGATTGGAGTAAAGCTGGACATGGTTGATGGCAAAAAGCATGAAGTAAAGCCATCCGAGGAAAAGAAAAAAGTTATCGATGTAAAGTTTGTCCCAACCGAGGAAGACAAGGAATTCATTCGAGAGCTGCAGAAAGATATGGAGATAGTTGACAGACCTTTCCAAAAGGCTGCCAAAAATCTGGGAATGACCGAGGAACAAGTTTTTGAAAAGCTACATCACTACGAAGAGATTGGAGTTATGAGGAGGTATGCAGCAATCTTGCGTCACAGGGAAGCTGGCTTTACCGCCAACGGCATGATTGTCTGGAAAGTTCCGGAACAGCGAATCACCGAAGTTGGAAACAAGCTTGGCGCTTTCCCACAGGTGAGCCATTGCTATGAGAGACCAGTATATCCAGACTGGCCATACAATGTCTTTTCAATGATTCATTGCAAGTCTTTCGACGAAGCGGGAGAAGTCGCTGGACAAATTCAGAAGCAGATTGATGTTGACGAATACAAGATTCTGTTCAGTGCAAAGGAATTCAAGAAGACAAGAGTAGAATATTTTGTCGAAAACGAATTTAGTTTAGAAGAGAAAATTCCTGCCTAAGTTAGAATTTCCTTAATTTTCTCTAATACCCTTTTTTGGCTTTCAAGAATCTCAATAACTGACTCTTTTTCTGGCAAGTCTTTGGAGGCAGCACATTTTTTGAGATTGGTATTGGTTCTTACAAGAAATGAGTCAATGAACATTGCAGCTTTTTTGATTTTTTCCTTATCGTTCATGATATTCTATTGCACCGTAGCCTTTAGTTCGTAAGGAGATTCTTTCCACCAACTGTTATACAATTCGTCAATCTCTTTCATGTCGGAACTGCTGATGTATTCTCCATCAGACATTGCGGCAAACTGCTCAATTTCCTCCTCGCTGATGACAGTTGGCAATACCGATGAGACTGGATTCTTTGAGATGATGAACTTGATTGCAAGTTCTATGATGCTGAGGTCGTTTCTTTCGGCTATTGGACGAAGTTCTTCTACTTTTTTCAATGATGCCTTTATCCATTCGCCCTTGCGAACGGAGCGGTGGTCCTTTTCGTCAATCTTAGTATTTGCATCAACCTTGCCAGTCAGGATTCCTGATGCATCTGGAACGCGAACCAGTATGCCAACATCTTTCTCTACGCCCCTTTCAATAAGCTCGTTGCCAGGTGTCTGCTCTAAAATATTGTAAACAGTCTGCACCGCACTGACATTTTTCCTTTCCATAGCCTCAATTCCTTCTTCCGTCCATCCAATTGCAGGACCCAGTGCCACTTGGTATGTTTTGATCTTTCCGTCACCAATCAAGCCGTCAAGCGTTTGGAAGATTGCATCATCGTGAATGTGTCTCAGTTTTGGGTTGTGCAAGCCATAAACATCGATATAGTCAGTCTGTAATCTGGCAAGACTGTTCTTTAGCGCATTGTTTGTGAACTCGGCATCAAACCTTTGTGGCAGTTCCTTGTGGCCAATCTGATCAACGTTTTCAAAATCATAACTATATTTTGTTGAAATGACAACTTCATTGCGCATTCCGGAAAAAACTTCCCCTATCAGTTTCTCACTTTTTCCCTTTCCATACATGTCAGCAGTTTCAAAAAAGTTGATTCCAACGTCATATGCTTTCTTGAGCATTCTTTTTGCCTCGTCTTCCTCAATCTCTTTTCCCCACCAGTTTAGCGCTATTGTCCATGCGCCGAATCCTATTTCAGAAACCTTGATTCCACTTTTTCCAAGTTTCTTGTACTTCAATCTACAATCTCCTTGAACTCTTTCATCCTTGATTCTATCTCATCGTCGCTCAAAACTGATTTTGCGTCACGATCCTTTTCATTTAATTCTATCCAAGATTTGCATCCGTGATATTCTGACTTTATTGGAATTTCAAACTCTGGAACTTTGTATGTTCTCAAAAATAATGCCTTCATTGATTTTTCTGGAAGCCACTCAATTCTTTCCTTGATGTAAGAGTCGCTGAGAATGTGAAATGGTGACAGTGCGTTTATCTTATCTTCAGAGTCTATGTCTTTTTGGTATAACACATGTGCAAAAGAGGTAATGTTGTTAATTCCGTCTTTTGGTTTGCTTGCTAGAGCATCTTCCAAGTGTTTGTGGAATTGTGGCTTGAGATGTTTTGTTTCTTGATGTTCAAATGTTGGAAATAAAAAAAACTTTTCACTTTCAACTACAAAGCCGGATGAATCCTCTAGGATTCCTCCCTTTCTCAAAAGCACAGTTTGATCTCCGTTTTCAAGGGCATTGACAACAGTTGCCCATTCCTTTAACGCGTTCATCATCCCAAGCTTGTGATTAGAGGAATAATGTCCTTTTTCACGCAGGTAATCATTGGTGTGTCAACTGCAACATATGCAGATACTGGAGTCTGTCTTAGATCCATGATTAGGTTTTGAAAGTCACGCAAGTTATCACATTCAAATGCTAGCATGAAATCCTGATCACCTATTCCGAACGAATATGTTGTATTCAGTGTAACCTGAGGGTATTTCTCACTTACATTGATGTGCTGATCCATCATTTTCTGTCTTTGTTCTTGTGGTAAGAGATACCACTCCCTTGTCTTGGTAAATGGATATACTATTACATATTTTTGCGGTTCATTGCCTAAAACAAATGATGGGAGAGTTCCTTTTCTTGCGTATGTAGAAGACCTTGTGCAGGAAAGATAAACGTGTGATGGTATGATGTATTTTCCAAACACTGTCAGGTAAAGCTTTGAAATCACATTTTGAATTTCTTCTACTGTCTCTGCTGCAAACCAAAACAAAAATTCCGCGTCGTCACGCAAGCCGAGAGTTGAGTAGGATCTAAATCTTATTCCAGAATTAATAATTACATTTTCAACTTCTTTGGCAGACTCTTCTTTGGCTAGATCTGCCATCCATCTCCATTTTGGATCAATCTTAAAGAATGAAAAATTAAAAAAGTATTGTTCGTTATCGCTTGCTTCCAATGTTTAGTCAGATTTCTTTCCTACTACCCAGTCATAACCTTTCTCTTCAAGTTCATTTGCGAGAGACGAGTCACCACTCTTCAAGATTTTTCCTTCAGCAAAAACATGAACATAGTCCAGCTTGTCTAAGTAATTAAGAATTCTTGCATAGTGTGTAATCATGATTGTAGTTGTGTTTTTGTTAAACGTGTTACTGATTGCCTTTGCAACTGCTTGAACTGAATCTATATCCAAACCTGAATCAGGTTCATCCAATATTGAAATTCTTGGCTTTAATACAGTCATTTGCAATACCTCAGATCTCTTTTTTTCACCGCCAGAAAACCCTTCATTCAAGTATCTTGACAGGAATTCATCTTTCATTCCAACAGCGTTAACATTTTCCTTAAGATATTTTTGAAACTCTCTTACGGTTATGAAGACTTCACGCTCTTCGTCTTTGAGTGCTTTGCTTAATGCATTGTATGAAGTTCTTAGAAAATGAGAAAAACCTACACCAGAAACTTCAGTTGGATATTGAAAGCCCAAGAACAGTCCTTTTTTTGCCCTTTGGTCAGTTTTTAACTTCAAAATACTTTCTCCGTCCAACAAAATGTCGCCTTTCGTTACTTGGTATTTAGGATGACCAAGTAGTGTATACGCTAGAGTACTTTTTCCCGAGCCATTAGGACCCATTATGGCGTGTACCTCTCCAGGTCCTGTTTTCAGGTTAACTCCCTTTAGAATTTCCTTGCCCTCCCTTGTAACATGAAGGTCTTTGATTTCCAGAGTTGCCATGGTGCTTAAAATTCAGTTCTCTATATAACCGGGGCGGATTTTAGCTATTCCTAACCTGTTTATTTGATTCTGTTTAAAATAAAAAAAAAGAAAAAAGGATTATTTTTTAGCTAATGATGGTCTAAGTGCTATCTTCAATTTGAAACTGGTAAGAATTTCCTTACACCTGTTTCTAATTGTAACTTCTGTTACACCAGAGACGCTCGATATGTCTCTTTGAAGAACACTTTGTCCAAGAAGAATTGATGCGATGTACAAGTAAGCTGCAGCAATTCCATTTGGTGCCTTCCCATCAGCTAGATTACGGTCTTTTGTTTTCTCTGCAATTTCAAGAGATAGTCTTTCTACTCTTGTATCTATATTTGTCATGTTTGCAATCTTTGAAATGTACTTATCCATGGTTACAACTGGCGCTGTGTTAGTTCCAAGTTCCATTACTAACGTTCTGTAATATTTTGAAGCCAGTTTTGTTTTTGATTTTACATCTCTTGGTATGACAACTTCTCGTAGAATCTCTTGAAGGGAGCGAATTACATCACATTGTTTGCATGCCATGTAAACTACTGCTGCAGAAATACTAATCACTGATTTTCCTTTGACTTGGATGTTTTTTCCATCAAGACTTCGGTAAATGATTGAGGCTGTTTCTATGACATTTTTAGGAAGCGAGGAATTCTGACAAATTTCTGAAATCTTTCCTAAAACGCTTGACAGTCTTCTGTCCCGTGACGAGGTAACTCTTACTCTTGTTTGCCATTTTCCTAGCCTATGCATTTGGTTCGCCATTTCTGCATTAATTTTTTTTCCACTGAAATCTTTTGTTCCACCAGAAATTTCTGTAGTTATTCCCAAATCATGCTGAGAATACGATGTTTGACCAGTAGCCCTAGCAAGTTTCATCTTGTCTTCTAAACTATTGCTTTTTGCCTCTGGACCATGGTCTTCCATATGTTCTGCCATTACTATTCCGCAACCAGAACAAATTATTTCGCCATTATCTGTGTCATCAATGAATGATGAATTACAGACCGTACACTTTTCTAATTCTATTGTTTCCATTTTTGTTTTCTCCTGTTTTGTTTTTTTGCAGGCGGAGCCTCAGAAGCAAACATCTTTTTTCCAACAAATTTTTTGATGTTGTTAGTCAAAGATATAGCGGAGGCGTATGGTTTGGAAACAGGTCCGATTAATTCTGTAACCTTTGCAACCTTAGTACTATTTTCATCACACAGTATCTGATCTTGTGTTACTATTTTCGAAAGTCTTACTATGACTCTGCCACTAGTGGCAAGATGCAAAATTTCCCCTACCTCCTGCAATTATAATTAAAAAGATCTATTAGTTGAACAGACCTTCTGTCAACTTTACTTTAGCTTGGAGCTTGATAGAACTTTATTTTGACTGTTTGGCTCTTTTTGCAACCATTTTTTCTGAGATTTTATCAAGAATTTTTGTTTTTGGCAGTGTTTTTTCTAATACGATGTATCCTGATCTGACAAAAGGTCTTCTGGGAAATCTTACTTGATCATCTGTTGTTGTTGGTTCAAGTCCAGCAGCTTTTGCTGATTCAATTAATTCATTTAGAGATGGATCAAAAACACATTTGTCTTTTGCCAATCTTCTTCCTTTTTGTCTAGATAATGTTTTGTTAAAATAATCTAGCCAGATTACGATGTGTTCGTAATCTTTCATAAAATCACTTTACTAATATTGCGTTTACAGTGCCATGCTGTCCGGGTCTCGAAACAACTCTACATTTTCCTTCTTCCGTTTCAAGTATTGCGCCTTTAGAAATCACTCCACGTCGTTGATAGTCATTATTTGTAGCATTTTCTAACACTTTGATTATTTTTACTCTTTTAATCTTGGAGTCTATTGCAAGATTAACAGAATCAATTGTTTTAATTGCTGTCTTGACATTTTTTCCACGAACTTTTCTTGTAACTGTTATTTGGTCTCCAACTAACGCTTCATTAGGAAATCTGTCTATCTCATACTTTCGTCTAGAGCGTAATGCACGTCTGCGTCCTCCTGTTATTTTACTTGTACGCAGATTTTCCATCGACTTTTTCACAAACTACGTCAAATCAACTCTAATTTATACAAATCTAATGAATCATGCTATTTTTGATTATTTTCTTATTTTTTTGAATAATTTTTGTTTAAGTGCATTGACATCACCTTCAATTCCAAAATATTTTTGAAATTTTTCTGTCGTTGAGTAAATTCTTAATCTTCCAACAGCTTGATGTTCAATAAAATTAAGCTGTCGTAATTCTTTTAGATGTGTATAAACACCAGACCCTCTAACTTCCAAAAGTTGTTTTGAACTTATAGGCTGTTCTAATGCAATATATGATAATGTTTTTTGTGTAGCTCTGGATAAAAGTGGTTTTGATGCATATCTTCTAACACTCGAACTGTATTCTGGCTTTATCTGAAATACATAGCTACTGTCTGGCAAGTTAACTATTTCAATTGCTTTGAATATACTTTTCATTTTTTTAATAATTGAATCTAACACAGCTAGGGTTTTTTGTCGTGATTCTGTTCCAGATGCTTTGATCAATTCTTCTACAGTTAGTGGTCTTCCAGCAGAATATAATGCAGATTCAAGTAGTGCCGCTACTTGATCCTCATTTTGAATTTTCATTATCCTCTTTCTCTTTTTTTGTTATATCATCGATTAAAGTAACTTGAATATCATCATCAGTTTGTTCTAACTCAACTTTTTGATCACGCGCTAGAAATAAAACTGCAAAAAAACATCTTATCGAATCTAAACTATCCAAATCTGCTACAATTTGCTTTAACAATCCACTTCCTGTACCTCTAATTTTGCGAATAATCAGGCTCTGATATTTTACGACTAAATTTTCAAATGGAACTAAATATTCTTTGAAATCTGGTGGTTGAATAGCATCAAAATCTAACTGTCTATTCCTTCGTGAACGAGGATTGGCAATAGAACCTATCAAGTTCTCAAGTAAATCCAGCAATTCATCAAGTGAGACGGAATATGTGGATTCGTGCCTATATGGTATATCTAAAATGTCAATATCAACATCACGTCTATTAATTAATGGCTTTTTCTCCATTGCAGCCTTTTGTAGAGCGAAAATACTTTCTACTTTCATTCGATAAATCAGAGACGAAGAAAGTGCTGCCATACCTGCAACCTTCAAATCTTTTTTGCCAGTCTCCTCTAGTATTTTTATTAATAGTTTCAAAATTTCTATTAGGTTAATTTGCCAAACGTCTTTTTTTTGAATTACAGATGGGTTGAACAAAATGTTTACAGGGTCTTGGGAAATGCTAGAAATTTCTTCGCCATCACTCATAGATTTAGTATAATAACGATTCACTAATACTATCAAATCTATTTTTTTGTTGCTTCCAGTCAACTCTTATATTATAATAAACAGAAAAATCCGACATTGAAGGTAGCACAAATCATAGAGCCTAATAAGCCCTTAAAAATATCTGAGATTGATACTCCAATTCCTACTGGTAAACAAGTTTTAGTTAAAGTCAAAGCAGTGGGTGTTTGTCACAGCGATTTGCATCTTTGGGAAGGCGGTTATGATACTGGAGATGGTTTTATGAAAGTTACAGACAGGGGAGTAAAATTTCCTGTTATTCCTGGCCATGAAATTGTTGGAACCGTAGCACAGATTGGAGATTCTGTAGAGGGAATCAAAGTTGGTGATGATGTATTAGTATATCCTTGGATAGGCTGCGGTAGTTGCCCAACATGCGAGAAGGGTGATACCAATTTATGCGAAGCTCCACAATCACTTGGAGTCTTTCAAGATGGTGGATATGCTGAATATTCACTAATTCCAGATTACAAATTCTTGGCTAAAATTTCAGGAATTGATCTAGAGGGTGCTGCATCATTGGCATGTTCTGGTTTGACAGCTTACACTGCAGTAAAAAAGGCACTTTCAAATTCTCCGGAGAATATTTTGATAGTTGGAGCTGGAGGACTTGGATTAATGGCAGTTCAAATCACGAAAGCACTTAGTAATGCAAATATTATCTGTGCTGATTTAGATGATGAGAGATTAAAGAAAGCTAGGGAATTTGGTGCTAATAATATTATAAACACTAACGCAATTGGATATGGACAACCTGAGCCTTCGAAAAATATTATGTCAATTTGTAATGGAAAAGGTGTAGATAGCATATTGGATTTTGTTAATGCGCCTCCTACTGTTAAGTTGGATCTTTCGGTTATTAGGAAACGAGGTAATATTGTTCTAGTTGGTTTATTTGGCGGTTCGATAGATTTGTCATTGGTTTCAATCCCATTAAAAGCGATAACAATACAGGGCGCATATACTGGAAACTACAATGATATGATTGAACTTCTTGATTTGGCTAAACGTGATGTCATAAAACCAATTATTTCAAAACATTATTCTCTAGATGAAGTAAACAATGCTTTAGAAGATCTAAAAAATAGAAAAATTGTTGGTCGTAGCGTAATCAATCCTTGAATTGGGTTGTAAGTCCCAAGCGAAGGAATTGAACCTTCGACAACCCGGTTTCTGTATGCCTGATAGGCTGGAATTCAGTTTAGCCTAAAGCCAACTACTACAGCCGGAAGCTCTACCAGGCTGAGCTAGCTTGGGACAATATCATCGAAACATTTAGGCGTTAAATAACTATCGGACTAATCTTTTCTTAATTATACCGGATAGAAAATTGTGAAAAATTAAGTAGGGGTAAAATATTACACATTTGTTGAATTCAAAACCAAAAAAATCTGGATATGTTTGCGTACCATATCAGCATGACAAATTCTCAATTGATGTAAAGGACATGTGGACTTCTTCAAGAAACGTAAAATCCATATATTTTGTCACTGCAACTTTTTCAGATGAGTGTAAACCATACTTTCCATTCTCAACTAATCATTATCTATTAGCAAAATTTGATGACGAGGAAAAACTAGTCAAAGATGCGGCAAAATTTACTAATTCTAAACCTACGTTCGTTTTTACTGTTGACAATGAGCTTTTTGAAAGAGATTTTGATAACGAACAGAGCTTCGTATCTGCATATTATCTAGAATATAATGATTCTGAGGCTATAGCGGATGTTGCAAAAATTATCGTAAAAAAAGACAAGATACGACAAGCTGGGTTTGCTCATTTGAATTTGTTTTGTAGTGATAAACCCAAGTTCGTATTTCCCCATACAGATAAAATTGTTATTATAGAAGTATTTGATGAGCGTAGCCCGCAAAGCATAAATCAGTATTGTGAGAAAACACGCCAGAACATTTCTCGTAAGGGTATTGTAATGAATAACTTTGTGAGCCTTTCTCTTCTTGAAAAATTAAAATAGAAAAGTTCAAAAGCTCCTCATTGTTCTTTTTTCATCATGAGTAAGCCCACTGAGTTAGGAACACTGAAAATTGGATCTTATATTTTACTTCCAGTATCTGATCAACCTACAGGTGATCCATGTAGGATAACTGAGTATGATACCAGTAAACCAGGAAAGCATGGCTCAGCTAAGGCAAGAATAGTGGGAGTAGGAATATTTGATGGACAAAAACGTCCTCATGTAGGTCCGGTTAACATGCAGATACATGTGCCTTTAATTGATAAAAGAGCCGCTCAGATAATCTCTATTGTAGGTTCTAAAATACAGGTTATGGATTCAGAGACATTTGAAACTATTGATGTTGATATGATTGAAGAAGAACTTGAAGGAACATTAGAGCAGGGTAATGATATTGAGTATTGGAACGTTATGGGCAGAACTAAAATAATGCGCAAAAAATCATCATGATTGGATGCTGATGATAATTGGAAAAGCCGTCTGAAATTTGATGAAGATTATGAGACTTGAGGTATCCTCATTTTATCCCTTGGTAAAAAATAAAATATTTTTAATCGTACACTATACATGAAACTAGCGGCATTATTCTCCGGAGGAAAGGACAGCACATATTCAATTTATAAAGTAAAACAAATGGGACATGATGTAAAATGCTTGGTAACTGTTTTCCCTAAATCTTCGGACAGCCATCTGCTACATTTTCCTGCCATAGAATTAACAAAACTACAGTCAAAGGCTTTGAAAATTTCCCAAATCACTTCAGCTTTGGATTCTAATGAATTAGCAGAAGAAATGGATGCTCTTAAAATATTATTGAAAAGGGCTAAACAAGATTTTCAAATTGAAGGCTTGGTACATGGTGGTATATCTAGCGAATTTCAGAAAAAATGTTTTGAAAAAATCTGTAAGGAAAATGATTTGAAGATAATTACTCCGTTATGGAAAATAAACACAAAAGAATACATGAATGAGCTAATCGTTTCTAATTTTAAATTTATTTTAACTAGTGTATCATCTGATGGCTTGGATGAAAGATGGTTGGGAAAAATTATTTCCTCACATGATATGTTGCAATTAAATAAATTATCTGACAAGTATGGATTCAACCTAAATTTTGAAGGTGGGGAGGCTGAAACCTTTGTTGTTGACTGTCCTCTTTATTCACATCCTATTAACATAAACAAATCAAAAACAATATGGGATGGCTATAGAGGAAGGTTTGAAATAGAGGATGCTGGTTTAGATTCTAATGCTAGATAATCTAAAATCTAGTCTGAGGGCTGCTATTAAAAAAATAGTAAGTTCTTCAGGTGTTGATGAGGAACTGATTAAAGAATTATCTAAAGACGTTCAACGTTCATTATTACAATCTGATGTTAATGTCAAGTTAGTATTCGAAATCACTAAAAACATTGAGAACCGTTCATTAAATGAGAAGCCTCCACCAGGATTGTCAAGAAAGGATCATATTGTAAAAATATTATATGATGAACTTGCGAAGATGTTAGGTAATGATACTGAATTTCATTTCAAATCTGGAAAAATCAACAAAGTTCTCCTGTTAGGAATTCAAGGCAGTGGAAAGACTACCGTCACATCAAAACTTGCCAGATTCTTGTCAAAGCAGGGTTACCGCATAGGCGTAATTGGTGCTGATACATTTAGACCTGGAGCTTTGGTCCAATTGCGAACAATGTGTGAAAAATCTGATGTTGAAGTTTACGGTGACGAAAAAAACAAAGACTCACCTCAAGTCGTTAAAAATGGTTTAAAACACTTTGAAAGTTCTAATCTTGATATAATTTTGATCGATACTGCTGGAAGGCACAAGGAAGAAAAAGATTTGCTAGATGAGATGAAGCAAATCAATAAAGTTGCTTCGCCTGATCTTGCATTATTAATTATTGATGGAACAATTGGTCAACAGTGTCATGCTCAAGCGGAAGCATTTCATAAAATAGTTCCAGTTGGGGGAATAATAATTACCAAACTTGATAGTTCCGCTAAAGGAGGAGGAGCATTGGCTGCCTCAGCAGCTACTGGCGCACAAGTAATGTACATTGGTACGGGTGAGCGTATAGATGATTTGGAAACATTCTCTCCAACTCGTTTTGTAGGCAGATTGCTAGGTATGGGTGACATTCAAGCAGTATTGGACTTGGCTAAGAGATTAGAAAATGAGGCTGACGACGTTCGTATGAAAAGAATATCAAGCGGTAAGATGAACATGGAAGACTTCTATTATCAACTTGAAGAGGTTACAAAAGTTGGTTCGTTTCAAGGATTACTTGATAGTATGCCAGGTTTATCGGGCATGGTCAAAGAAGATCAGCTTGATAAAATGGAAGAGAGAATAGACAAATGGCGGTTTATCATTCAAAGTATGAACCAAGATGAGAAGGCTGATCCTGATCTTCTCAATGCTTCTAGGGTTAAGAGAATTGCACGAGGTTCTGGCTGGCCTGAGCATGAAGTTAAGGAACTAATAAAAAATTATAAAAATTCAAAAAATATGATGAAGGCATCTAAAGGAAGACAGATGCAAGGTTTCCTTCGTAAACTTGGAATGGGTTAATCGTTTGTTTATTATTTTCAATTAAGCTACATTTTTTATGCAAAAGTATGGCATGTCGGAAGAACACGATAAAATCATACATCAATCAAAATCCATTCTTAAGGAATGTGATTTATGTGATAATTGTTTAGGAAGATTTTTCATTAATTCTACCCATCTCTCATCAGGGAAAAGGCTGGGTAATAAAATTAGAAATTCAATAAATTCTAGAGCTGTAACAAAATGCTATATTTGTAAAAACTTACTCTCTAACGCGGATCTTTATGTAAAAATGATGCAGAACACGTCAATGGGATATGAATTCTCTACTTTCACAGTTGGTGCAATCTTAAAACAATCTATTATTGAAAGGGATGATAAACTACGATCAAAGTTTCATCTTCATGGTGTTGATGGGATAAAAACAGCGGTAACAAGAGAACTTGGGAAAAAATTTGTAAGTAAAACAAGGAAACGCATTGATCATCTTTTAGCTGATATCACATTTACAATTAATTTTAAAACTGAACAATGTAATGTGAAAACAAAACCCATATTTTTGTATGGAAAATATATTAAAGATAAGAGAGGCTTACCTCAAAAAGAGGAATCATGTCAAGACTGTAAAGGTAAGGGATGTATTTTTTGCAATAATCATGGGATAGTTTCATTTGATAGCGTTGAAGGTAAAATATCTAAATTTCTTTATGAAAAATTTGAGACAGATCAAGTCAAGTTTACTTGGATAGGCGGCGAAGATAAAACAAGCCTTGTTATGGGCAATGGAAGACCGTTTTTTGCGAAATTATTGTCTCCAAAAAAACGAAATGTTAGACTAGCAAAAAAATCCAACCTTGATGAAATTATGATCCATGCATTAAGGAAGATAGATCATATTCCAAATGGCTCAATTCGCTTTAAATCTAAAATAAAGATGCTAGTCTTGGCAAAAAATGGTATTTCATCCAATAAACTGAAAAGGTTAAAACAACTTGTTACTGTCCCAATTGAAATTACTGACTCTAATAATAAACAGCATAAAAGGACAATTCACAAATTAAAATATAAAAAAAATTCTTTACAATCATTTACTGTTGAGATAGAGGCAGATGGCGGTTTACCCATAAAACGTTTTGTTGACGGATTTAACATTATTCCTAACATAAGCAGTATTTTAGGTATACAATGCTCTTGCGAAAAATTTGATATTAATCAAATCTACTTGTCAAAATAATTAATCATAGATTATGATTAACATTTTTTTAGTTAAAATAATGATTTTCAACATTGAACCCCTTACTAAAAGTTAGAAACGCACTTCAGAATGGCATTTTGCCAAAAAAAGAATATTCCTTAATAGTCAAACGGTTTTCAAATGTAGTTTCTGGCATTTCTAGAATAGAGAAAGCTTCTGGCGTTGATTTTCCTCTAGCATATGTTGAACCTTCTGTAACTATATCTTCGTCAGGTACAAATTCGTTCGAATATGGCATATTATTTGCAAGAACAATTCCTGTCGTTACAAAAAATACTTTACAAGTTGTTATTCAGATATCTGCACCGCTAGTGGCATATGGTTTGAAGGGGACAATACATGCAATTTTGGCACACGAATTTTTACATTATTTAGAATTAATGCGTAAAATTTCTAATATGGAATTAATCTCTGATGAAATTTCGGCAAATCTTTTTGAAAATGTTTATACAGATAGTGAAAGATTATTTGAGCCACGTGCAGTATTTAGTGATAAGACATTACTTTTACACATAACAAAAAAATTTCCGTCAGGATTTAGAGATTATAAACTTGAGGATAAGGTGATAAAACACTGGATTGAAAAAAATCTACCTGTAACAAATATCACATTAGATACTAACATTACAAAATTATCACCAGATTTAATTTCAAAAATGAGACTGGCGCCTAACCTTATCTCAAAAATTGAAAGTTTTGAATTAAAGGTATCAAAGTTAAGAAAAAAAAGACTTTATTAGAAAAATTCTGTCAAGCCACATTTACCGCAGGTTCTTCGGTCTTTGTGTTCTGACATGAAAACACCCTTGCCACAGCGAGAACAATTCTTATGCGTTTTAGATACTTTTTCACCATCTATTTTATAGTATTTGTAAACACTTGGACTAAGTCCTTTTTTTCCAGCCATTAGTTATCTTCACTTTTGTCTTTTGTTTTTGTATCAGGTTTATCAACAGATGCATCTGCCTTTGCTGGTTTTGCATCTGCATCTTTTTCCTCTTCTTTAGGACTTTTAGCTTTATCCAAACGAGCAAAAATAGTAGGATCTACATGTTCTCTTGCAAGTTTTTCATCATCATATACATAAAATATACCAGTAATTTTTGGCTGACCAGTATGATTTTGTAATTTAATTGGAATTACAATTTTTCCATCTAATTTGAATTCTTTAGTAACCATCTCTACCGCTTCTAGTTTTTTGAGTTTTCCTCCTAGTCCCTTAAAATCACAAATAATCTCTCGTCTAGATAAAAATGAGTTCTTTTCATCACTTAACGTCTCAATCATTGACATGTTTCAAATCCTTCGAGTATTTCATATAAACCTTCAACCTAATATCAACAAATTTATGAAATCACTACAGAAAAAAATTATGGACAGATTTATGGTACACTTGAAAAATTCTGATTATACACCAAAAGATGCAAAAACTATTCATTCCAATTCACGTGATCTAACTTATGGAATGACCGTAACCATTCGTGATTGTAGAGTATCTAGCAAATTCATTGAATTAGATGTTACAGTGCATAAAAATAACCTTGAATTGTTGGTAGAAAAACTAGTTTCAATTGGACAGATTGATCATTCCAGACATATTGTTGAAGAAGAAATTGAAAAAAATCAATTGATTAAAGATGGAATTTTTTATTTTAATAATGAAAGATTTTGGGAATGTCATGAAGCATTAGAGGGTGCATGGAAACAATGTACAGGTGATGAAAAAGAGCTAATTCAAGGATTAATACTAGTTGCTGCAGCACTTGTGCATTATCAGAAATATGAAAATGTAGTATGTCTTTCAGTACTTGGTCGTGCGCTGAAAAAATTACATAACAAATCAGGTGAGTATTATAAAATTAATGTTGATAGGGTTAAACAAAAAATCATTGAAATGTTAGATAAAAAAGAAATCTTCACTTTTACGTTTTAAACAGATCTATTCCAGTTTTTACTACCTGTGCGCCCTCAATTAATCCAATTGCACCCTTTTTGGCCTCTGCCTCAGTGAAACGCTGTGTATCATCGTTTGTTATCATATCGCCAGAAATTAACACAGGAACTGGATCAGCACTATGTCCTTTATGGATACTTGGTGTAGAATGATCTGCTGATATCATTACTGCAACCTTTGATACGTCTATATGATCTAGCAAAGTTCCAAAAAAGCGCTTATCAATCTCTTCAATATTTTTCATTTTGCCAATTGCATCACCATCATGTCCAAACTCGTCAGGTCCCTTCAAGTGTACATATATGGCATTCTCAGTTTCCATTGCCTGTGCCGCAACACTAGCTTTCTCTTCATAATCAGTTAGACCACCAGCATTGTATGTCCTCATTTTAAGAATATTGGAAATACCAATCTCTACTGGCATGTCAACTATACATGAAAAATTCATAGAATGCAAATCATTAATTGGTTTTACATTTGGATATTTGTTACCAGCATCTCTTAACAATATACTATTTAGTAACTTTTTATTTTTTTGTGATCTCCTTTTATTAACATCACTTTTTTTCATTATTTCTAATGATTGTTCAGTAAACTCATTTACCAAATTTGCCGCACTAATTGCATCTTCTGTCTGTTCTAGAGGAATACATTTTTCTATTTTCATAAAATCACTCACTGCCTTTGCAATTCCCATTCCATCTACTCGTCCATAAGCCGGATCAGTATTAGAAATTTCTGAGGAAAGTGGTTTGCCGTCTCTCAATCTTACAGTAACTCTATGTCCAACTGTTGGAGCCACGACTACAGATGCATTAGGGTTTGAAAATTTGATTTCTTTTTCAATTTCTTTTGAAATTTCTTCTACGTCTTCTCTCTCAATTTTTCTACCTGCTCGCCGATCAATAATTTTTCCCTCATTGTCTAATGTAGCGAAATTACCACGCAATGCCAAATCACCATCCTTAAAATCAATCCCAATTCCAATTGCCTCAACTACACCTCTTCCTGCATAGTCAGAATGTTGAAACTTGTACCCTAGCATGTTAAAGACAGCAATGTCTGATTCTGGCGCTATACCCTTTCCAACTGATATAACCTGACCCATAATACCATTTTTTGCTAACACATCCATGTTTTTTGTCGTTGCAGCCTCAAGCGGTGTCTTCCCTGCCAAGTCTGGATGTGGTAGATCACCGACACCATCTAACAAAACATAGATTATCTTAACATGATTATTATCAGCGATTTTTCTCCACCCCTATTTTCATGAAATCGATGTGATGCTTAAAAACTTGTAATTAAGACAGCGATCTTAGAAATAATTATCTACATACAATCTTTTGAAAAGATTTTAACCCTCAAAAATTGCATTATTTCTTATGGGAGATATGAGGAAAGACTATGTTCTTGAACGTGAGGTCATAGTTCATCCAACTACAAAAAAAAATACCAATACCAAAAAATGTCCATATTGTCCTGGTAACGAATCTATGACTAATCCATCATTATTAGCACTTGTTGCAAAAGATGGAATGTTACAAAGGTTACAGGACAGCGAGGATTTTTTTGTGAAAAATTGGTCTGTTCGTGTATTTGAAAGTAAAGAACCAACTGTTTCAATATCCACTAAAAATTCATATAGTGATAGACCTCTGTATAGCGAACCTGCATATGGCTATCATTACATTGTAGTTGTATCTCCTAAACATAAAGACACTCTTGCTACTATAAGCACTGAACAATTGTCAAATGTTTTGGTTGTGGTTCAGGATAGACTTAGGTGGCTATACACACAAAAAGGAGTCACATATGTAACTATTTTCGTTAATCATGGTAAAGAGTCTGGAAGTAATGTGGAACACTCACACATCAATATGGTAAGTTTTTCAACTTTACCTCCAAGAATTGATGAAGAAGCTGAAGCCTCGCATCAAATAGTTAATGAGAAGGGTGTATGTCCTATGTGTCAG
This sequence comes from Marine Group I thaumarchaeote, assembly GCA_013390745.1. GTDB lineage: Archaea > Thermoproteota > Nitrososphaeria > Nitrososphaerales > Nitrosopumilaceae > Nitrosopelagicus. The sequence continues at coordinate 11,564 of JACASX010000007.1, read as the reverse complement.
GTAGTAAATATTGAAACTAGTGGACCAAGACAAATCTTACAAACTGAAGGATTTATAGCATTTTGTCCTTGGGCACCTTCTTACCCTTTTGAATTTTGGATATGTCCTAAAAAGCATTCCACTAGTTTCTCAAAAATATCTCAAAAAGAAATTAACGATTTGTCGTTAATTTTAAGGTCAACGCTTGGGGGTTTGACGAAAGAAATTAAGGATGTATCATTTAATTTAGCATTTCATCTATCACCCGAAAAGAAAAATAGCAGGCAAATTCATTGGCATATCGAGGTATATCCCATAACAGAACATTGGTCTGGTCTTGAACGAGGATATGGCGTATTTCTTAATACAATATCACCCGAGAAGGCGGCTGAAGCACTAGGCGCTGCATGTAGAAAAGAGCTAGCGAATCTTGTCGGAATAGAGTAATAAAAATAGTTTATTTATCCATAACAAAATTTCATTCATATGAAAATGCAGTATGGGGCTTACATTGCAATGGCAGGTATTGGTTTGTATGCAATGTTTGTAGCAGAAATAATTTCGATTTTTAATTTTATGGCTGACCCGACCTTGACTGAGTTTTTTGAGCCTGAATCAAAAATTTTACAATTTATCTCAATAGGTGTTGCACCAGGAGTGATCATGTCTGGTACATCCTATATGATTGGAAGGAAATTTGGATCAAAACAAATTGGTTGGCTGGTAATTGCTGGTGGCATTGTATTGTTAGTTGGCATGTCCTATACATATACGATGCTGGATAGCATAGTCAAAGATTATCATGTATTTACTGTCGTTATAACTCCGCCACTATTCATGGTTGTTTCTATACCAGTTATAATGGTAGGAGCACTTTTGTTTAGAATTAAAAAAAGATCAAGAAAATATTTTTAATTGTGATCATATCGCATGCCATTTGATTCATGTTTAAATCCAATTCTCTCATAAAATTGCTTTACATCATCCTTGCAATCTAAAATTGTTTTGTAACAATTTTTTTCTTTTGCACGTTCTAACATGGACATAACAAGTTTAATTCCAATTCCTTTTCCCTCGTAATCTTTTCTTACTACTACGTCTTCAATATGACCAACAAATCCACCATCATGAATAAATTTTTGTTCAATGAATAAGGTAGTAGAGCCAACAATTTTGTTGTCATCTACCGCAACATGGATTATATGATTTGGGTTTTGTTTTATTTTTTTCAAAATTTCCTTAGCTTTATTTTTATCAATATCACTTGCCTTTCTTAAAAAATCTAAACTTTCTAGAAATCCTTTCTCAAGATCATTTTCTTCAATTTCACGAATTTCAATTTCTGACATATTAAATCAAATCTTACCTCGTTTTTTATATTCTAATCTTAATTTTTCATAAGTTTTTTTGTCACCAACATCTACGAATCCCTTTTTTATCAGTATGCTATTGACAGTTTTACGCTTAGAAATTGCTTTTTTTATTACATCATCCATTCCATGTGTTTTGTTTTTAGGAATAAAGTTCAAGGTAGTAGGTTCCATGACATAACAACCCATGTTGATTTTTGATTTAATCTCAGGTTTTTCGTTCCAAGATAATACTTTACCATTATTTTTAGTATCAATAACTCCATACTGGATGGATGTTTTGTGTTCGTAAAGACTCATTGTGATAAATGATTTCTTTTTTTTATGATCAGCTATCATGTTTCTTAGGCTAAAATCGAAGAGCGAGTCACCATAAACACAAACGAATGTATCATCGATGAACTTTTGTGCAGTTTTTAGCTGTCCTGCAGTAGCAAGCGGTTTACCTGATATAGCATACTCAATTTTTACACCAAATTTACTTCCGTCCCCAAAATGTTTTTCAATTGTTTCGTGAAGGTAACTCACACATAGAACGATATCTTTTACACCATTTTTTCTAATCCACTTGATTAGATGTTCCAATAGTGGTTTCTTACCTAAAGGCAGCATTGGTTTTGGTTTTTTATTAGTAAGTGGACGTAGCCTTGTACCCAAACCACCGGCAAGAATTACAGCTTTCATGAATTTGTATTTTCATTGCAGGACTATTTATGTTAAGTTACACAATTTTTAGTGATATGGTCTTAGCTTTGAAACCTTTCTTATTACATCGTCAGGATTTTTACCAAAGATTAGAATCATTGGCTCTTTTCCTATGTCACCCTTATGATAAATTACGTCAGGTGATTTTGCATTGAGAGAGTTGGATATTCCCCAAGAAATGGAAGAGTTTTCCTTTTGTTTTGATTTTTTTGGTTCCTTAGTTCTGTCATAACTTAGAATAGTGTATCTTGATTTTTTTGCTTTTGAAATAATTTTTGGGTCGTATTTTATGTTAAGACCAGAACGAATTTCCGAAAATTTTTTGTTTACCTGAATTACTGCTGTTCCAACATGCTGTGAACCACCATATACAATCTCACCAGCTGTTACAACCTCTTTGCCTGATTTTACTAGACGTCCGGATACTCCTAACACATCCATAACGCTTTTTGGGTTTTTTTTAGCAAAAACAAAGTTTGTCTGGCATTCTGGAATTATTTTGTAAATATTTTTTATTTGCTTAAAGTGATTGATCGAATCTGATAATTCCCTCATTCCATTTGAAATATTTTTATGAGTAATATTCACACCTTTTCCAATATTTTTTGAATTCCTTATGGACTGGTAAACATAATCCTTAGCTGTTTTTACTGCATAATGGATTGTATTTCCTTTTGCAAGTGAGGCAGAAATTGACGCAGAGTAATTGCACCCACTACCATGATTTCTAGTAGAAATTTTCTTCCCAGAAATTACATATTTCCTGTTTTCTTCTAAAACAAAATCAGAAATTTGACTATTTGATGAAGTTGCGCCAGTAATGATTACACATTTGGCACCCATTGCTTGAATTTTTTTTGCAGATTTGTTCGTATTTGATGTTCCTGACAAAACTTTTGCCTCATACTTGTTTGGAGTTATCACATCCGCTAAGGGAATTATCATCTTTTTGTAATCACGCAGTGCACTTTTTTTAAGAAGCATTGTACCTGTTGTTGATTTTATTATGGGGTCGACAACGATTGGAACTTTGATATTTCTTAACTTTGAATGAATTACCTTTATTATTTGAGAATTGTAAACCATTCCAATTTTGATTGCATCAATATGGAAATCAGATAAAATTGAATCCAGTTGTGCCCTCAAGCTTTTAGTAGAAACAGGCTCAATTGAGGTAACTTTTCTTGTATTCTGACTAGTAATTGCAGTTACAGCAGTAAATCCATAGACATTATGATTGGAAAATGTTTTGACGTCACTTTGTATTCCAGCACCCGAGGATGGATCAGATCCTCCAATGGAAAGAATGTTCATATCTGTATTGAATTATGTATCATGTTTTAAAATTTGATCGCTTGTTTGACGACTGTTTAAATTTAGCAGAAGACTAGTAGGCTTATGGCCACTCAAATGAGCTCTGCAAGAAGGGGTATTGCAACCGATGAAATGAAACAGGTTGCAAAAGATGAAGATGTTACGCTAGATTGGCTTTTACCAAAAATTGCAATCGGTTCAATTATCATTCCAAGCAACAACGTGAGACCCCAGAAGATTCACAACGTGGGAATTGGAAAAGGCATGAAAACCAAGGTGAATGTCAACATTGGCACTTCAACATTAAACGTCAACGTTGAGGAGGAGATTGAAAAAGCCAAAGTAGCGGTAAAGTATCATGCTGACACAATCATGGATCTTAGTGATGGTGGGGATGTTGGCAGTATCAGAAGGACGTTATTGGATACAGCACCTATAACATTTGGAACTGTACCAATTTATGAAGCATATAATTTCGGTGTTGAAAAGCACAAAAATCCTCTTGATATTACGGAGGATGATTACATAAAGGCATTCGAAAATAACATAAAAGATGGAGTTGACTATACGACAATTCATTCTGGAATTACCAAAGAAATTGCAAAAAGAATTTTCAAGGTACAGCGATATGCTGGAGTTGTGAGTAAGGGTGGAACAATAACTGCAGCATGGATGCTGAAATATGATAAGGAAAATCCTTACATCACTCATTATGACTATATGATTGAATTAGCGCAAAAATATGATGTCACTTTTAGTCTAGGTGATGCACTACGTCCAGGTTCTATATTGGATTCACATGATGAATTACAGGTACAGGAAATGATCAATATAGGGAGGCTAGCAAAGCGTGCAATTGAAAAAGATGTTCAAGTAATGATTGAGGGTCCAGGTCATGTTCCACTGAATGAAGTTACTGCAAATGTTACACTAGCAAAATCAATGATTGGAGACGTTCCATACTATGTTTTGGGACCTCTTGTTACAGATATTGCATCTGGGCATGATCATATAGCAAGCGCAATTGGTGCTGCAGTTTCAGCAAGTGCGGGTGTTGATCTTTTATGCTATCTAACACCATCTGAACACTTGGCGTTACCAACTCCAGATGAAGTAAAAGAAGGTCTGATAGCATACAGAATTGCTGCTCATGCAGGAGATTTGGTGAAGCTCCGAGAGAAGTCCATTAAATGGGATATGGATATGACTGAAGCAAGAAGAACTCTTGATTGGGAAAAACAACTCGCTTTATCAATAGATCCAGAAAAGGCCGCATTAATTCATGGACGGACAGGTCAGCATCCAGGAAATAATGTACCGTGTACTATGTGTGGTGGTGCTTGTGTGTATATCATGCTACCAAAACAACGTAAGTACGAAAAAGAAGAAAAAAAATTACAACAAGCTGAATAGTATTTTTTCTAACTCTGGAACGGTTTCATAATTTTTAATCTCATTTGGTTCTATCCATTTAAATTCTGAATTTTCCCAATTAAGTTTAATTGCTAGATTTTTTGTCCTGAATAAAAATGGAAAAATATTCCACTCGTGATTTTTATATTGAGCGGATTCAATTTTTATCTGTTCAATAGATTTCAACAGTTCTATTTCTCTTTCATCAATCCCGGTTTCCTCAAAAATTTCAATTTTTGCTCTAGCTAGAGGTGTTGTATCACTTTTTTCAATAATCCCACTTACTCCAGCCCATAAACATTTCATAGATTTTACTTTATTACTTCTTTTTAAAATTAGAATTTTATCATTATTTTTAATAAATGATGTAACAATATTTGTAGAAAACAATCCTATTTTTCAATTGTTTTGATCATTGTAGACAATTTTTTATATGATTTTTCTAAATCTACATTTTTTGAAATTCTCTGTTGACTTGATTTGATATAATCAATTATTTGTTCGCTTTTTCCTTCCTGAGAATCTGTAAGAAGTCTTCCTATATCCTTCCAAAACTCTTCAGCAAATCTTCTTACTTCCGGATTAGATATTATAGTCTCAATTAGTTCTGGTGATTCCGTAAGTATGCTTTCAGCAATAATTTTTTGAGCTTTAAATGTTGTGCCTGACATTTTTTCAGTCAATGAAATTTTTTCATCTTTTGCAAGTATATTTGCAAAAGCGATATTAATTAAATGAGTTAATCCAAGAATGACAGCTATTTTTTTATCATGTTCAATTGCATCAATTGTAACAAAATTTGCTTTTGGAAAAAGTAATTTTGTTGCAGATAATTCTTTTTGTGCGTCCTTAATCGGTACTATGATTATGTTCTTACCATCAATCTTTTTTGTACCTGGTCCAAACATTGGGTGAATACAAATAGGGTTCACTTTAGATGGTGTTTTTAAAAGTGTTAGAGCAGTTTTAGATTTTTGTGAAGATATTTCTATTAGATATGAACCACGTTTCATTTCTTTAGCAATCAATCTAATGATTTCAGGGGTATTTTTTGTAGGCGTGCATAAAAGAACATAATCCATTTGTAATATAGCACCCACGAGCGAACTTCCTTTAATGATAAATTTTTCTTTTATTTCATTATTTGTGTCAAATCCCTTGACCTTGAAACCCATTTTATGGAAATAATCTGCAAACCATTTGCCCATTTTGCCGTTTACGCCAATGATTGCAATTTCTTTATTCATACGATTCCTTCAATACGGTATCTAATATTATCATACCTTCCTTTAACCTAGTTTCATCGATTGCCGTAATTCTAAAAAATTCTTTGTAATCTCCAAATCCCTCGCCCGGGGCTATGGCAACCCCATGTTCTAACAGTTTTTCTGAAAATTTTGTTGCATCAAAATTCTTGTATTTTGTTTTAGCAAACAGGTACATTGCTCCATCCGGTTCGACGAATTCTAGACCGATATCTTTTGCACTTTCAACTAATATCTCTAATCTTGCTCCTATAGTTTCTGCATTCTCCTGTACGGCTTCAAAAGCCGAATCGATCACTTGTAATGCAACATATTGAATTGGTTCTGAGACATTTGTCAGACTAAGTGCCTGCAGCTTTGACATTTTTTCTATGATAGATGGTTCTGCAATTGCATACCCAATCCTAAAGCCGGTCATAGCAAAAGACTTAGAAAATGATTTTGTGATTATGGATTTTTCATATCTGTATGTCAAAATTTCCTTTGGGGATTCTCCCTCAACGTTTCCCGGCCCGGAGTAGTAATCTTCGTATATCTCGTCGCTTAGTACATAGAGATCATGTTCCTTTGCTGTTTGCATAATACTATCTAGAAGTTTCTCTGGGAGAGTCTTTCCCGTTGGGTTATTCGGATAGTTTAGGACAATCATTTTTGTGTTTTCATTTATCGCATTGTTGATTTGGTCAATGGATGGTTCCCATCTTGTTTCTAATGTTGTCTTGATTGTCCTAACTTTGATGCCAGCATTTAATGCACAGTCTTTGTACGCTGGCCATGCGGGTTCTATTACAATTATTTCATCACCAGGATTTAGCAGTGTAGTTATTGCTAAGTAAACTGCGAATCTTGCACCTGGACAAACCATTATGTTTTCCTGATCAAGATTCAGCGCGACATATTTTTCAAATTGACCGTTTGTCCATCCAGCCAACCCCTTTCGTAATTCTGTAATTCCCTTTGCAGGACCATACTTTCCATATCCTTTGTCGTATACCTCTCCAAGAGCAGTTTTCACCGATAATGGTGGCTTGAAATCCGGTTCTCCAACTTCAAGATGGATTATTTTTTTACCTTTCTCTTCAAGCGCTTTTGCTTTCAAAAATACTGAAAGATGTGTTTGCTTGCCGTCAGATTGTACCTTTACAGATTCGTTAAGCAGTAAATTGAGAAATTTTAATGCAGTTGATTGATCCAAGTCGATTTCCTTGCATAACTTGGTAACCTGAGTTCGTAACGCATCCTCTCTTTCCTCGTCTGTTACAGTCATGCCAAGGCTTGCTTTGGCATCGCCTATCTGTTTGGCAATGTCCGTTCTTGTCTTTAACAACTTGATCATCTCAAGCGTTATCTCTTCAATTTTCTTACGATGTTCCTCTATATCTGACATTTTAGATAACTGGTTTTATGAAACCGCCTTGCAATGCTTGATCCGCAATTACTAGCGACACTATAGAATCAACAACAGGAGGTGCTCGTGGCACTACGCATGGGTCGTGTCTACCCTCTACTCTTAATTTTGTATTTTTCTTAGTTTTGAGATCAACCGTTTCCTGGATCTTACCTATTGATGAAGCTGGCTTGAAGGCAACTCGCATTACTATTGGCATTCCATTTGATATGCCGCCTAAAATTCCACCCGCATTGTTTGTCTTAGTAATCACCTTACCATTACGGAATATGTATGAATCATTATTCTGTGAACCGTGTTTCTCAGATCCTGAAAATCCAGAACCAAATTCAACCCCCTTGACAGCAGGTATTGAATAAATTGCTTTACTGAGTTCTGATTCTAGCGAGCTAAAAATTGGCTCGCCTAGCCCAACTGGAATGTTGTTTGTTATGGATTCAATAACACCACCCAACGAATCGCCCTTTTTTCTAGCATCAAGTATTGATTTCTTCATTCTTCCTGCGATTGCCCTTTCAGGGCACCTGACTTCGTTTGTATATATTGATTTGAGTGATTGCCTAGTAGCCTGATTTTTCATCCCTATCTTTCCAATTTTACATGTGTACGCGTTTGTTTCAACGCCAAGTGTGGCTTTAAGCAACTTTCTTGCAATTGCGCCACCCATCACATATGTAGCAGTCAATCTTCCGGAAAATCTACCACCGCCACGATGATCATTGAACTTTTTGTATTTTACAAAAGCAGGATAGTCAGAATGACCCGGTCTCATCGTGGTTCTTAATTTAGCATAACTTCTCGAGTCATGATCTTTGTTCCAAATGATCGTTGTAATTGGCGCGCCTGTAGTGTATCCCCTAAACACGCCAGAAAGAATCTCTACAATATCGCCCTCTTTTCTTTGCGTTGAGACCAGTGATTGACCAGGTCTCCTTAAATCAAGCATTTTTTGTATATCTTTTTCATTTAATTCCAGGCCTGCAGGACAGCCATCAAGTACTGCGCCCACACATTTGCCATGGCTTTCACCAAAACTTGTTAAGACTAAATTACGTCCAATTGAACTTCCTGCCAACAATATAATATTATTTAAGATAAATATAACTCTACGATTTTTTTGGCAAGTAATTTCCTATCAATCAAGAAAAATTTTACAACCAATTCTTTTCATTTCAGAAATGAAATCTGGATATGAAATATCCACAGATTCTGGATCCGATATAGTACAATTGCCAACATACATACCAGCTATGCAAAATGCCATGAATAATCTATGATCATTCTCAGAATTTAGATCAGCACCAGTCAAGTTATCCGAGTTGTTCAGTATTAATCCGTCTTTTTTTTCTACAACCTTAATTCCTAATTTAGTAAGTTCTCGTGCGAGTATAGCAATTCTATCTGTTTCTTTGTATCTTGCATGCTCAACATTAAAAATCTCAATTGGTTTTGATGATTTTAGTGCAAGTATTGCAATTGCAGGAATTAGATCTGGAGAATCGCTTAAATCAAATTTTCCACCATCAAGTTTTTCTGGCGATTTTATTTTTATTGTATTCTTATCTAACGTAATTACTACTCCCATGATCTCTAAAATGTCAATGATTGCCTCATCCGCTTGCGGCATAGATCCTGTGGACACTTTTATCGTAAGATTTTCACCAAGCAATACAGCTGCTGATAGTAATAACGCAAGGCTGGAAAAATCAGACGGTATTGTCACAGTTGTGGCTTTGTAATTTTGTTCGGGTATAATGTATTTTTTATATGGAGTTTTAGTTTCCACTTCAACACCAAATTTCTTCATCATGGTAATCGTTGCATCAATGTAAGGCTTTGATACTAATTTGCCCTGAATGTTTAGTATGAGGCCATTTTCTAATTTTGGAGCAGTAATCATTAAAGCTGAAATGAATTGGCTTGAAATATTTCCAGGAATTTTAACTTCCCCTCCCTTTATTTCCCCTGAAACTGATATGGGTGGATTGCCATTGGAAGAACTACATTTTGCCCCTAATGATTCTAGAGCATCAAGTAATGGTTGCATTGGTCGTTTTTTGAGGCTTGAATCTCCTGTTAAAATTATTTTGTCATTTGCTAAGGCTGAAATCGCAGTTGCAATCCTAATGGTTGTTCCAGAATTAGCAGCATCTATAGTATTGCTTTGTAGTTTTAGTACACTTGCGCTGGTGACTGTTATATCGTCTCCTACATCTTTTATTTCCACGCCAAAGTTTTTGCAAGCGTTAATTGTGGCATTAGTATCGCCTGATCTCAAAATATTTTTGATAATACTTTTGTCAATAGCTAATGATGCTAAAAAAATTGCTCTATGTGTATAGCTTTTGTTAGCAGGGCATTCTATATCTCCATCAATCTCAGATTTTTCTACTCTACATTTCATATACTTCAGCCTTTTTGTTATTTATTTCAGATACGGTGGTGTTCCCATCAAGTGAGGAAAATATTTTCTTTATCTTTGATATAGAATCATTTCTAACAATAGCAGCTATTGATGGACCATTACCCGAAACCGAAGCACCTAACGCGCCATTCTCAATTAATTTTGGAATAATTTTTGGTTCTGAGCTTAGTATGGCAGATGTTGCTAGACCGTTTAGAATCATGGCATTCCAATAATCAGATTTTTTTGCAAGATTCCAAGCCTGCTCAAAATCACTACTTGACACCTTAAGTTTTCTAACATTGCCTCTTTTTCTTGATTTAGGTATGAAAATTACAGCAGATACACGATTAAGACATTTTTCAGAATGGACCAGCTTTTTCCTATGATTATCTGTAACAACAAATCCGCCATAATAACATGCACATGCATCATCATATGCTCCCGTCAAACTAACTTTGGTTTCAATAGATGCATCCACACCGACATTTAATATTTCAATATCATTCATCTGAGGCTTGAATAGTTTTGCAGATGCCATTGCTATTGCTGTCGAAATTGCACTTGAGCTTTTTAATCCATATCCTGTTGGAATTTCTGAGTCCAGCGAAATTCTCAATTTCGTTTTAGAGAGCTCACTTTTTGGAACAATTTTTTGAATAACTCTATTGATTAAACGTGATTTCATTGGCCTATTTTGTATTTCAATTACAATGCCATTCCCATGTGATGTTTCCATTTCAACATTAACCTTCTTTGAAATACCAAGGGCTGCTCCTTTGCCTGTTGCAATTGCATTTACTATAGAAATTGCACCGTGAATAGTTGCTTTTACTACTGTCATCAAACTCCTCCAAGTAATGCTTTTTTCATAACATCATATGGAGCTTCCGTCTTATGCCAAATTTCAAACGAACATGCAGCTTGACTCAAAAGCATTTCATAGCCATAAATTATAGTCGCACCATTTTCTTTTGATTTCTTAATAAGATCTGTATTTATTGGCTGATATACAATATCGTAAACTATCGAATTTTCATTTATGTTCTCAGTTGATATAGGACTTGGTTCATTCTTCATACCAATCGAAGTTGAATTTATAATAAATTTATGATCTGAAATTAATTCATTGGCTTCTTGTAATGAAACTGTGTCAGCATTGGCTCCAATTTTTTTTGCGAACTCGGCTAATTTGTTTGCATTTTCCATAGTTCTGTTTACAATTGTAATTTTACTTGCTTTTTCTTTAACCATAGCTGTTACGATTGCTCTTGCAGCTCCCCCCGCACCCAAAAGCATTACTTGGGAATCCTTTATTGTTAGATTTCTTTTTTTTATAGGATCTAGAAATCCTATCATGTCTGTGTTATAGCCCTTAAGCCTTCCATTATCATTTGATACTGTATTTACTGCTCCAATTACTTTGCATGTTGTGTCCATCTCATCCAAAAACTTCATCATTTCAATTTTATGAGGAATTGTGACATTAAATCCAGCAATTTTTATTGCCTTTAGCGCATCTATTCCCGCAGATAGCTCTCCAGCAGGTATTTTGTATGCAATGTAGGTATGGTCTAATTCTAAGTGGCGAAAGGCAGCATTGTGTATATTTGGAGATAGAGAATGATCTATTGGATCTCCTATCACGGCATATGTGCTAGTCATCTACTTTCTTATTGTAAAGATTGATTTAACCTCATCCAAGC
>JACASX010000006.1 GCA_013390745.1 Marine Group I thaumarchaeote | reverse complement strand
CTGTATTGGGATGAAATTATGGGTGGTTATTGGTGTACATTTTCAAGAAATCCAGATATCTACAACCCACATTTTGAAAAAGTTTTACATGTTCCTTGGAAAGCGAGGCAAAATAATTTAATTCAAAATGGATCTACTAGAATAAAATTAACTTTGTCTATTGCAGATATAATTGAAAAAGGTGATGAAAACATAATTAAAATCTTTGAAAAATATGGTCTTTTTTGTGCAGGGTGTGAATTTTCTACTGGTGAAACTGTCGAGGATGGATGTCGTCAGCATGGAATAGATAGTAATTCAACCAAGAAACTAATCTTAGAATTACAAAATACTATAAAAAATGACCAGATCCAGTTGAACTAAATATAGTTAATACATAAAGAGATGGACAAAAATGCTTGAAGATATAACTTTAGGAAATTTATACCAGAAATTACCTATTACTATTGAAAAGGGTCTTGGTTCTCATGTTTGGGATGTTGATGGAAATGAATTCATCGATTGTATGGGTGCGTATGGTGTTGCGATTGTTGGGCACAAAAACCAACGTGTTAATGATGCAATAAAAAATCAAATTGAAAAAATTATTTCGGTTCATAGTTCGTTTTATAATAAAACACGTGAAAATTTTCTTGAAGCATTATTACGTGTTTCACCAAAAAAACTTTCAAACATCTATCTTGGAAATAGTGGAACTGAAGCAGTTGAGGCGGCGATAAAGTTTTCTAGAAAATATTCCGGGAAAAAAGGCATGATTGCTATGAAGGGTTCATACCATGGACGAACAATGGGATCTTTATCATTAACTTTTGCCCCAAAATATAAAAAATCATTTGAACCTTTGGTGGAAAATACACAATTTTGTGAATTTGGGAATATTCATGAATTAGAGTCAAAAATTAATTCTGATACTGGGTTTATTATAGTGGAACCAATCCAAGGAGAAAGTGGTATTCATCCTGCTCCTGATGGATTTTTACAACAAATAAGAAAATTATGTGATGAAAAGAATATCATACTTGTTTTTGATGAAGTTCAATGTGGTTTAGGACGTACTGGTAAAATGTGGGCATGTGAACATTGGAATACTATTCCTGACATACTATGTACATCTAAAGGCCTCGCTGGAGGAATCCCAATGAGTGCTACCTTAACAAAACCTGAGATTTTAGGCAGTATGAAAAAAGGAGAACAATCTTCAACGTTTGGTGGAAACCCTCTTGCGTGCGCGGCATCTATTGCAACATTAACTGCATTGACTACTGATGGACTAGTTGATAATTCTGCCAAAATGGGTTCTTTGCTTTTGTCTGGGTTAGAAAAATTAAAAAATAAGCATCATATTATTCGTGAAATTCGTGGTAAAGGTTTGATGATTGCAATAGAGTTTGAAGTTGATGTAAAAAATTTACTAATTGATGCTATTAAACATCATGTAATATTCCTATTTTCTTTATATTCTGATAAAAATATATTTCGATTACTTCCTCCATTAGTTTTCACTGAAAATGATGTTTTTGAAGTTTTACGTGTTTTAGATGAAATCATATCTAATGAAGAAAATAAATAAAGATTTATTCAAATTCTGATACTGCAAACTTCTAAGTCATCTTAATATTCATAATAATATTTTCAAAACTGTGGAAAAAGATCTAGTGGTTGGTTTAGGTGAAATTGGACTTCCGATTTATACGATTATATCAAAAAATTTTCCTACCCATGGTTACGATATAGATAAAAAATTAATTCCTAATAATCCAAAAAAATTTGAAAACTATTCAGTACGTTTTCTTCATATCTGTATTCCTTATAACAAAAAATTTTTCTCTAATGTTTTAAAATTAAATAAAAAATTCTCACCAAAATCAATTATAATACATAGTACTGTTAAGCCGAAAACCACTCAAAACCTTCAAAAAAAATTATCTATTCCAATTATTTACAGTGCTACACGTGGTATTCATAAAAGAATGATTATTGATTTAAAAAGATATACAAAATTTTTTGCGCTTGACAGTAAAATGCGAAATTCTGTATTAATGTCTAAAAATTATGTTAATCTGATGAAAAAATGTGGAATAAAAACAAAAAAAGTTTCTAATCCGATTACTCTGGAACTCTCAAAAATTATTTGTGATACTTCATACTATGGTTGGCTGATAAATTATGCACAAATGAGTAGAATGATTGCTGAAAAACACGGTGTAAATTATGATGAAATGTGGTCATTTTCAGAAGAAATTCATAAATTTTTAGGTAATAGGCCAAAAATGTTTCCTGGTTTTATTGGTGGGCATTGTGTAATTCCAAATTTGAAATTAATTGATGAACGTTCTCTTGATTCAATTAATCAAATGAACAATATGTTTAAGAAATTTTTAAAAAACACTTGATTATAGTTTATCTTTAATAAAATCGATTGAATTAACTGGTGATGGATCAATTTTCCCAATCACTGCATTGTATATAGACGTCATATCTAATATGTAGATCAAACAAACTATTTTACTCAATATGTTTCCATCAACTGAAAAAATTTCTTTATAGTTAATATTTTTTTCCTGGAAAAACTCTTTGATTATATCCCATCTTTCAATCGTTTTTTTATGATCATTACTTCCACGAATTAAAATTGGTTGCACATTAGATGATTTTTCCCATGATACAATTCCATTATGACAAGTTTCAATCACATCTTCATACATTACATGTTTTTTTGCATTTTCTTGCATGGAATTTTTAAATCTAATTGCTACTGATTCTAATCCCCATGGATAATACAACATTGGTATTTCCTTAATCCATTCTGCTAATTCTATAGCCATATTTTTTTTGTAAAGTGAATCCACCAAAATTCCCTTCTTTAATTCATATAGAGACTTAATTGATTCGTTTACATCATTTTTATTTATTTGAATTATTTCTTCAAAAATGTTCAAAGCAGCATATAAAAATCCAAGCAAAGATGCTCGTGGAGAATGATCTTTTTTAATTTTGTAAAATTTTAGGTTATTTTTCTCACAAAAATCTTCCATTTTTCCTCCGGAAGACATACTTACAAATCTAGCATTTGATTTTTTTGCATTTTCTAAAATTGATAAAGTTTCTTCCGTATTACCAGATATACTTGTACACATGATCAAGGTTCTTTCATTAACTGTTTTTGGTAATGAATATCCTTTGACTACACTAACATGAAGATTTGTTTTTGAAAGAATTGATGAAAAAATATCCCCAATTGTTCCAGATCCACCCATTCCTGCAAAAACTATATGATCAATATCCTTTACATCTAATTTATCAAATTTCTTGTAATAACTCTGTTCTGCAATTTCAGGCCAATTTTCGTATGTTTTGTACATGTCCTGTGTATCAATCTTTTTTATTTGGTCAGATGTTAACATAATTTAAAGCACTTTATTTGATTTATAAAATATTATAATGATTACTATGCAAGAAATTTTCAACCAATAGTATAATATTTTATATAAAATAGGAAAAAATAGAATTGTTTTTTATGATGAAAAATTTTTTCCAGATATGAATAAAAAATGTATTTTTTTTAGAGTTGATTCAAGTGATATCCTTGGATTTGGCCATCTAAACAGATGTCTAATTTTAGCTAAAACTTTACAAAAAAAAGGTTTTGAAATTCATTTTATATGTAAAAATTTAAAAGGAAATTTAATTAGTAAAATTAAAATTTGTGGTTTTACTATTCATAAAATTAAAAATTCAAAAAATACAATAGAATATGATTATCAGAATACTAAAAAAATTTTAAAAAAATTTAATTGGAATATACCGTGCATTATAATTGACAATTATCATTGGGGCAAAAAATACGAAGAAGGGTTAAGACCACTGACAAAAAATATTTTTGTAATTGATGATCTAGCTGATAGAAAACATGATTGTGACATATTACTTGATCAAAATCTTTATGTAAATTTTAAAAAGAGATACAAAGGATTAGTTCCAAATAAATGTATAAAATTATTAGGTCCAAAATATGTATTATTAAGAAAAGAGTTTTTGGTACGTAAAAAAAGAAAACATACATCAAAAATAAAAAAAATTTTTATTTCGTTTGGTGGTCAAGATTGCTCTGATCAATCAATTAAAGTATTGAAAGCTATTAAAAAATCAAAATTGAAATATGACAAAATAAATCTCGTTATTGGAAAATATAACAAATTTTTAAATAAATTAAAATTAATTTCTAAAGAAATTGATAATATTGAGATTTTTTCAGGGACAAATAATATTTCAGGTTTAATGGAAAATTCAGATTTGGGAATTGGTGCAAGTGGAAGTATGATGTGGGAGAGAGCATATTTAGGAATACCAAGTTTAGTATCAATAATCGCAAAAAATCAGAAATTAGCAGCTGAATCAATGGAAAAAATTGGGTGTGTGAAAAATTTAGGTTTAGCAAAAAATGTATCCGTAAAAGATTATGTAAAATATTTTATAAATATGAAAATTAGTGATTTGAATAAAATGTCGGAGAGAAATTATAAATTAATTGATGGGAAGGGGGCTGAAAGGATAAGTCAAAAAATGATTATGATAATTAAAGAACAAGAAAATAAAGAAAATCTTGTATCTCGTGAAGAAAAATGTTAGGAACTCTTTTTGATGAAAGATGCGAACCCCCTTCAGCATTAGCCCAATGATAATATCCACTTAGAATTAAAAATAGTAATCTTTCATCCAAATGGATTTCCCATCTTTGTTCCAGATGATCAACACTATCTAGTTCAGATACGCCTTTATCTACAGATGTATTGAATACAATAAATTTACTATGATTGGTTGGTTTGAAACAAATCCACCAAACTTCTTTTGTTTGTCTATTTTTTATTAATTTTTTATAAGCATTTTCACAAAGACGCTTTAGAGGGAGTGGTTTGTCCCCAATTGGTTTAAACTCTTTTTCATAATTGTAACCTTCAAACGGAATTGAATCAAGATATTTTTGAATTTCTTCGTAAGAATATGGTTTTGTACGAAGTTTATTTGCAGTTAGTGTTTCTAAGTCAAAAATTGCATCACCACCGTCATCAAGTACAAATGAGATATCACCACATTTTTCTAATTGTAATACTTCTACTGCATCAGCAACTCCACGGTTTTGGTTGTGTTTAGATAAAGGTCCACCTAATACATAAGAACCCGCAAATGGCATTGCTCTTTCAGGCTTTAATAATTCACAATAATCACTATACATTTTCAAGAATTGATCATGTTTTCTTTTTTCTGCAATTTTTCGTTCTTCAGAATTTTCAAAATAATAAGTTTGAGGGTAAGGACCTGCCCCAGCATATGTAAGAAGTGCAACTGTAGGATGTCCGTTAGGACAATTTTTTCTTATAAAATTAATTTGTTTTTGATCAATTCCACAATCATTCATATTTGCAACAGATAAATCCTTATGAATTATTAAACATCCAGTATCACCTTCAATTTCATCATCACCATTTACGGTAAGAATAATTCTTGTTTCATCAAAGGTTTCATCCGAGAATACATTAGGTTTGAATCCATCCAATAACATTCTATGCTCTAACATCTTATGTCTCGTTTCAGAAATAATTATTCTAGTATCAGGAAATTTTTTTAGATATCTTCTTAAAAATAGAGGATCATAATGATCAGAGTGTAAATGAGAAATATAGATTAAATCAACCTTTCCTATTATTTCGACTGGATCACGTGGGAGTGGAGGGTAATGATGCCAAGAGCCATATTCTGCAGGAGTAAACCACGGATCACTAAGCACAATAACATTAGGTGTTTCCACTACAACACATGCAGAATAAATATATCGCAGTTTCATTCCTGACTATAATTATAAAATGAATTTAAATATTGTTTTACTAAGAAATTATACATATAATTCATAATTACTATTTAATTAACGCAAAAAAATTATGAATGTTATGGTAGATTGTATTATCCAAGCTAGAATGGGATCAACAAGATTCCCAAAAAAAATTCTTCAAAAAATTGATTCAAGAAAAACAGTTTTAGAATTTTTGATCTCTCAATTAAAGAAATCAAATAAAATCAAAAAAATTATAATTGCAACTACATCATTAGGCGAAGATGATGAGATAGTAAATTTGTGTAAGAAATTAAATATTATATGCTTTAGGGGTGAAAGTGAGAATGTACTTGACAGATATTACCAATGTGCAAAATATTTTGGGTCAAAAAATATTATGAGAATCACATCAGATTGTCCTCTAATTGATCCAGAATTAATAGATGAAGGAATAGAAAAATTTCAAGAGAATAAATATGATTATGTAGAAAATTCAGAAGGGAAATTTCCACATGGAGTGGACTATTGTATTTTTAAATTCAGTAAATTACAGGATGCCTGGAAAAATGCGAATCTTCCTTCTGAAAAAGAACATGTGATACCATATATATTAAAAAAGATAAATAAAAAAAAATATTTTAATTTTCATAGTAAAAAGGATTATTCAAAATATAGAATCACGTTGGACTATCCAGAAGACTTGAAACTACTAAGAATTATTGTTTCAGAGATTGATACACGTCCAATTTTGCTGAAAGATATAATAAATTTTTTAGAAAAAAATCCAAATTTAGTACAAATAAACTCTGGGCATCAAAAAGATGAGGGATATATTAAATCCCTGGAAGAAGATAAAAAATTAGTAAATCAACTCAATGGTGATAAAAATTAATAGTGTTAAAATAGGACAATACACAATCAACTCATTTTCAGAACCATTCATTATTGCTGAAGCAGGAATTAATCACAATGGAAATATCGATAAAGCGATAGAAATGATTCATGTAGCAAAAAAATCAGGAGTTAATGCGATAAAATTTTTTACTTATAAAACGTCAGAGTTTATTTTAGATAAAAATTTAGAGCACACGTATTTTTCAAAAGGTAAAAAAATTACAGAATCAATGAAGGATATGTTTGAACGCTGTGAATTTTCTAAAGAAGAATGGTTAACTATTAAGAAAAAATGTGATGATGAAAAAATTTTATTTTTTTCAACACCAGAAAATCGTTCAGATCTGGATTTATTATTAGAATTAGATGTTAAAGTAATAAAAATTGGTTCAGATGATTTAGTTAACATTCCATTGATAAAGGATTTTTCTACAACAGGACTGCCAATTATTATGTCATGTGGAATGTCAAACTTGGATGAAATAAATGAAACTTTACAATGTTTTAATGAATTTACTAATTATCCAATAATTTTGATGTCGACTACTTCGGAATATCCTACAAAATCAGAAGATGTGAATTTACTTAAATTAAAAACTCTTTCAAAAACTTTTCCAAATATTCCATTAGGTTATTCGGATCATACACAAGGAAATTTAGCAGCATCAATAGCGGTTGGGCTTGGTGCAAAAGTGTTTGAGAAACATTTTACATTATCTCATGATTTTCCAGGTCCAGATCATTGGTTTTCGGCAGATCCAAATGAATTAAAAAATTGGTCAGATTCAATTAAAATGTCACATATAATGTTGGGTTCAGAAACCATTCAGCCTACAAAAAAAGAAATAACTGAAAAGGAAAAAGCTAGACGTAGTGTTGTAGCAATAAAAAATATTTTGCAAGGAGATATTTTCTCTGAGAAAAATTTAGGGCTACGCCGTCCAGGATATGGGTTACCACCAAAAATGATTTTTGAGTTATTTGGCAAAAAATCTAAAAAAGAAATAATGAAAGGTAAATTAATTGATTCTGATGATTTTTAGATGTAAAATTATTTAGAAGAAATGAATTTGATTCATAGAAAGTACAAAAGTAGTTATGTCTTAATTTTTAAGTGATAACATGAGTGAAAGTAATTTAATAATTTCTGGATTAACAAGAGCATATCCTGAGTTTAAGTATAACACAGAAGAAATGATTGAAGCTTTGGGTAACAAACTATCAGAGGATGTTAAAGAAAATATTTACCAATTAGGTGTAAAAAACCGATATTTCGTTAGACCGTTTGATCGTTATATTTCTAAATCAAGTGAACGTATTAAATCAAACGCAGATGGAGAACCGATTTCAGATTTATGTGTAAAAGTTGCTGAAAAATGCTTGTCAGATCTAAACTTGAAAAAAAGTGATATAACATGTATTGTTGCAGCTTATGAAGATAGTGATTTTCTGAGTCCAGGATTATCTTCTATCATTCTAACCAAATTGGGTTTATCAAAATTCATTCCTCATTTCAATATTCAGGGTATGGCATGCTCTACTTTACCAAAATTATTAGAATTAGGTAAAAATTTTGTTCATAATTCAAGCGATAAAATACTTTTTGTAATTTCAGGATGTAATTCTGGATGGTATCTTCCTCACTTAAAAGATAATCAAACAGTACGAAATCCAAAGGAAATTTCTAACGATCAATATGATAAAAATAAACAAATTTCAAAATGGGTTTCAACAATGTTTTCATTTCTTTTTGGTGATGGAGTTGCTGCTTTTGTTATAAGTATGGATGAATTGCAAACAACTGGAGTAAAAGTAAGTAAGATCACACATGCAGTAAATTTTGATGAACTAGATTATAGAAAGGCGTGTGTAAGATTAGTTGGTAATTCAGCAAATCATATGTATGAATATGAATTAACTGCTGAAAGTGATATTCTTAAAAGATCATTAGAGTATTCAAAAAAAGTACTTAATGTATCTCTAGGAAATGATATAGAAAATTTTGATGAAAAGTTAGTTGAAAAGTTTATGACGAAACAAAACAAAGTTATGATACATACGGGCAGTTTAAAAATTTTAGAAGGGTTTCAAAATTTGTATAAACTCGATAACAATCAAATAAAGGAATCATTTGACACACTAAAAGAATATGGAAATCTTACTGGAGTAAGCATACCAACTGTTCTTGAAAAAGCAATGTTTGATAATAATTCAATCTCAGGAAAAGGATTACTTATCGGAATTACTATGGGATTTGGTTTGGATATAGTTGAAGTTGAAAAAATATAAGGAAAAACTCGATCTAAAATTATTATTTTGCTGAAACACCGCCATCAACAGGTAAAATTGAGCCTGTAATCCATGAGGAATCATCTTTTGCAAAAAACAAAACAGCGTTAGCAACATCATTTCCAGTACCAATTCGTCCTAAAGGATGTTCAGCAGCAGTTACCTTTCTTTTTTCTTTAGTATCTAACCAATATTTTCTCGTCATTTCAGTATCAATTACTGCAGCACAAACACAATTTACACGAATATTATTTTTAGCATATTCTAGTGCCCATGATTTTGTAAGTTGAATCATGGCAGCTTTTGATGCAATGTATGCATCTGCAGGAAAATTTTCAAATGCTTTCAAACCAGCATCAGACGATATATTAATTATTGAACCACCATGTTTTTTCATATGTGGAATAACAGCTTTTGTAAACCGAAATTGGCCATTTAAATTAACATCTATAATTTCATTCCATTCTTTTTCAGATATTTGATGTAATGGTTTCATTTTGGGTAATATCCCAGCATTATTAACAAGAACATCAATTCGACCAAATTTTTTGATAGTTTTATCAATCACATTTTTTACATCAACTTCATTTTTAATATCACCAGGGACAAAAAAAAGGTCGCCTAATTCCTTTGATGTTTGTTTCAATTTTGTTTTATTTTTTGAAGTAATAATAACAGTTGAACCATCAGAGACAAATTTTTCAGCAATCGATTTTCCTATTCCTCTGCTCCCACCAGTTATTAATACAATTTTTTTATCCACTTTCAAATTAATCACATATAACTTCATATTGTATATCATTAAAATTTTTCATTAAATTTTCTCTTGTAAGTTCAATTAAATTAAAATATCTTTTTGGTTTCACATTATTAGAGTTTGAATTTACCTTTTGCCATATAATTTCAGAATTTTTATTCATAGATTTCTTTTCAATCGGTGCAACATCAGTGATAATCCAACCACATTTTGTATGAATATCCATCATTTTTTTGTTATCTGAAAATAAAAATCCTGTAATTTTTGATATGGCTAATTCATCAAACATCCATTTTAAATACACTTTTTCAATAGTAGTCATAAGTCCAGGTAAGAAAAACGTTGGCTCTTTCATCATTGTATCCAAAATACAGGAATTTGTATTTTCATCATAATTCGAAGTACTAATAATTCCAATTTTTCTATTTTTAACATATATTAAAAATACAATTTTATCAGGATTTTCTAAAACATCATGTTTAATCCAATTTTTTGTTTTTTCTTCACTTATGACAAAATCAGTAGCAAACATATCTCTATATTTAATCCTCCAATTAGTCAATAGTTTCACTGTTTCATCTGATCCATCAACTAATTTCAAAACCACATTTTTTCCAGAATATTTAATTTTGATAAAGTCTTTACAACCACGTTCCTTTATTTGTTTTAATTTTTTATGATAAGTTCTCATGGTGTCTTTCAGAGTGGCTAAGTGCATCAGGCGTATTCTTCCTCACAAATCTAGCAGGAGTTCCAATTATGACAGAGTTGTCTGGAAAATTTTTTCTAACTAAACTTGATGCGCCGACAAAACAATCATCACCAATCTCACATCCTGTATCAACAATTGAATTTGGAGCAATCCAACATCGTTGACCAATTTTTGCTCTACCACAAATAATACTTCCCACAGTTATTTGTGTAAATTTTTTGATAGTAGTATTATGAGCTATGTTAACCATATCATCAATTTTTACATGATCTTCAATTATTGTTTGGTCCATTTGAGCACGTTCTAATGCACAATTTGAACCAATCCAGACATGATCACCAATAATTATTGAGCCTAAATGTGGAAAATGAAAGAATTCATTGTTTGCAATACTAAAACTAAATCCTTCACTACCAACAGTAGTGTTAGATTTTATCACCGAGTTTGAACCAATGATGGTTTTTCCATAAATACATGTATTCTGCAGTATTTTTGTACCATCACCAATTTTTACATCATTACCAATATAACAATGAGAACCAACGTACACATCATTACCAATTTCTACATCATTTTCAATTATAGCTGTTTTATGAATGCCAGATGAAAATTCATCCTTTACAAAAAATTTCATGATAACACGTTCAAAATCTAATCGTGGATTTTTGGAAGGAATTATTGCTACGTTTATTTTTTCTTTTAATTTCTCATCTCCAAGAACAACAATATTTTCATGGTCTTCCAATTTTTTTAGATCATATTCAACATTATCTTTTATTTTAAAATGTACATTACTAAGATCTGAATAAAAAAGTAAAGTGTTATTTTGAATATTATTTAAGGAACTAATTCCATTTACATAGAAATCATTACCAGTATAATTACTATCTAGAAAATCTGCTATTTTTTTTACAGATATTGAGTTTTTTATTTTTTTATACATGTTTGCCTACAAAAATGACTTATTATTCCTCAATTTTTCTGATTATCTCAAAAGCTTCAGCTGCTTCAAAACCAGAAACAGATCCCCATCTACCTGCTACATAATTCATATTTTCTGGTGAACGTGGATGTGGAAATTCTCTAATTTCGCTTTTGAACATTTTCATAGCATCAATTTTCTTTGGTAATTCTTTTTTGATATTAACAAAATAATTTGGCTTGAAACTATATGGATAACTCCATTCAGTTGAAGAAAGAACTTCAAATGAAAGTATCTCTTTGACAGGTCCCTTTAACGGTCTACATGCAGTTATGGTTGCATTTGATACAATTTTATGATCAACATTAAGATCACCATAATGATTTGTGTATATCCTTTCAGGCTTTACAGATTTAATTTCTTTTTCAATTGCTTTTACAACCTTCAACAATGTTATACTATCCATTTGATTATCCGGGAAATCATAAAATTTGACATTTTTTACATTTAGAAGTTTAGCTGCCTTTAATGCATCATTTCTTAATTCCAAAATTTCATTTTGTAGGTTTTTATCTTCTCTTGATTTAAGATCTTCACTTGCCTTTCTAGCAGTAACACCTGTCGCCATGTATACAATTGTAACATTATCCTTGTGAGATGTATGTTTTAGAATAGTACCACCCATACCTAAAATTTCATCATCAGGATGTGCGGCAATAATTAGAATATTCATTGCTTTCAAAAATCATTATTCGTATATTAATTATATTATGTAATTGTTATTAAAAATCAAAGACAATAATTTTCAATGATTTTTTTTAATTCGTTATTAGATAATTTAGTTGCGCCGGCAGAAGAATACGAGTCCATACTTTCAATCTTTTTTAAATTTCCAGCACCTTCATAATAATTTTTGTTTATGCTAGAATGTATGACATACATATCATCAAGCTCCCAACAAAATCGCATTTCGACATCACTAATTAAAACTTCATCTAATTTTTCGCCTTCTCGAATTCCAGTAATCTTTTCACCAGTATTTTCTAATAATTCAAAAAGAGCATCTTTTACAGAAGTAATTGTATAGGCTTTCATTTTTGGCACAAAAATTTCAGAACCCTGGCCAATTTTTGTTGCATTAAGGATAAAATCTAATGCTTCATCCATTGTTATACTAAATCTAGTCATTTTTGGATCAGTTATGGTAACACTTTTTTTATTTTTTATTTGTTCAATAAATTTTGGAATTACTGAACTACTACTTCCTATAACATTTCCATAGCGTAAAGTAATGAATTTTGTATGATAGCGTTTTTTATTTAAATAATTACTGGCTGTAACAAATAATTTTTCCATTAATAATTTAGTAGCGCCATATGTGTTGATTGGAAATACAGCTTTATCAGTTCCAATACAAATTACTCTTTCAACATTCTGTTGTAAGCAAGCAGAAATTACATTTTGCGAACCTATCACATTAGTTTTAATTGCTTCAAATGGATTGTATTCTATTACAGGTACATGTTTTAACGCAGCAGCGTGAAAAACAATGTCAATATCTTCGAATGCACGGTTTAATCGATCAAAATCTCTAATATCACCTAAAAGAAATCTTAATCTCTTATCTGAGAATTTTGACTCCATATCAATTTGCTTACTCTCATTTCTACTAAAAATTCGAATTGCATCAACGTCATGTTCTAGCAGTCTTTTTGTTAATGCTTGACCTAATGATCCTGTCCCGCCGGTTATTAGAATTTTTTTCCCTTCAAACATAATCAGACATTTTTAGTTCTGTAAATAACCTTAACCATCATCTTCTTCGAACAAATGAGAATTACCCAAGTATAGAATTAAATTTCAAAAAGGAAATCAGTATTTTATGAAATCTGAAATAATTGCAGAAATAGGTTCCAATTGGGAAGGGGATTTGAATATTGCAAAAAAAATTATTAAAAAATGCAAACAAGCTGGCGCTGACGGAGTTAAATTTCAAATGTGGCGAGCAGGTGATTTGTATAAAAAATCACATCCAGATTGGAAGGTAATATTAAAATCAGAACTTACATTTGAAAAAGCCAAAAAGCTAAAAGATTTTTCAGATAAAGAAAGAATTGAGTTTTTTTGTAGTGCCTTTTATCCAGAAGCTGTAACTTATCTAGAAAAAATAAAGGTCAAAAGATACAAAATTGCTTCAAGAACATGTTTGTTCAAAGACCCAAGGGCTTTTGAAACACTCAAGGCTATAGCAAATACTAGAAAAAGAGTTTTCATTAGTATGGGAATGGGTGGAAATAAGCAAAAAATTAAAAAAATTCTTTCAAAAAATGATAAAATATTTTGTTATTGCATATCAGATTATCCTTTAGAATTTGGAAAAATTGATTGGATCTCTGCCAAAAAATATGACGGATTTTCAGATCATACCATGGGGATTTTAGCACCAATCGTTTTTTCAATTTTGAAAAAACAATCAAGGACAAAAAAAACATATATTGAAAAGCATGTTAAATTAGAAAATTCTAAAGGACCTGACGCTTCAACATCTATAGATGTTAACCAATTCAAATACATGATTAAAAAAATTCGTTTAATTGAAAGTTCTAAAATTTAGAATTTATTTTATTTATTGTATTAATTATTTTATCAATTTCATAGTTAGTTAAATCTGGATAAATCGGTATAGTTACAATCTGACGTCCAATTTTTTCTGTATTTGGCAAAGAACAATTTTTGTGATAAAGACTAAAACTGTGAATTGGTCTGTAGTGCGTTCCGCTTTCAATTCCTTTAGAAGTTAATATTTTTCTAAATTTATCACGGTTTTTAACAGATATCCAATAAAGGTGATAGGAACAATTTGTAGAAAACGGCATTTTATCTTCAAGCTCTAACTCATTGAAATATTTTTTTGCAATAATTTTTCGTTTTGGAATCATTTTTTTTAGTTTGCTCAATTGTGCTAAACCAATGGCAGCCGAAAATTCATTCATATAGTAATTATTGCCAACTTCTTTCACATCATAAGATGTTGATTTTCTTTCAGTAATTCCACACCAACGTCTAGATAGTAATTTTTTACGAAAAATTATATGATTTTTATTATTTATGGAAATTAATCCACCAGTTGGCATAGCCAAATTTTTGACTGGATGAAAACTGAAGCATACTGCATCCCCATGTGAGCCAATTTGAGTTTTATTGAAAGTCGAGCCTACAGCATGAGCTGCATCCTCAACAAGAAATAGATTATTTCTTCTACATAATTTTTGAATTATATCTAATTTACAAGGAAATCCACCAAAATGTACAGGAAGAACAACTTTTGTTTTTTTTGTAATAGCGCTTTCAATTTCATTAGGTCCGATACAAAGTGTTTTTGGATCAATGTCAACAAAAACAGGAATTCCACCGTTAAGCAAAACTGCATTTGCACTAGATACAAAACCTAATGATGGCAATATTACTTCCTTATTCTTAATCTCACATAGAGAAAGAGCCAAGTTAAGTGCAGCAGTACCACTATTTACAGAAATACAAGTATCAGAATTGATAAATTTTTGAAATTTTTTTTCGAATTTTCTAACATTCCCAATACCAGAACCGGATGCCCAAAATTTACTTTTCAATACCTTGACAATTGCATTTTTTTCTAAATGATTAATTGAAGGTTGAAATAATTTTATTGCCAATAGGTATTGATGAAAAAAAATGGTGAATAAAAGTTTGGATCAAATAGAGTTAATGAGAAATCATTCTAATATCTTATTAATATTAACAAGCTGAGAAAAATATGAAAATTCTTGTAACTGGTGGTTTGGGCTTTATTGGAAGCAATTTTATTCTAAAATTATTGAATCACTCAGATAATTTTGAAATAATCAATGTGGACGCTGAGTTATATGGTGCAAATAGAAAAAATTTGTCTGATATTCAGAATAATGAAAAATATGAATTTGTAAAAGGAAATATAACAAATAAACGACTTATGGGAGAAACTATTTCCAAATGTGATGTGGTTGTAAATTTTGCTGCAGAATCTTTTGTTGATCGTAGTATTAGTGATGCCAATCCATTCTTAGTGTCTAATATTAGAGGTGCATTTACTATTCTAGATATAATAACCAAGCAAAAAAAGCGGATGGTGCAAATTTCCACTGATGAAGTATTTGGGAGTTTATCATCTGATACAGCTACTGAAGAATCAAAATTTAATCCATCCAGCCCATACGCTGCAACTAAAGCTGCAGCTGAGCTTCTGATAAATTCGTATTCTGTTACATATGATTCTGATGTAATAATTACTAGATGTACTAATAATTATGGACCAAGACAATTCCCAGAAAAACTGATTCCAAAAACAATTATTTTAGCAAAACTGGGAAAAAAAATTCCAATTTATGGTAAAGGCACTAACATTAGAGATTGGATTTATGTTGATGATCATTGTAATGGTGTCTTACTATCACTTTTAGATGGCAAAGCTGGGCAATCGTATAATATTTCTGGAAATAACGAAATGGATAATATTACAATTGTAAAAAGAATTTTAGACATCATGGGAAAATCTGAAGATTTAATAGAATTTGTGGAAGATAGACCTGGTCATGATTATAGGTATAGTATGAACTCAAACAAAATTTCTAAGGAAATGGGCTGGAAATCAAAAACTAGTTTTGATGAAAGTATTCAAAAAACTGTTGATTGGTATCTCAACCACGAAGAAATTTGGAAAGATCTAACACCAAGTGCATTAAATCCAACACCATGGAAAAATTAGATTTAACTCTATATTGTTTTTATGATAAAATATGAAAGGTATTATTCTTCATGGAGGACACGGAACTAGATTAAGACCGTTAACACATACTGGTCCAAAACAGCTTTTACCAATTGCAAATAAGCCAATGTCACAATATTGTATTGAATCAATTCGTGATGCTGGTATTACAGATATTGCAATAATCATAGGTGGATTAGGTTCAAACAAAGTGAGAGAGCGTTATGGTAATGGCGAAAAATTTAATGTAAATATCACATATATTGAACAAGATGAGCCTAGGGGAATTGCACATGCAATTAGATTATGCAAGGAATTTGTCAACAACGAAAAATTTCTTGTTTTCCTAGGAGATAATATTATACAAAAATCCATTACAGATTTTGTAAAGAATTTTAATAAATCAGATTATGATGCCACAGTTTTGTTATGTGAAGTAGATAACCCAAGCAGATTTGGAATTGCAGATGTTGAAAATAAAAAGATTGTAAAAATCACAGAAAAACCAAAAAAACCTACATCAAATCTAGCAGTGACTGGCATTTACTTGTTAACCCCACTAATTTTTGAAGTTATAGATAATTTGAAACCGTCTTGGCGGAATGAATTAGAGATAACAGATGCCTTAGATAATTTACTAAAACAAAACGACAATATTGGTTACGAAACAATAACGGACTACTGGAAAGATACTGGGACTCCAGAGGATATCTTAAATGCAAATAGACAAGTGCTGGAGCATATTTGTGGGACAGCAGACGCTGTTTTTGAATCTAACAGACACGACAAGGTTTCGCTAGACTTGACTTACAGACGTCCATGTATAATTGGTAAAAATTGTGAAATTGACGGATCTGTTTCGATTGGTCCTAATACAAGTATAGGTGATGATACAATAATATCAGCTGATGTTGTTATAGAAAATTCCATAATAATGTCTGGTTGTAAAATAGATGGTGGTTTAAACATAAAAGATAGCATCGTTTCAGCAAACTGCCACCTACATGGTAATAATAAAGATAAAACTAAGAAAATTTTCTTGCTTGGGGAAGGGACGAAAATTACTTTGTAAGAAAAATTTTTGATTAGTAACAGTAAATATCCAAGCGAAAAATGTTTGAAATATGAATGAAAATCCGCTAGTTAGCGTAATAGTCTTGAACTATAATGCAGGAGAATTATTACTAAATTGTATAGAGTCTATCAAAAAATCAGCATACAAAAACTTGGAGATTATTGTAGTTGATAATATTTCAACTGATAAAAGTCAGGAAACATGCAAAGAAAAATATCCAGATATAACATTGATTCAAAATAATGAAAATTTTGGATACTGTGAAGGAAATAATATTGGGATCAGAGAGGCGAAAGGAGATTATATTATAATTCTTAATCCTGATACAATTGTAGAATCTAATTGGATTGAAGAGTTAATTTCTGCATATAATAAATTTGGAGAGGGGTTATACCAACCGAAAATTCTTTCATTAGACAAAACAGAGATTTTGCAAAGTACTGGTAATATGTTACATATTTTTGGTTTTGGATTTGCAAGGGATAAGGGCAAAAATGATAATCTTATAAAAACAGATATTGAAAAAATAGGTTATGCTTCTGGTACATGTCTTTTTACTTCAAAAGAAGTTTTAGATAAAATAGGGTTGTTAGACTCCTTTCTATTTTTGTATCATGACGACTTGGATTTGGGATGGAGAGCTGCTCAGCTTGGTATTAATTCATTTTATGTTCCTAATTCTATAATTTATCATGCAGAAAGTTATTCACTAAAATGGAGTGCTAAAAAATTCTATTGGTTAGAAAGAAATAGAAAATACTGTCTTCTAACTCACTATTCTAAAAAAACATATGCAAAAATGTTACCGTCGTTATTGCTAGTTGATTTTTTTGTTTGGTTTTTTTATTTATCAAAGGGATTTGTGGGCGCAAAAATAAAGGCAGATCTTGATATATTACGAAACAAAAAATCAATAGAAAAAAAATACCAAGAACTTGAAAGTAAGAAAATTGTGCCTGATGAAGAATTGGTTAAGAAATTTCCTGATGAGATATTCGTTCCTGTAGACGTCACAGAAGGTTCTGTGAATAGACGCTTTAATTCTATTTTATTACGATTGAGTAAAAAAGCTAAAAAATCTATCTTGTCTTAAAGTAATTTTCCCATTATATTTTTTCTGCAATAACAATCCCAATTGCAAATTCTTTTTCATGTGAAACTGATACAATAAAATTATATTTTTTTTCTAACGAATTTTTGAGCCTAATTCTTGGTTTTCTTCCCACATAGACAATTTCTATATCAAGAAATCCGATTTTTTCTGATATTGATTTTATCACTGCCTCCTTAATTGCAAATTTTCCTGCAAATCGCTCGGCTGAATTTTTAAATTTTAGGCAGTAATTGATTTCTGATTTAACAAAAATTTTTTTATAGAAATTCTTGTTTTCTTCATACTTTTTTCTTCTAAAGCGTGATACTTCAATAATATCGATTCCTATTCCTAAATTTTCAATCATCTCTAACAATTACTCGTGCCTTTCCATCAATAACTCTCTTACCTGACTCGTTAGTAATTGTAGTTTCTAATTTGATAATTTTAGTGGCAGGACTTTTGTCAATAACTTTACCCTCAACAGTGATCGTTTCGCCGATAAAGCATGGATTGACAAAAGTCAAGGATTGAGATATGTGAAGCGCATGTTTACCTGGCAAATACATACCAACTAGTCTGGAGAAAAATGAGGCCAAAAACATTCCACTACAAACTCTCTTTTTAAAAGAAGTCGAAGAAGCATATTCTTCGCTCATATGTAGTGGGTTATAATCTCCTGTATCACGTCCAAATACATCCAACATATTTTTTGAGATATCAACTTTGAAGCTTTTTTGCATGCCTAGTTCAATTTCATCAAAAGAATATTCTGATGGTTTTTCACTCATCCAAATCAACTCCATGATTGTTTAGATGTCTTTTAATGTCTTTCACATTTTTCACATCAATTATTTCTGATATTGAGAATTTAATATTGAAATTACTTTCAAGTTCATCAACTAAAATTAAGCCATTAAATGAATCCCAAGATTCAATTGTTTCTGGACTGGATTCATCATTTATTTCTGATATTTGGACGGAAAATACTTTCGAAATAATATCATAAAGTTTTTTGGACATCATTCTACTTCCAATAGTAAATGATCGGGAGTTTTTATTGAGTCCTTTAGGTCATATATCCAATATCCGTTTTCTTTTTTGAATCCACAATTTGGTAAGAATGCTTCAGCAGGGCTATTTTTTTTAGTTGGAATAAAATCTGCCCTGATCTTTCCTACGCCTTGATTCTTGGCCTCGTTTAAAATATAAGAAATTATAGCATCTTCAATACCTCTGCCAATTACTCTGCAGCTGAGCAGAAATGTATCAATTTTCCATTCTTTATCATTTTTTTCAATTATGAAGGCGTTTGTAATCCCACTATCCCCAAATTTATCTTCGATTTGTGCACATCCTACTATCATATTATTATCACTTGAAAATTTGATAATGTCTTCTTCCTGATATCGCTTTGTTGTGAGGTTAAATTGATTAGTTTTTAGAGTTAGTTGCGAAATTCTTGGTATAGTAAATTTGTCTGCTTTTTTTATTTTGACTTTGATATTTAGCTGTTTTAAGAAATCATCAATACTCTTTGTAGATTGTTCTAGTTCTGATCTTTGCCTTTGTTGAGAATACATTTTACCTCTTTTTAGATCCTCATCAGTTTTCTGTAAGACGTTAAAATCATTTAAACTCATTAGAATGTCTGTATATTGAGACGGATCCTCTGGTAATTTTACAGTTAAAACTTCAGGTATTTCCTGTTTAATTCTCTCTTGATTAACTGGGTCATCATCAAAATATACAATACTGCCAAGTCCAATGTTTAGTTCTTCAGAAATTGCTTTAAGATTTTGTGCTTTATCATTCCAATTAATCTGCAAGCTTGCAAAATGTTCTTCTTTTAACACCATGTCTGGATGTTCCCTGATAACCTTAATTGCATCTTCGAAATTATTTTTGCTGTTTATTGCTAGAATAATTCCTTGCTGCCAAAGAGACAAAAGATGTTTTTGAAATTCAACAAATGCTTTACCATTTGATGATTGTCCAAGTTCAATTCCATCAAATTCATCCTCACCAACAATGCCACCCCATAACGTATTATCTAAATCAAGAACTATGCATTTTTTATTAAGACCCAACATGGGCTTGACATAACCCATCAAGTCATTAGCTAAATATGGAATATAATCAAATGCGATTTTGATATCTCCTATGAAAAACTGTCTGTAATCAAAAATATTCTTTTCACCAAATTTAGAAACAAATTGATTAAAATTATAAACATAGACAGAAGATTCATCCTTTGCAATTTTAGAAAGTTCTTGATTTATTTCACTAATCATATCATGAAACCCAAATTCAGATTTCGTTTCAATCAGACCACTTGGAGAATATGATGGCAAAGAAAAATTAGATATAATCAGTTTAGAACCACAATTTTTTTTAAATTGTAGAATCAAGTTTCGTAATTCACTAATTTTTTCTTTTACGATTTTTTTACGCTCTGATGAAGAAATAGAATATGGATGGTGGAATATTTCATTCAATAACGTACGTATATCAATAATTAGAAATGTGATATCCGGTGAAAATGAGTAAAGCTTGGATTTGGGATCTAAAATCTCTTGGTTGTATTGATTATAACCTGCAACGTATGATTGATACCTAATTCCAATCTCTGAGCATTTAACATGAAATGTTTCATCTAACCCATTTAAAGTGAAACTAGGAAGTATTGCAACTTTTAATTTTTTATCTAATTTCAGATCATCAAGATTCTTTGATAATGTCATATATTCCGATAGTGTTTTTTCCAATCTTCTATGTGAAAAAGGCTAATTCAACAATAAATATTGTGTATTAATCATACTATTTTTTATCAGTAAGCTTTAGATTTTCAAAATAGGCTAAAATAATGATTAACATGGCTGATGAAAAGGATACTTTTCCAATTAATGAAAAAGAAGTGATGGATTACTATGGTTATTCAGGTAGTTTTGGGAGATTGAAAATGAAGACAAAATTTTTACGAAGTTGGATTTTGCATTCTTTAGCATATTCTTCACCATTATCAAATTTTTCTGTTAAAATGCAGAGAGCTAGAGGAGTTAAAATTGGAAAAAACTGTCATGTTAACCCATACGTACTGATTGATTTAATCTATCCAAAAATGATTGAGATAGGAAATAATGTAACGTTGGGTTCACACTCAATGATTTTTGCTCATAGCAACCCATCAGCAAATTTATTTTTGAAACAAGGCGATTATCCTAGAAAAGTATCTAAAGTAGTTATTAAATCAGGGGTAGTAATTAATCCTGGAGCGATAATTATTGCGGGTGTAACTGTTGGAGAAAATTCAATTATTTCACCAAGGAGCGTCGTGACACAAGATATCCCAGATTATTGTATTGCTGTTGGAAATCCCGCAAGAGTTGTTAAAAAAATTAATCATTAAAGAATTTCTATGAATATTTTAGGAATAGATTTTGAAGATTGGTTCCACCCAGAATTAATTCAAAAATACATTTCTAAAAAAGATAATCAGCCAAAAATTATTCAGGGTATAGATAAGATATTAGATCTATTAAGAAAAAAAGATACAAAAGCAACATTCTTTGTTGTTGGAGAACTGTTAGAATTCAAACCAGAGTTGTTGGATCTTATTTTAGATAACGGGCACGAGGTTGGATTTCATACAATGAAACATACAAGAATTGATTCGCCTAATTTTAAAGAAAAGTTTAATGAAGAAATAAAAAAGTTTGATGAATTAACTGATGGAAAATCAAAAGGATTCCGTGCTCCAAGTTTTTCACTAAATACTACTAGTTCGTGGTTAATTGATGTTTTAGAAGAAAATGATTACGTGTATGATAGCAGTGTGGTTCCAGCAAAAACAAGCTTATATGGAATCCCGAATGCTGAAAAAAAACCGTATAAAATTTCAAGTAAATTTTTAGAAGGAAATTCTAACGATGGAAAAATTATTGAATTTCCCATGATGGTAACAAAATTCTTAGGGAAAAAAATACCTGCTGCTGGAGGGTTTTACTTGAGGACTTTGCCCTCACGCATAATTGAAAATGCCATAAAATCTTACGAAAAAGAAAATCTACCTGGAGTTTTTTATATTCATTCGTGGGAATTAACGCCTGAATTCATGCCTAAGATGAAACTGTCTAAGAAAGATCATTTCATCACATTTCATAACATTGGCAAAGCTTATAACAAAATGGAAGATTTGTTAGAAAAATTCCAGTTCACGTCATTCGAGAAATTTATTCATAATAAATCTGATAAATTATACTAAACGTTTTTCTTATCAAGTAATTTTTGATTATCGTGATAAAATGAGAATAGTGTTTGATTTAGATGGCGTAATATGTGAATTAAAAAAGCCTTCAGAATCGTATGCTGATGTAATTCCAAAAAATGACGTAATTGAAAAAATGAGGGATTTGAAGGAAGATGGGCATTATTTGATTATTCATACTGGTAGACATATGAGAACATGTAATGGTGACGTATCAAAAGTTATTGAAAAAATAGGAAAAATCACGGAAGATTGGTTAGAAAAATGGAAAGTGCCTTATGATGAATTAATATTTGGAAAACCACATGCAGACATATACGTTGATGATTTAGGAATTGAATTTTCAACTAAGGATAAACTAGATAAAAAAATTGAATCGTTGCAACCCTATATAGTAATACCAATGGCAGGACATGGAAAAAGATTCAAGGATGTGGGTATATCAAAACCAAAATTTATGATTGAAGTTCAAAATAAAACTTTGTTTGAATGGTCATTAGATAGTTTACCGGTAGAAATTTCGAGAAAAATAATTTTTATTTGTTTAGAGGAACATGAAAAAGAATTCAGCGTAAGTAAATTTATAAAAAATATTATGAAAGAGAAATATCCTAAAATTAATTATGAATTAATCTATCTTGAAAAAACTACAAGAGGGCAAGTGGAAACAGTATTACACGCAAAGCAGTTGATATATTCTGAAAATCCATTAATAATATACAATATAGATACACACTTTATTTCAACTCGTCTTAAATCAAAAATTCTGACTTTAAAAAATCAAAATATTGATGGATTGTTAGGATGTTTCACATCAGATGATGAAAATCTAAGTTTTGTGGAAATAAATGAGAAAGGACTTGTTAAAAGAGTTAGAGAAAAAGAAAAAATTTCAAGTTTAGCATCTACAGGTTTGTATGTTTTTAGTAATGTAAGACAATTCGTTGAAGCTGCTGAAACAATGATAAAAAATGATAGAAGAGTAAAAGATGAATTCTTTGTTTCTGAAATATATAATATTCTTCTCAAATCTGGAAAGAAATTTGAGATAGATATTGCGGAAGAATTTATTCCATTTGGCACTCCTGAGGACATAAAGAAATTTGAGATGAAGTGAAACGTTTGAGTGATGAAAATGTTAGAGTGCTTATTTTAAGCGCAGGAAAAATCGATAATGAATTAGAGAAAATTTTTGGAAAAATTCCATCGGGGCTAATACCTATTAATGGAAAACCAGTAATTTTTAGAATTATTGATAAATTACTTGGTGAGGGTATAAAAAAAATTTCTATTACAGTTGGATACAAAAAAGAGATTCTAGAAAAAATAGTCACTGAACAATACAAAAACCGATGTAAATTAGTGTTCATTACAACAGAATTTGAGAAACCGCCGGGTAATTCTATAAAAACAGCAATGAAGTCTTGTTTTGAAAAAAAATTGTTGATTATATTGGGTGATACACTAATTGATAATAATTTAACCAAGTTAGCAGATAATGGAAAAAACTGTGTTCTAACATCACAAGAATTTGGTGAAACAAGAAATTGGTGTGTAATTACAAAGAAAGATAGTATTATTGATGAGATTTTTGATAAAAAAGAATTTCGTAAAGATGAAAAATATCATGCGCTAGTTGGATGCTACTTTTTTAATGATATAGATCTGCTAAAGAATGTATTAGACAAATTTACAGATGATGAAAAACTAGAAATTAGTTCAATAATAAAAAAAATTAAAGACCAAAATGAATTTCAAACAGAATTAGCACAAAAATGGCATGATGTAGGTCATTTAGAAAATTATTTTTCTACAAAACAATTTATTCTTAAAACAAGATACTTCAACTCTCTTCAGTTTGATGATTTAGGAAAAAATGTTATCAAAACAAGCAAGAATAAAGAAAAATTGATCGACGAGATCAGTTGGTACAAAGAGATTCCTGAGGAAATTTCAAAATTGGTTCCAAATATTGTAGATTCAACTATAGAAGATGAACCATTCATAAAATTAGAGTATATTAAAAATCCAACATTATCTGAGCTTTGGTTATACAGTGATTTTCCACCTGATTTTTGGAAAGAAATTATTCAAGATTTATTTGATATTATTCAAAAATTCAGAAGATACCGTGAAAACGTAACGAAAGAAGAATACAACTCAAT
This sequence comes from Marine Group I thaumarchaeote, assembly GCA_013390745.1. Classification (GTDB taxonomy): domain Archaea; phylum Thermoproteota; class Nitrososphaeria; order Nitrososphaerales; family Nitrosopumilaceae; genus Nitrosopelagicus. The sequence goes on along the minus strand of JACASX010000006.1, from coordinate 31,832 downwards.
ATATTTTCAAAAGACAATAGATAGAATTGATGAATTAATAAGAGATAATAAAATATTTAAAGAAATTTTTGAACAAGATTTTATTTCTATTAACGGAAAAAAGTTAAAAAATTGGATATTAATTAAAGATGAGATTAGGAAAAAAATTAATACAATGTACAATGATGATGACAATTGTTTAATTCACGGTGATCTTTATTTTTCAAATATACTTTATGATTCAGAAAAAAAAATATTCAAATTGATTGATCCTAGAGGGAGATGGGGCAATGGAATTGCTGGAGATATCAAATACGATATAGCAAAAATAAGACATTCTGTTGTTGGTTGTTTTGATACAATCACAAACGGTCTATATTCAGTAAAATATAATGAAAAAAATGAAATAAATTTTAATGTGTTTGAAACAAAAAACCATCAAATTATTTGTGATGAACTTGATAAAAATATCAAAAGAAATTGGAATCTAGATGAAATAAAAATGATTGAGGGACTGCTATTCATTTCCATGTTACCACTTCATAAAGACAATTTTGAAAGACAAGTAGTATTTTACAGCGTTGGTATTCAAAGACTGAATGAAATTTTTGGTAATATGTGAAATATATGACTAGATTAACAATTGCTATTCCAAATTATAATGGTGGAGAAAATCTAAAACGTGCAATTATTTCATGTCGAAATATTACAATTCCAGTTCAAGAGTATGAGATAATAGTAGTGGACAATTGTTCAACTGATAATTCACGTAATATTGTAAATGAATTGAAAAATGAGTTTCCAAACTTGATATTTCTACAGAACAAAGAAAACGTTGGCAGAATTCAAAATTGGAATGTTTGTATAGAAAAAGCAAAAGGAAAATTTCTGATATTCCTTTTTTCAAATGATGAGATAAATCAACACAATAGCATTCATGAATGCCTAGAAATTTTAGATAAAAATGATAGCATTTCTATTGGATTTTCATCTTTGTTAAAAAAGGAAATTAAAAATTCGTATGTAAAAAAATCTTTTTCTAATGAAATTATTCAATGTCAATCAAAATGCTTTACAAAAGAATGTCTGAATAGAGGATTATTACCATTTGGACCAATCCAATCAATAATCTATAGATTAGATGATATAAAGAATGATCAAAATAAATTTCTCACAGATATGCCAATTAATGCAGATGAGATTTTCACATACAAGGAAGCATGTAAACGTGATAGAATATTGTTCAATCCTAACCCACAAATTACATGGGATTTAACACAGGGACGATTTCATGGTCAAATGAAAATTGAAGATGAATTCAAAGAGCATTCTGAAACAATTAAAATTATTTCAAAATTAATTGGAATAGAAGTGGATTATAGTTTGGTATCAACATACAGAGCAATTAATCTGCTAAAATTTTCTGCAGGAAATTTAAAAAATGGTGGTAAGAAAGAAGCGACAAAACATCTTTTGTCAAAAATGAAAGAAAGTAGATCATTCTTTAACACAGATAAGATTCTTTTCAAGACATTTCTTAAAAAGGTGAAAAATTCAAAAGCAGATGCTGATGATATACTTTATTCAGAAATTATTAACAAATGTATGAACGAATCTAACTAGAAATTTTATAGATTTTACCTTCCATAAGAGAAATTACATATAATGCACCATCAGGTCCAAATTTCATATCACTAATAAGCCCAAGATTTTTTGCAAATACAATTTCGGCCCTGGATTCAGTTAAAGAACCATCATCAGAATTTTGTGAAATATTAAGAATGTTATCTTGTAAATGCGGTGATTGAAAAATGAATTTTGTTCTTGTGTCATCAAGTTTGAATTTGTAAATTATTCCATTATTTGCGTCTGCAACAAACAGAAAATCTTTGTATTTTTTGAAGTCAATTGAATTAGGAAATTCAATTGCAGTTACCCCTACTGGTAATTCCCAACTAAATTCAGGTTCACTGTAATGATAATTTTCATATCCAGGAACTTGTGGGATAGTTTTTCCGTTCGAAGGACCTTGAATTTTAGCCCAGCCGCTGTTGAATTTATTTTCAACTAGATTTATTTCATCATAAACATCAGGTCCATTTTCAGTATCCCACAAATATCCTGTCTGAGGATCAACAGCAAGACCAAAACTATTACGAATGCCAATTGCAGCATAATCACCCTCAGGTTCAATTTGAATAATTGTGCTAGTATCCTTCCAATGACCATTAGAAAAATTCTCGTAAGTGAACTGCCTTATGCATGAATCAAGATTTCCTAGAATATTAAATAAATTCAATTCTGGTGGATTGTCAGAAAGATCTGGTTGTTCAGATTGCCAACCAAATGGATTTGTAGTGTAATGTTGAAAAGAAACTTTAATGCAAGAAAGTAAGTAATCGAAACTATCAGAAATAGTGAGACGAGATTTTTCGTTCTTTGATGCTGCAGTACTAAAATGTCTATAACTCTCATTTTCAAGATGGTTTTGCAATAAACCGATTTTATAATTCTCACCAGTGATGGCATACACTTTGCCATCCAGATCACTAACTAACTCACCACCCACATACTCTCTTTCAAAACCAGGAATTTTCTTTAAAAGAATGGGCTCTACTAATTCATTTCCATTCCATGAATATTTGTAAACTCTATTTTCAAGAGCACGACCTCCATCATGATATGCCTCTGTAAAAAATAAATAAACATCATTTTCAATTGAAGTAATACCTAACAATCCCTGTTCACCATAATTACTAACTTCTACATCCAGAACAGGCACATCTAACAAAGCATTATTTTTAACATGCCTAACAGTTCCACTATTTTTTTCTAAAACCAATAGATCATCCCCAATAAATTCCATATTTACAGGAACAGATAAACCAGAGACAAATTCTTCAATTTGAAATTCAGAATCTAAAACAACTGGATTTTGTTTTGAATCTGCGTTTACATCATTTACCATATAAAATGACAATAACACAAAACCCAACAATGCGAATACAAAAAAATTTCTCATTAAACAAATGAAGAATTCTACTTTAATAAATTATTTAAATAAATTTAGTAGAAGCCTCTAAAAAGCATGCAAAAACGAAAAGCTTATGAAAATTGCTTTAGTATGCCCCGCCTCATTACCCGCAACACAATTTGGTGGGATTGTATTTTTAGCGGTAGATCTTGCACAAGAAATTTCTGAAATGGGTCATAATGTAACAATATACACAACTGATTTAGATTTTAGTAATGGTTCGAACAAATTTAATAAAAAACTACCAAGAATTGAAAAATTTGGAAAATTTTTGATTAATAGAACACACGTATGGTTTTCATTAAAATTATTTTTTGTTAATACGTCCATGTCAAAAGAAATTGAAAATGACAAACCAGATATAATACATACAATAGGATTGAGAAGTTTTCAATCTATTATTGCTTGGAGAGTTTCTAAAAAACTAAACATACCTTTAGTTGTATCAGATCAAGGTGGTTTAACTACACATCCATTTTTGGCTGAATCTGGATTTTTTTTAAAAACTTTGTATAAAATTCAAGATTTTTTCATAAAAAAAATAATTAATGATGCATCAGTAATTAGCGTAGCTAATGAATACGAACAAAAAATATTTTCAAGTTTAAACAAAAAATCACGAATTGAAATTATTCGTAATGGTGTCAATCTAAAAAAATTAGTTAGTAAACACAATTTTAAAGAAAAATATCAAATAAATTCTAACTTCATTCTTTTTGTAGGTAGATTTTCAAAAAGCAAAGGAATTGAAACTTTGATCAATGCGTTCAGTATTGTGAAAAATGAACTAAAAGATTCTAACATACATCTAGTAATAATGGGTGTAGATTTTGGTTATCAAGCTGAAATGGAAAAATTAATTAAAAAACTAAATTTGTCTGAGGAAATCAAAGTTATAAAAAATCCACCAAGAGATGATGTAATATCTGCATATGGAGAAAGTGAGTTTTTAGTTTTGCCATCACAGTGGGAGTTATCACCACTAGTCCCGCTAGAATCTTTTGCGTTTAAGAAACCAGTAATTTCAACAAATTCACATGGTATTCCATATACAGTACAAAATAACAAAAATGGAATTCTAGTCGAACCTGAAAATTCACTTGAATTATCAAATGCAATTGTAAAATTATTAAATGATTCAGAATTACGAGAAAAGCTAGGACAGTCTGGTTATAATTTTGTTAATGAAGAATGTAATTGTGTTTCAATGGCTAAAAATTCTCTAAAATTATACGAGGATATATTAGAAGAAATGCAAAATGAGTTGAATAATGAGTGAGTGAAAATGAAAAAAGATTTTTTTAAAGATCCAAAAATAAAATTTCCAGCTTATGAACCATGGATTTCAAGTGATGATCAAAAAATTGTAAAGAAAGCACTAAACCAGAGTATGCTAACTTTTGGTCCTCAATTAGAAAAATTTGAAACTGATTTTTGTAAATACACAAAGGCAAAATACGCAGTTGCCGTTTCAAATTGCACCGCTGCATTGCATTTATCATTAAAAGCGTTAGGAATTAAGAAAGATGATGAGGTTATAATACCAGATTTAACATTTGTAGCTGATGCGAATGCGGTTTTAGCATGTAATGCCAAACCGATAGTTACTGACATTAACAAAGAAAATTTCTTTTTATCTATCTCAAATGTTAAAAAAAATATTACAAAAAAAACTAAAGCAATAATTCCCGTTCATATTTATGGACAAGTTTGTAATATTGAAGAGCTCTTAGATGTTGCGCGTGATAATGATCTTAAAGTTATAGAAGATTGTGCTCATGCAGTAGGAACTTTTCATAATTCTAAGCATGTTGGGAATTTGGGAAAGACTGGTTGTTTTTCATTTTATCCAACAAAAAATATTACAACTGCTGAAGGTGGAATGGTTACTACAAACTCAAAAAAAATTGCAGAAAAAATTAGGCAGTTACGAAGTCATGGCATGACAAAATCTCTCAAAAGTCGTTATTCAAGTGGTTATCCTTGGGTATTTGATATTGTTGAACCTGGTTATAATTACCGAATGGATGAGATTAGAGCTGCATTAGGAATTACACAATTAAAGAGAATTAATAAAATTAATGAACTACGGAAGAATGCATCACTCTATTATCACAAAAATTTACAGAATATTCCCGGAATAATTTTGCCAGATATGGTAAATGATAAAAGCCATTCGTATCATCTATACACAATTCGTGTAACCAAACCTTTCAAATTATCAAGAAACCAATTATTTAAGAAACTAAAATACAATGGAATTAGAACGACTGTTTATTGGATGCCTATCCACAAATACAGTGCGTTTCGCAAATTTGCTAAAGTATCTAATGTTGTTAACACATCAAAAATTTACAATGAAATTTTGGCACTGCCGTTATTTCCAACTATTTCAAAAAAACATCAAGATAGCGTAATCAAGGTTATCAAATCATCTTAATACACTATTAAGATACTTCATCAAGCCAAACCATCTTTTTAGATGAACAAGAACTATAATGTGCTGACATGATTTTTGATTGATTTAATAATTCTTGTTCAAAGTTGAATGGAGCTTTCTTTTCTCCATTGATTTCCATACAAAAAGTATCAATCATTTCTAGAAAATGATCCGTGGGATTGATTTCAAATATTTTGTTTCTTCGACCGTTCCAATTGTTTTCTATATTATATTGTAGACTCACTTTAGTTGTAAAATCAGGTGGTACAGAATAAGCTCTATCTAACGATATAATTCCGTCAGAACCCCATATTTCGTACTTTGCTTGATAATAATTTCCATTACCATAGGTAATGGTTGCAGTTTTCTCATTCTCATATATGAGAAGAGACGTTCCTTTTACATCAACACCAGTCTTTGGATCTAGAACGTTTGTGTGAAAAACAGCGAGTGGTTCTTCATTAAAGATCATTCTGCTTGCGTAAACTGGATAGCACCCAGAATCATTCAAAAATCCGCCGCCCAATTCTTTGTTATATCTAATATCACCCTCTGGAAAAGCCGGAAATCCAAAACTTCCGTTGAATGAGAAAAGATCCCCAATTTTTTTATCATCTATTAACTCTTTGACCTTTTGATGTTGAGGGTGAAATCTGAACATAAAACCTTCCATCATTCTAACGTTATTCTGTTTTGCATGCTTAATCACTTCTTTTGCAGTTTCTTGTGTAATGTCTTGAGGAAAAAAAGATTTTTCACAGTAAATATGCTTTCCTGCAGAAGCTGCTTTCATAACCCATTCTTTATGAGTTCCAATGGGAGTTGAAATGTAAACTGCATCAACTGAATCATCTGATATTACATTGTCATAAGTACCAAATTTTTTGCAATTGAACTCATTAGAAAATTCATTAGCTTTTTCTAGTGTTCTACTTCCAATTATTTCAAGTTCTGCAAATTCTGATTTTAATATGGCAGGAATTACTGATCTTTTAGCAATTCTTGAACAACCAATAATTCCAAATTTTATACTGTCCAATGTTCTAAAGATAAGATATTATTCCTCGTATATGTGGTCCGACAAAATTTTCAATTTTCAATAGATGCTTTATTTGAAACAATGTTACCCAAATGTATGAATCAGGAATTTGTAATTGTTCATTCTCATCTACTTCTACAATCATGTTGAAATTTGATTTTAAATGAAATCTTCCACCGTCTTCTGATTGCCATTTTCCATAAATAATTTTTGCATTTTTAGGCTCATCAAAATATTCTGCAAACAATGGTTTAAGCCCCCCATGAGCTTTCAAAAGATTACTTGTAGTTGCTTGAAGAGTTGGTGACAATTGTAATTTTCCAATATTTCCAGGTTCAGCTTTTGCCTGAACTAAATAATGTGGTACTCCATTAATTTTTTTCATGAGTAGACCCAATATTCCTCCAGGATTTTTCCCAATCATTGGTTGCATCCATCCTTGTTTTCCAACTTCACGATCAAAAGTGTTTGTTACTTTGACACCAATTACTTCAAAAAATCCTTTTGAATCATGAGATATGTTTCCAGAGTTATTATCAACACTCCATTTATCTAGATCATTAATTCCAATTTCTTGTACAGTCATATCTGATTCTTCTCTTTTTTTATTGAACCATTTTATGATATAATCAAGTTTGTATAATTGATTATCATCACGTATAGATTCTACCATAGTCTGAATACGCATAAGAGTTTCAGCATTTGTAATATACCCATTTTTTTCTAAAAGTATTTTTATTTCTTCAATTATCATAGGAAATCCTACGCAAGTAGTTTAATTATATTTTCTATTGAAAAATATCAAAATGTATTAAAAATTTAGGATTAATGGAAAAAACTTTGAGTAGTATATTTTATAGGCTAAAATCCTAAAACCAAGAAAAAGGACTAAAAATGAAGATAATTGTAGGAATACCAGCATTTAATGAAGAAAAGAATATTGCCCCAATAATTACAAAATTAACGAATATTGCAGATAAAATCATCGTGTGTGATGATGGTTCAACAGATTTAACATCTAAAATTTCAGAAAAATTAGGAGCGTTAGTAATTAAACATGAAAAAAATATGGGCTATGGAGCAGCTATTAGAAGTATTTTTTTAAAGGCAAAAGACTTGAATGGTGAAATTTTAGTAACATTTGATGCTGATGGACAACATAGAGTCCAAGATATTCAAAATGTTATAAATCCAATAATTAACGGTGAATCTGAAATTGTAATTGGTTCTAGATTTTTAGATGAGAATGAAAAAGATGTTCCGTCTTATAGAAAAATAGGTATTAAAGTAATTACAAAAATTACCAATGTAACAATAAAAGAAAAATTAACTGATTCTCAGAGTGGGTTTAGAGCATACTCAAAAAAAGTGATCAATGAATTGAATCCATCAGAATTAGGTATGGGAATATCAACTGAAATTTTGATAAAGGCCAGTAGTAAGAATTTTAGAATCTCAGAGGTACCAATCAAAATTACATACTCGGGAGATACATCAACGCATAATCCAATCTCACACGGTTCGTCAGTAATTCTCAGTACAATAAAATATACGTCAATTGAGCACCCATTAAAATTCTATGGTATTCCTTCTCTGATATTTTTTATTATTGGTTTCTCTTTTACGTACGCAGCAACACAATATTATTCGGAAATTGGAAGATTGAATACAAATCTCACAATCGTTGCGGCAGGTACAGTTTTAATTGCGGTTGTACTACTTATTACAAGTATTCTGCTATATAGCCTAGTTAGTGTAGTAAGAGAAAATAATTCTAATTAAATTTTTGGTACATCTTGAAAGATATTTGGCAAAATATATCCAAAAAATTTGGGATGCAGAATGGTCTAATACCAATAGGAATTGGAGATCTGTTAGGCTCAGGCTTATCCGCATTTTTTTGGTTCTATATTGCAGCAGTTTTAACGCCAGAATCATATGGAGAAATTCATTATCTCATTAGTATTGCAGGAATTGCACAATTATTTTCATTAGTAGGAAATTCATCTGCATTAACAGTTTATTCGGCAAAGAACCTGAATATACAATCTACATTATACATTTTATCGATCGTTCCAACAATTATTTCTTCAATAGTCATATACATTCTATTATCCAGGCTAGATGTGAGTGCGTTACTCTTTGGATATGTAATATTTGAATCAGTAAACTCAGTACTGCTAGGAAGAAGATTATTTAATAAATATTCAAAACTGATAATCTTACAAAAAGGCTTAACGCTATCATTGGGAATTGGATTTTATTTTATGTTTGGTCCAGAAGGAATAATCTATGGGTTAGCAAGTAGTTTCATTCCATACAGTTATTTTTTTATTAAAGAATTCAAAACGACAAAAACCAATTTTTCATTATTAAAAACTAGAACTGGTTTTATAGCAAATAATTATTTTAATACCTTAGCAGGAGGATTCGGCGGGCAGATTGATAAATTAATCATAGCACCAATTCTTGGATTTGTATTATTAGGAAATTATTCTCTAGCGTTACAATTCATTGCTGTGATGATGATATTTTCATCAATTATTTTCAAGTTTATTTTACCATTAGATTCTGCTGGAAAAGATACACTAAAAGTTAAAAAGTATGCAGTAGCACTTTCGATAATTATAACAATTTTAGGTATAACTTTAGCCCCAATAATAATTCCTACTCTATTTCCAGAATATATTGAAACAGTAGTAGCGGTACAGATTTTAAGCTTAAGTGTTTTCTTTGGAAATTTAGTTCTGATCTTTACATCAAAATTATTATCTGAAGAAAAAAGTAAGTCGGTTTTAATTTCAAATATAATCTCAGTCGGGATTATTATAGTAGGATTTATTTTGTTAGGACCGATCTTGGGGATTGTTGGGCTTGCGATAATACATGTAATCGCAATAGCAGTAGAATCAATAATTTTGATGCTAAGTATAAAAAAAGGGGGTTATGATGACAGAAAATAGGCAAATTAATTATGAAAAAAATATAATTAATCTAATCAAAAATCCTATATTCATTCTAGCATTAATTGGTGGATTAAGCCTTGCAATTAGATTGTATTTAGTTCCGTTTGATTTAGTACTGGACAATGATGGAACATCATATTTTTGGTATGCAAATGATGTTTCAATTCTAGGAAAATTACCAACTGAAATTTCTCCAAAGATTGATACTCAATTCCCAAACAATGGGTGGCCGATTTTCTTATCAGGATTTTTTTCATTAATTGACTCAACAAATTTTTTGGATTACATGAATGTTCAGAGAGTAATTAGTATTTTAATTTCGGTAGTAACTGTAATCCCGATTTATTTTTTGGGTCGGAAATTTTTTAATGAAAAATATTCTCTTGTTGTAGCAGCTCTATTTGCGTTTGAACCAAGATTGATTGAAAATTCATTATTAGGAATAACAGAGCCACTTTATTTATTATTGGGAACTATAACATTAGTTCTTTTTCTAAGTAAAAATAATAAAATTATTATAATTTCATTTATAGCTGCAGCATTATTTTGTCTAATTAGATATGAAGGTTTACTGATTATAATTCCAATGACAATAATGTATTTTGTCAGATTTCACAAAAATAAAAAACAAATTCTCACATATTTTATTGCAATTGTAATTTTCACTATGATTTTGTTGCCAATGGGACTTTTGCGTATTGAATCAACGGGAGACGACGGATTAACAAGTCATGTTTTAGCAGGCGGAGAATACTATTCAGGAATGATAGAGGATGAAGGAAATAATATAATTTTAGAATTTCTAAGTAAAGGAATATCATTTTTAGGCAAATATTTTTTGTTAGTCTCAATACCACTGTTTTTGATTTGTTTACCATATGGAATTTTTAATTTGATCAAGAAACGGGATGAAAAAAAATGGACATTAATTCTCTTTGGATTATTCTTTTTAATTCCTGCATTTTATGCATATTCTAGAGGTTTTCAGGATGTAAGATATCTCTATATTTTTCTTCCAATCTTTTGTATAATTTCAGTATATTTTATTCAGTTAATTGAACAAAAAATTAAAAAACCTAAGGTATTTTTTGCGGGAGTTATAATTTCAATAATTTTGGTTTCATCCATTTTCTTAAATTTTACCATTATAGATTTTGAAACGGAAAAGGAAAAATATGAAATTTCTTTTGTTATTAATCAGATAGCTACTAGTGTTAATAGAGATTACATTGCAATACAATACTTAAAATGGTCAGATGCGGATGTCTTAGAAAATTTTCCCATGTTAAGTACGGACGCAAAACAGAGGGATAGAATAGAAATAATTAATATGGGAAATAAATCTGGAAATGTATTTTCGGTTATGGAAGATTACTTTGTATTTGCACAAAAACAAGGTTTAACCCATCTGGTTTTGGATAATGATAATATAAATAATCATTTTTTAAAAGAAATTTTTCAAAATGAAAAACAATATCCATTTTTAAAAAAAGTGTATGATTCATCTGAATCTGGACACAATTTTCATATCAAAATATTTGAAATCAATTATGATTTATTTTTATAATAATTTATATTAATTTTTTATTTCAAAGTTTTTATGAAATTTTTCATAATTAATTTCAAAAACTTTAATCTTTAATTTTTCATATCCATATTCACTGGAATCAAATATTTTGATTAGATATGGATATTGTTTTTCGTTATGATAGACTTGATCAATGTATGGATAAAAAAATGTAGTATGTTGATTAGAAATCAAATAATTAAGATTGAGTGACTCTCCTTTTAAAACTAAATCCTCAATGTTGATAGCTGAGACACTAGTTTCTTGATAAGCAAATTTATTTCTTTCAGTACCGTCTGCCCAAGAACGAATTTTAAAATCTTGAAAATCATTGTGATCAAGTAGTATTACAGAATTAATGTAATCAGTAGCACCACCAAAATCCCTTAATGTATTACCATGAAGGTTTTCCAGAGCATATTTTGCAAAATCCATTTTCTCATTCTCTAAAACTGGATCCAATTTTTCATACCTCAATGTGAATAATCCTGAAAGAATTATTATAATGATTATAACAATTACAAGGAAAATATCCTTTTGCTTTCGTGACAATGAAAATGTACTAAGACCATATTCAGTTACACGCTGTATTGGAATAACTGAAAACAATATTAAAAATGGCATCAAAAAGAACAAGAAACGCTGTTCAGGAATAATTGATAAAATAAACGACATTAGAAATATTGAACTTAAAATAAAAATCCAATTTGCTTTGGTATATTGTGATTTCTGATCAAAAGCTCTAAATGAAAATAAAATTCCTAATGGAATTAAAATAAACAGGTAAGGAAATGAAATTTTAGATAATAATATAACAGAATTAATAAATCCGCTAATGAAAAATGTGTAAATAAAATCTAGAATTCCATTATTTTCAATATATAATGATGCGGAAGTTTTTGTATTTAATGAAATATTTGATATCAATTCTTCATAATTCTCTGAAAATATTGTGCCCTGATATGAAGAATAAAAAGGATCGTCAAATTGTTCATATTTTTGTAATAGCATTGGTGAAATAATTATCAGAAATACTACTAAACCGATACCATAATTTTTTAAAAAAATACGAGATTTTTTGAAAGTCAGTATGTATGTAATTGATACTATTAAGAACAAAATTATTCCGTTAAGTCTAATCCAATAACTAAAAGCTGCAAAAATTAATGCAATTATGATAAATTTTGATTTGCTGTTTAACAAAAAATAAAATGATGTGATGACTGAAAAAATAAACAAAGGTTCACTTAAAGCCATTACTGAATTATAATTTAATTGGGGAAGAAAAGCAAAAAGACATGCAGCCACAAGGGAATATCTTTCATCAAAGAATTTTCGTCCTACTTTGTAAATAAGAAAAATTGTCGCTGTTGAAATACCAATACTGATTATTTTTGCCACATTTGAGTAATCAAGAAAATCATTTGAGTTCATTAGACTAAAGAATGGTGACAAAAAGAGTGACCAACCTATCGAACGTGCTGATGGATGATCAAAATCTCCATTGCTGTGTGCGATTCCATTTAGAACATATCCAAGATTATCAGAATTAACTGGCATTGAAAAATCCGCAAGAAATAATTTAAAACATAATGAGATGGATGCAATACAAATTAAATAATATATCATATTTTTTTTTTTCATTTTGTTAAAACTTCCAAAAAATGAATTCTTTGATAATTTGGTAACTTAACTGCGCACCAGTTGTTAATGGTCTCATTTTTCGTTCACCACCAATTCGTTTAGGTTCTATACCATCAATTTCAAAAATTGGGATTTTTCGTTTTGCAAGTCTAATACATATTTGCTGTTCAATATTGAGATATTGTGCATCAGTTTTCAATTCATCCCAAAGTTTTCTTCGTATAATACGAAAACCATTCAATGCATCAGTATAATTTCCACCAAAGAATGTATTTACAAGAAAAGTAAACATATTATTTCCAAATCTGTCTAAAAGATTTGCATCTTCACTAACAGAATTTTTTCCAAATCTAGATATATGAATCACATCGTGACCTTCCTTGGTTTTTTGAATTAATTTTGGGATATCATCTGGGTCGTCGTTCCCATCAGGACTAAAAAACATAACAAAATCAGATTCCGTAGCATCAGTTCCAACGCGACAGGCGTTTCCTTCACCTTTATTTTTTTGGTGAATCACTTCAAATCCTAATTCTTTGGCTTTTTCTACTGTCCCATCAGTAGATCCACCATCTACAAAAATAATTCTGTCAGCCCATTCTTTTTTGACTTTAGGCATGATTTCTGATATCCCATCAATTTCATCTAGTGTTAAAACAAAAACTATAACTGACATATGATTCGCAATCAGTTAATAAATTTAAAATTTTCACATCTATGATACTAACCAAATTATTTTGGATGAATTTTATAGATTGCACCGTTATTGAGATAAGATATTACATACAAATAGCCATCAGATGAGTATTCTAGATCAGTAATACAACCAAAGCCTTTTCCAAAGACGATTTCTTCATTATCATCCAGTTCATTTAAAACAAGATCTTGCAAATCTGGGTTTTCAAAAATAAATTCATCTCTAGAATCATTAAGTTCAAATCGATAAAGATTACCTCCTTTACAGTCTCCTACAAAAAGACTGTTTTGATATTTATCCCATTTTTCATCAACAAATGAGATTCCAGTAGGGGCAACAGTAAGCTCCCAAGAGAATTCAGGATCGCTGTAGCTAAAATCAGAAGTATGTTTTAGTGATACAATTTCGTTAGATGGTCCAAGAATCTTAGCCCATCCACTATTAAATTTTGGAAATACTAGATTTATCTCATCATAAACTGCAGGACCATTCTCAGTATCCCACAAATATCCTGTTATTGGATCAACAGCTAATCCAAAACTGTTTCTAATTCCTATTGCATAGTAATGATCAAGGGGATTCATGGAGGCTGATGGAGATTTAAAGTTTTGATCATAGCCTACTCTTAGAATAATTCCTGCATCAGCAATTATATCATTATCATAATTTTGTATTGAAGTTTCAAGGTTCTGATCACCCACAGTAGCAAAAACATTTTCGTCTAAATCTGAAACCAACGCACCACCATGATGCACGAGCTCATCTGCAGGTAGAATATGAAGCAATAATGGATTTTGCAATTTGTTATCTTTCCATGTAAATTTATAGATTCTATTTTCTACATTTGGTTCGTCATGATTCAATTCCTCAGTTACATAGACATAAACATAAGAATCTACTGAAGTTATTCCCAATAATCCAGATTCAGTATAGCAGTTACATCCTTCCTGTTTTACTTGAAAATCCCAAAGTGGTTCATCAACAAGTATACCATTTTGAATATGTCTAATTTTACCACTTTCTTTTTCAAGGAAAAGAATGTCGTTTTCAATAAAAGTGAGTGCAGTTACACTTTCAATTCCAACTATCACTTCACTTATTACAAAATTATCATCAAGAATCTGTGGTTTATCTTTTACACCAACTAATGTACCAACATTATATCGAAGAGATGTATCATCATACAATACGTAAATTAAAGATCCGGATAGTACTAATCCACAAATGATTCCAATAATGACAGTTTTTTTCATATGTTTAATGCAAAAAGTTTCATTTTAAGTCATACTTCCCTAGTATAATTTCTAAGAATTTAGTTTTCCACATACTTCGTTCATTCAATAGAAATCCTATAACACCAAATGGAAAAGTTCGACCATTATTATTTAAAGTGCCTATTAAAAATAGGCGAAAGAAATTCATTATTTTACCTCCAGACGTTCGGAATCTAGCGTTGACAAATAATGTATCAACCCCATAATCCCAAGAAAAGACAAATGAAAGAGAATCAGAGTCAGTGATAATGTCTACATTCAGTTTATCAGATACAGATTTTTTTAAACCATCAATTAGGTTAAACGATACTGAAATGTTAAGATCTTTCAGAAAGATATTTGTTGTTTTAAAAAAATGAAGATTGTGTAATAATTTTATAAATGTCGAATTATTACGCTTTTTAATATTATCAATGTATGCAGATGCTAATTTCTGCAATTCATCAAATTCAATAATTTTTGGATCATCATATAATTCTAAATTTTTTTGAAGATCGTCTGCATACTTGTTAATCGAAAGGGAATTATCGATTTTTTCTTTACCAGACCAAATATCACCAGGATATAGAATGATTGGAACTGAGTTAGTTTTTTCATGTATAAATTTTTCAACATTTTCAATTCTATTCATTTGATCATTCATGTAATGATTATCCTTATGTGAAAATCTAACAAAACTTGCAAATGGGATTATAAATTTTGGTTGGAAGATTTTATCTTGAATTTGTATTCTTTGTAATTTTTCTCTAGAGGCATCTACTCTTAATTGTGCATCTTCAGTATTACCCACCCAGCTAGCATATCCAAACTGGGTTAGTAAAATGTCTACATCACCTATCATTCTCTTTACAATCTTAGATTGTGAATTACTATCTACCATACAATCATTAATGTTAAGAACTTTTTTATCACCAATTTCAGCATAGAACCATGAATCGTATGTGCCATTAGGTACACATTTGATTTTAAATTCATCATTTAAAGAAATGTATTCTGTAGGTTTCATTTCTATGACTTGTTTGAAATTTAGTTGTTCACATTTCTTTGCTACACGATGATCTAATGTATTCTGAAAAAGTATTGTGATTTTTTTTCTAATATTTTCAGGTATTGCATTTAATACTTGAATACTAAAATGATCAGGATGTTCATGAGAGAACCATATATGTGTAATATTATCAAAATCACTGATATCAAATTTAGATGGTGATAACAATTTCCAACCATTATTAAACGCAGGTCCAAACAACCAAGGATCAGTAATAAGTCGAATGTTCTTATGTGAAAATATTACTGATGCATGATTTACAAAAGTAATGAATCCATCTTGCAACAAGACATATTTTGATTTTTGTTTATTTAACGTTGTTACTTTATGTGTAGATTGTCAACTAGTCTTATGAGAATGTAATAAAGTATAATTTCTTAAAATTTTCAGTAGTTTTATGAATACTGCAAATACAACTCAGGATATAATTAACCAGTTACAGAAATTTGATATTTCAACTGAAATGAAGAGTTTAGAATCGTCAGATTGGGTTGTTTATGAGACAATAGATAATCAAATTTTGGGTGCAGCTGGTATAGGCGGAATATTTCATACTTCAAGTATTAACATTCATGAAAAATTTAGAGGAAAAGGATATGGAGAAAAAATACAGAAAGAATTAGTTAATGAAGCAAGAAAAAGGAATTACTCATTTGTAACAGTTTTTGTAGATCCTAGAAATGACGCATCTATAAAAATGCATGATGGGTTAGGCTATGAAACAATATTTAGAATACATTATTCTAAAGATGTTATTCAAGACATTAAAATAATAATTTTCAAAAAGAGGGGCATTATAGTAAAAAAATTTCTTAGATGTTTTAATACAAAAATTGGAATTTTCTTCTTGGCATGTATTTTAAAAACTTCAAGAAGTTTATTTAAAAAAATGATTGCATATAATGAAGAGCAGGTTCCTATTCCAGATATAAAATGGATAATCAAAAAATTTGAAAAAATCAGTGGCTAGTTATTTGTGTAATATGACGCTGTGATCTTTAAACCTTGATCCAAGGTGAATTTTGGTTTCCATTTTAATAATTTTTTTGCTTTTGTATTATCTACTTCTAGTTTAGGTATTTCTAGTGAACGTTTTGGGAAGCTATTCCATTGAATCTTTCCTTTGTAGCCAGTAATTTTTCTAATTTTTTCTCCTAATTGTTTTATTGATAGAGATTTTCCAGTTCCTATATTGATTGACTCTCCAATAATTTTTTTATTATTACTTTCAGCGGCTGAAATATATGCAGAAAGTAAATCTGGCTCAAAAATAAAATCACGGTAAGGAGTTGGATCACCTAATTTGATTGGAGATTTCCCCT
The DNA here is from genome assembly GCA_013390745.1 of Marine Group I thaumarchaeote. Classification (GTDB taxonomy): domain Archaea; phylum Thermoproteota; class Nitrososphaeria; order Nitrososphaerales; family Nitrosopumilaceae; genus Nitrosopelagicus. Next base: position 14,822 of record JACASX010000006.1, on the reverse strand, counting down.
GACGCATTTGGTATATCATACTTTCTATTACAAATTGGTGGTTGTATCTTCTTCCATACGAGTTTGCGTTCCTGAATATAATTGCCGGAAATCCATAGGCTTGATACAAATATTTCAGATGTTTTTCTGCTGCAATTTTTGCTACTCCGTATGGACTAGCAGCCATTAGTTCTGCAGTTTCTTTTGTTGGAAACTTGGTTTGAATTCCATATTCTTCGACAGAACCAGAAAAAATGAATCTCTTGAGTTTAGGAAGAACTCTGCGTGCAGCTTCAGCCATATTCACAACACCTAAGAAATTTACATTGAATATTTCAGTAGTATGAGTAAAACTATAAGCAACAGACGTTTGCGCAGCAAGATGAACTATTACATCTGGTTTAAAATTGGTTAAAACATCTTGAATGTTAAGATAATCAGTTAGATCACCAAAATAATATGATATTCCTTTATGTTTTTCACCTTGTATCATTGATTCAGTATTTGAAGCAATTGCTCGATCAGACTTTGCTATATTTCTAGCTAATGTTCCAATTTTATGGCCTTTTTTTATCAACGAATTTGATAGTTGTTGTCCCAAAAATCCAGTTGTACCAGTAATAAAAATACGCATAGAAATTCGAATGTTAAACGTGTATTATATATTGCGAATCAAAAATTAGACTCAAAAAACTTTGACGCACTCTACTGCTTTGGCTAAATTTGAGAATTGACCATCTCTAGGATCTAATTTTCCAGATTTGATTTTATTTAATATTTCATCTATGCCATCTTCTGCAGTTTTTGATACATTAAAATTCAGTTTATTTTTTATTTTGTCAAAAGAAACTTTATAATTTCTTGGATCCTGTTTGGTTTCGGTTACTTCTATGGTTGATGATGGAATATGTTTTTGTATCATCTCAGCTAAATGTTTTTTTGTATAATTCTGCTCATTGTCACCAACATTATATATTTCACCAGAAATATTTTTTGAATTTTCAATTGCAGTAATGCAAGAAGATGCTATATCATCTACGTGTACTAATGGTCTCCAATGATTTGGTCCAAAAATTGATATTTTTTTATCTATTAATGCATCTCGAATAAATTCCTGAAGAAGTAAATCAAATCTCATTCTAGGTGATAATCCATAGGCTGTAGCAAATCTTAGCACACATGGTTCAAAATTTTTATCCTGAGAATTCAAAACATTCAGTTCTGATTTGACCTTAGTTTCAGAATAAAGTGAAAGTGATTCTAACGGTGTATCCTCATTAACAGTTTCTAACGCAGAACCATAATTGCTACAAGTTGATGCAAAAATGAACCTTTGCACACCCGCTTTCTTACAAGAGTCTACAATTTGTTTAGTAGCTAATTCATTGATCTGTTTTGCAATCTCCGGAATTTTACTACATAATGGTTCTCCCACAATTGCCGCAAGATGGACAACACAGTCAATATCCTTAAGAACATCTGTATGAATTTTTTTATTTCTGATATCTCCCGGAAAAAGTTTTACTGAATTATTAGAAATAAGATCCGATATACCGTCTTGGCCAAAAATTAATGAATCTAAAACTTTAACGTTATATTTTGATGATACTAACTTTCTTGTGAGAACACTTCCAATATATCCAGCTCCTCCGGTAACAAGTATATTAGAAAATTTACTCATTCCTGAATAATTGTAAGTCATCTTTATTTATCGTTCTATAAAAAAACATGTGATATTTTGAAAAAAATCAATCAAATTGAGCCACATATGAATAATGATGAAAAAAAAGAATTGAACACTGTAATCGATTCGGGTTGGTTTACTGAAGCTGCAAAAACAAGACAATTTGAAAAAATGATTGCTGATTTTGTTGGGGTAAAATATGCGTGCGCAGTAACAAGTGGTACTACTGCTCTCTATGTAGGATTAAAAGCGCTTGGAATTGGTAGAGGTGATGAAGTTATAGTACCAGATTTAACTTTTGTAGCCGGCCCTAACTCAGTTGAGGCAATTGGAGCAAAACCGATTTTAGTTGATATAGAACAAGACTCCCTAAATCTTGATTTAAAAAAAATTAAACAATCTATTACTAAACGGACTAGGGCAATAATGCCAGTTGATTTCAATGGTCGTGCTGTTGATATAAAAAACATAACTGAACTAGCGAATCAACATAATTTATCATTAATAGAGGACGCAGCTCATGGTTTGGGTTGTTTTTATGATAAAAAGCATGTTGGTACCATGAGTGATATTGGAATTTTTTCTTTTAGTACACCAAAAATAATCACAACAGGGCAAGGAGGAATGATTGTAACTAATAATAAAAAATTATATGAAAAATGTAAAGCTGTGAAAGACTTTGGTCGAAAATCTGGCACAAAACAAAATATGCGTATGGCTTTTGATCACCCCACAATAGGATATAATTTTAAATTCACAGAGTTTCAGGCTGCGATTGGAGTTGCTCAAATGAAAAAACTTCCAAAACGCATTATCAAAAAGAAAGAAATGTTCAAAAAATATCATGATTTATTATGCAATGTAAAAGGAATTAGTTTTGTTAAAACTGATTTAAATAAAATTACTCCTTGGATGATAGATTTTATTTTGGATTCAAAGAATAAAAAAAATAAATTGATCAATCACTTGAAAAAAAATCGTATTGAAACAAGAATATTCTACCCATCAATCCATAAGTTAAATCCGTACAAAGCATCAGATAAAAACTACCCCAATTCATCTTATATTTCTGATAATGGATTATGGCTTCCATCCTCAGTCACGTTAAAAGATAATGAAATTGATCTTGTATGTAAAAAAATAAAAAATTTTATTAATCAGAATTAAGAGATAAAGCCCCTGAAAATTTCAAGGCAAAGAACCCTACTAACACAGAATACCACAAGGTAAAAACTCGTACAAAAATTGTTAGTGAAATTGCAGATGAAATAGTCAATCCTTGAATGCTTAGAAGACCAATTAATGTTCCTTCAAAAACTCCTATTCCTGCAGGAATGAATGAAGCAACTCCTAGAATTATCGAAGTTGCATAAGTGATGATCACTTGATAAAACTCTATAAAATTTATTCCAAATGATTCAAAAATGTAATAAACAGATATTGATTCTAAAATCCAATAAGATGCAGAAAATAATGATGAAACGATAAAAATTTTAGGTTTTATTGACAGATTTATTACATCATAAGAATCTGAAAATGAATTTGAAAACTTTGAGATAAATTTTATTTTAGAAGTTTTTTGAATTAATGATGAGAATAATTTTTTGCTACGCAACAAAATAAATATAATTACAAGTATACATGCTATTATTAATATCACAATTCCACTAAAATCAAAAAACCAAATTCCAAAAATAGATATTATAACAATACCAATTGCATTATAAAATCTCTCAATCAAAATCACCGGTGCAGTGATTCTTTTTGGTACATCAAAACTATCTTTTAGTAATTGGCATTTTAATAATTCACCAACTTTTCCAGGTGTCACACCTAATGCAAATCCACTAAGAAAAATTTTGAAGTTTTGTTTGTGAGGTAAAATATAATTCAAATTTCTTAATAAAAATACCCAACGAGCATACAAAGCAAGCCAACCCAATGGAACTAAAATTAAAATTAATGGCAGATATTCTATTTTAAAATCAGTAATTTTATCAGCTAATTTGTTAAAATCAGATAGAATGAGAAAAGATGCATAAACAATAATAGAAATGATTAGAAAAACAAAGATTTTTTTATTTAATTTCATAAGTAGACCACAAATTTATGAATGCTATTTAACATTTCTATTTTTAAATAAAAATAAAGATTTATTGCGAAAATAACTTTCAATATTTAATTCTTGGATGATTTGAAAACTTTGAGATAAATTTGAAAATATTTTTTCAAATTTTTCTCTAGATGATTTTTTCAATGAAATTATCAAATATCCAGAATTGTTTAAAAATTGATTAGAAAGATTAGCAATTTTTTCAAGTGTAAAATCGACATCATCGATATATATTACAAGAAATTTTCCTTGGATTTGTTCTAAACTGTTAACGTATTTTATACTCGCATTGCGTGTCGGAGTCGGATTATAATCACCATTTGTTTTTGGATTATTTTCATTAAGAACAATAATTTCTTGATTATTTTCAACAAGATCTAAAAAATTTAGTTTGATGTCATCATCTAATGTTCCAATATAAAGAATGTTTGTAGTCTTATTAATCGGCATGATTTCTAAACCACAAATAATTGCCGCAGATAATGTGCTTTTAAATGAATTCCAAACTCTTAGATGTTTTTTCGATGAATCATCTACTGATAAATTATCAGAATCAAATTTTCTTGTACAAGGAAAATCACCTATACTTGTTTTCCACTTCACAATTTCATTAAATTTCATAAGTCATACATCCCAATCAAATTTTTTGCCAAGTAATTTGTATAAATTCGAATTGTGTGGTTTGTAAAAGTCAAGCAGAAAGTTTCTTGTTTTCTCTTTCATTGGATCATATGGACCCATACCAATTCCTATATTCTTTCTTTCTTCTTTTTGCAATTTTATTTTTTTAATGCCAAAAAATGTGAATAAAGAATTCATTATTTCAGAATAGTCTTTATCTAATGCTTCCGTTGAAAAATGCCGGAATTGATTTTTTTCAAAAATTTTAAACCAGTTTTCTAGATTTAATGCGTATAATCCATGGCGTAAATAGGAAAATTGTAGAAAGTTCACAGTGTCAATGTTATCTATTTTCATTTCAGGATTATCATTAAGTAAATTAATTCTTTCAATTTCAGATTCTATCGCATTCTCAAAACTTGAGTGTTCCCATCCTAATCTGAATGCATGATTATATGCAGAGTAAGCTCTATCGATTGGATTTCGAAAAAAGTTTACTAATTTAACATTAGGCAATGTTTGTTTAATTCGTTTTGGGGCTAATGGATGATTTAGGTATGTTCCAGACGCTTCTCCAATAATTTTAAACTTTGAGAATTTTGTGGGGAAGTGGGATTTATACCAAGATAATGATTTGTATTCGAAAGTAGAATCAAAATAATAAACTCCGACATTATGTTTAGTTCCAGCTTTAACATCAGGATGTTGATTTAGATAAGATAAAACACTGTGTTTTCCAGCTTTGCTAGTTCCAATAATTAAAAAATGTGGTAAATGCCTAAATGAACTTGTTAAAAGCCTAAACGTGTAATTTAGAGAAAATCTATAAGGATTAATTCTTGGATGAGTTAATAAAATACCTCTAAGATTAGATTTTAAACTCATAAAAAATTTTCATTTTGGATATATATCAAAGTCACTATAAAATTAAAATTATTTTTTGATGGAAATTTGTAATAATTCCGTAACAAGAGATATAAAATTTTAAAAATAATAAACTCAAATGCCAATAAAAGTCCTGGCTATAGGAGATGTAGGAAATGTTGTCAGAACACTCCAAAAATACTCAAAAAAATCAAAAATTCGTCTGATTAAGTATCCAATAGATGGTTCAGCTACTTTTACTGATCCAGATAATATTGAAACTTTCAAAACATGGAAAGTGAAAGAACATGTTCAAAAAATTAACGAGATAAAAGATGATTATGATGTATGCTTAACCATGTCTAGTGAAAGAGTTGCATATTTAGCAGATCTTAATTACATATCATATTATGTAGGAGGAGATATTGAAGCTCCAAGATTTAAGAAAAATCCAAAGGATTCTGCAGCGGAGGGTGATGATAGTGTACATTCACGTAATATCTTCGAAAGAAAATTTTATTGGAATGCGTTTAAAAATGCAATAGCACATGTTGCTGGGGTCTGGCAATTTACCGAGTTGGAAAAATACACAAAAAATGGAAGAAGAAACGCCAGACTGCCTATTGATATTGAAGAATTTAATCCGAATATAAAACCGATTGAAAGAAAAAAAACAAAATTCACATTTTTTTGTCCTATGAGAATGGAAAAATTTAAGGGAACAGAACTACTATGGCAGGCTTTAAAATTCTGCAAGTCAGATTTTGAGATTTTGAGTGTAGAATGGTTTGGTGAAAGAACACAAGAAGAAAGAGACTTTAAAAAAAGAATGCTTAGTGAAAAACCAGAACAGGTAAAATTTATACCTATAATCAAAAGATCAGAAATTGCAAGGTATTATACATTTGCCGATGCAGTAATAGCAAATTTATTTTTTGGGGTATTTGAATTAGTTGGGTTGGAAAGTGTCATGTGCGGAACTCCAGTTATCCAATATACAGATAAAGAAAAAAAAATAATTGTAAACGGAACTGAATTGGAATCTCCATTTCAACCATTTTCTAAAGATCCAAAATCAATTGCAAAAATAATTGATAACATAGTTGAATCAAAAGAATTTAGAGAAAAATTATTGTCTCAAGAACGTGATTTTGTAAATGAAATTGCAAACCCTATAAAGTTTGCAGAATGGTGGGATAATTTGTTTGAAAAAGTTTTTGAAGAATATGGAACAATTCGAAAAAATTCATCGCCTTTTAAGGTAAAATTGAGAATGATTGGTTTTCTTTTAGGAAATCGTATATACACTTTTAAAATTATGAATTTCATTTTAAGAAAACAGCACAAGTATGAAGGACAGACATTATACAATTCCTGATAGAAAAGAATCTAATTATTTATAACCTAAATCATAGATACCTGAGTTATGGCAGGAGCAAAAAATTCAAATTTTGCTGAGAAGCTTACTCCATACTTAAAACAGAAACTTGTTGAAACCAGTGAAAAATATGGGATTGATTCAGAAGAGTATAAGGCATTTGAAAGACAATATATCAAATCAGAAGATGAAGACAAAATAAACCACGAAGATCGTTTGAGACATTACCAATCAGAGGTACATGTCCATTATGAAGGAAAAGCTTTGAGAGGAGTTGAAAGATTGTATCGCAGAACAATTCTCTTAGAACCTACCATGGTCTGTGCAGCTCATTGTCGTTGGTGTTTAAGAGGACAATATCCTCAGTTTGGTTTAACTGAAAATGAGATTACAAATTTTGCAAAATATACAGGTAGTGATGAAGTAAAAGAAGATCTCAAAGAAGTATTGGTTACAGGAGGAGATCCGCTGATGGTGCCAAAAAGGTTAGAATATATTTTTTCACAAATCAACAAATTTGCTCCAAATATAGAAATAATACGTATTGGAACAAGAGTACCAGTTCAAGACCCTGCAAAAATAAACAGAGAGTTAATTGATATATTAAAAACAGCTGATCCTATTAAATTAGAAATTGGAACAAACATCAATCATCCATCAGAATTAACTGCGGAATCTAAAAAGGCTTATACCGACATTTACAAAGCTGCATTCAAAATTTATGATCAGTCGGTATTACTAAAAGGAGTTAATGATAATGTTGAAATTCTTAATGAATTGTATGATGGATTCAGATATCTAGGAATAGAATCACATTATCTTTTTCATTGTATTCCAATGCAGGGAATGGAGCGTCACAGAACGTCTGTTCAAAAAGGATTAGAAATTGCATCACAGATTATAAATTCTGGTTCTATTTCAGGACGTGCTAAACCAATGTATACTCTAATGACAGATTTAGGAAAAGTCACATTGGTTCATGGAACAATTTTAGAGCGTAATGAAAAAAATGAATTGTTGATTCAATCTCACTATACAATAGATGATTTCAAATTTCGAAACCCATCATGGGAAGTTCCAAAATCATGTTTTGAAGATAAAAATGGCTTTTTGAGAGTATGGTATCCAGATGGGAAAGACGATAATGATAGTCTGCAAATTTCAAATAAGAAAGCTGACATGGAACACTATTTCTCTATTCCAATTAATCGAGTTAAAAAATAATTACAAATTCCTTCCAAAACGATGCAATGCAGAAGCAGCAGCTATCCATATTCTAAGATCATCAAATACAGGTATTTTCTGTTTTTCAATTAATTTGGACATTTTTTCAGTGTATGGGCCACCATTTCCTCCAACTAAAATTGGTTTCTTTTTCTTCTTTGAAAATTCAGCCAGGTATTTTACTATTGTCTCCGCCAGAGGATTATCTTGGAAGACAAACCACGGCATAACAATATCAACATTATTTTCATCATAGAATTGTTTAATGATAAAATAATAATCATCAGCTGTAGCCCCATGTGATGCACCTGGAATATCTATAGGATTTCCAGATTTTCCAAGAATGTAATTTGGTGGAAAATGATTCAGAATTTTTTTGATTTTGTCGGGGGACAATAAAGACAGTTTTAATTGCATTTTTTGGATATAATCAACAGATGCAACTATAGGTCCTGCACCATTAGTACACATTGCTACACGATTTCCTTTTGCAGGAGGTTGCCAAGCGAGTGCTTTGAGTACTCCAGATAATTCCTGATAACTTTCAACTGATATAATACCTGCTTGTTTCAATGCACCCATAATAACTGCGTTTGAACCACCTAGTGAACCAGTATGCAATGTAGCTTGCTTTACGCCTACAGTAGTTCTACCACTCTTCCAGACAACAACAGGTTTTTTCTTTTCTTTAATTACACGTTTTGCAGTATTAATGAACTTTCTTCCATCTCCAAATCCTTCAATGTATAAACCAATGACTTTGGTTTGGGGATCATTGGCAGCATACCAAATCATATCTGCTTCATCTACGTCAGAACGATTTCCGTAGCTGATCATCTTTGATAAACCAAAAGAATCAGATGTCTCTAACATACTAACACCAATTGTTCCACTTTGTGAGAAAAATGCAACATTTCCTAATTTTGGACGTATCATTCTAGATTCATCAAAAAATGTAGTATCAAATCTGTTTGCAGCGTTATACACTCCAATACAATTTGGTCCAATAACTCGTATTTTGTGTTTTAGCGCTAATTCTTGAATTTCATATTCCATTTTTGCTCTATCTCCACCTAGTTCTTTACCACCACCAGAAACGATTACAACATCATGAATACCTTTTTTTGCACACGATTCCATAATGGATGCACAATTAGCAAGATCAACACAAACCACTACAAGATCAATTTTGGCAGATATTGCTTCTAAAGATGCATAACATTTTAGGCCAAGAATTTTTTTCTCTTTTGGATTAACTGGATATACTTTTCCTTTGAAATTTTTGTTTTGTAGTGATTTTAAAACTGAATTTGATATCTTTTCAGGTTTTGAAGACGCACCTACTAAAGCAACAGATTTTGGTGTGAAAAATTTCTCGATGGAATTAATGTTTGGTTTTGCCTTGGAGATTGAACTCTTTTTTAGTTTATTGTTTAGAATAATTTTTGCGTCTACAACATAGTAAGATTCTGGATAAACTATTACAGGATTAAAGTCAATACTATTAATATAATCAGCATTTTCAAGACACATCTTTCCAATTTGAACTAGAACTTTTGCAATCATATCGGCGTTAATTGGGGTGCTTCCTCTAAAGCCATTTAGCAACTTTGAACCTTTCAATTCATTTAACATTGATTTTGCGTCTGAAGTTGTAATTGGCAGCATCCGAAATGAAACGTCTTTAAATATATCAGTCATCACGCCACCTAATCCCACCATTATGACTGGACCGAATTGCGGATCGTTTTGTAAACCAATTATTAGTTCAACACCATTTGGAACCATTTTTTCTAAAAGAATTCCTTTAACATTTACGCCTTTTTTCTTTGATAAACTACGATGCATGTCAACAAATGTTTTTTTGATATCTGTTACATTATCTATACCAATTTTTATTCCACCAACATCAGTTTTGTGAAGAATTTGTGGAGAAACCACTTTCATTACTAATGGAAAACCTAGTTTTTTTGCTACACTTACTGCTTCATCTGAGGAGTTAACGAGAACGAATTCAGGTACATTAATTTTATATTTTTTTAAAATTGCTTTTGATAATTCTTCGGTAACTATTTTATGATCTGTAAACATTGTTTCTTCAAAAACTCGTTCTATTAAATTAGATTTAGAATTTGATATATTATTCATTTAGAAATCATCTAGGATTTTTTCTTAGTATTCGTGCAGGAGAACCTACAAGAACAGAGTTGTTAGGAAAATTTTTTCTTACCAAACTAGAAGAGCCAACAATACATCTATCACCAAGTTTTACCCCAACATCAATAACTGAGTTTGGTGCAATTAAACAATTCTTACCAATTTTAGCTCTACCACAAATTGTACTATTAGCAGAAATCCATGTTGATTTGCCAATACTAGTATTATGACCCACGTTTACTAACGTATCAATTTTTACATCATCACAAATAATTGTATTATCTAAAGCAGATTTATCTATAGTAGAATTAGAACCAATCCAAACATTTTTTCCAATAGTAATTGAACCCACGTGAGGAAAATGTTGGCTACTTGTTCCATCGAAAATAAAACCAAACCCTTCACTTCCAATAGTAGTATTTGATAAAATCACTGAATTTTGACCAATTTCTGTCTTGCCGAAAACTGATGTGTTGCTTAATATCTTTACATTATTTCCTATTTTGACATTTTTTCCAATATAACAATGTGGACCAATGTAAACATTTTTTCCTATTGTTAAATTTTTTTCAATAATGCTTGATGAGTGAATGCCAGGTTTGAATTCATCGTTAACAAAAAATTTCATCATTACACGTGAAAAATCTAGTCTTGGGTTTTTTGAAACTAAAACTGGTATGTTTTTCAATCGTTTTTTTGTTTTTTCATCACAAATTAGTACGATATTTTTGTAATTTTGTAATTTTTTTAAATCATAATTAATAGTATCTTTTAAATTAAAATTTTGATCCGACATTTCAGAATAAAAAAGTATGGAGTTATTTTTTACATTATCAAGTGAAGAAATTAATGATACATGGAAATTTTTATCAGTGTAATTGCTTTTTAAAAAAGTAGCAATTTTTTTTATCGATATTTTTGTCGTTTTAAGTTCAAACAATTGAATTATTAAAAAAATCAATGAATTAATAGTTTACCAGAAAAATATTCGTTTAATTAATGCAATAAACATTCACAAAAATAGGTTTTATAAGAATAGTTTATCTAATTAACGATTAAAATCTGACATAAGATGAAAATTGATGGTAATTTAAAAAATGAATTCAAAAATAAAGTGATTCTCATTACTGGAGGCACGGGTTCAATCGGATTAGGAATAATAAAACAATTGATGAATTTTCAACCAAAACAAATCAGGATTTTTTCAAATGATGAAAATTCAATAGTAGAGGTAAAAGAGACGATAGGAAATAATAAAATTTTCCAGTTCATGGTCGGGGATGTAAGAGATAAAGATAGATTGCAATTAGCTATAAGAAATGTAGATATTGTTTTTCATGCGGCCGCAATGAAACATATTGATATTTGTGAACAAAATCCATTTGATGCTGTCAAAACTAATGTTATAGGAACCAGCAATATATTAGAAACATCAATAATTGAGAATGTTTCAAAAGTAATTTTCATAAGTACAGACAAAGCTACAAACCCATCAAGTACATTAGGAGCAAGTAAATTATTGGCTGAAAGATTAACTTTAGATGCAAGTTCATACATAGGAAACAGCAAAACAGTTTTTACAATTGTTCGATTTGGGAATGTTTTGGGTTCAAGAGGCTCTGTATTTCAGATATTCCAGAAACAAATTCTTACTCATAATCCATTAACAGTTACAGACGCAAGAATGACAAGATTTATCATGTCAATTTCAGACGCATCTAAAATGATTTTAAAAGTTACAAAAATTGCAAAGGATGGAGAAATATTTATTTTAAAAATGCCATCAGTGAAGATAGAGGAGTTAGCGAGAGGAATGCTTCAAGTATTTGAAAAGAAATTTTCCAGCCATAAAATAAACAATAAAATTAAAATCCTAAAATCAAGAGAAAGAGAACGGTTTCATGAATTTTTAATTACAAATGAAGAACTACCTTATTGTCATGATATTGGTCAAATGTATAAAATATCAAAAATAGAAAATAAAAAACCGATTTCAATAAATGAATTAAGTTCAGAGACTTCAAAGAAAATTTCGAAAAAAGAATTAGAAAAAATTATCAATGAATTAATGAATGAATACATTACGTATTAAAACAAATTGAAAAAAACTAATTGGAGAATCCCACTGTATAAAGTTTCAAATGATAGCAGTGAGATCAAAGCTATTTCAAAAGTTATCAAAAGAGGTATGGATTGGGCAATAGGACCAGAAGTAGAAAAATTTGAGAATGATTTAGCAAAATATATTGGTACTAAGTATTGTGTATCATTCAATTCAGGTACATCTGCAGGACATGCAGCTTTGTTGTCTTATAATTTAAAAAATAATGATCAAGTTTTGGTTCCATCATTTAGCTTTATTGCAACAGCAAACTGGCCATTAATGGTTAATGCAATAACAAAATTTGTAGATATAGAAGAGATAAACTATGGTATGAATCCAAAAAATATTGAAGAATCCATTTCTAAAAAAAACAAAAATAATAATGCCAACTCATTATGCAGGATTACCGTGTAAAATTGATGAGATCAGGCGTATTTCAAAAAAAAATAAAATAACTCTAATCGAAGACGCTGCTGAATCTATTGGATCTAAAATTAACAAACAAAAAGTTGGTACATTTGGGGAAGTAGCAATTTTTAGTTTTGCTGGAAATAAGATTCTTACTTCAGGAGAAGGTGGAGCAGTAGTAACTGATTCAAAAGAGAAATTTGAGAAACTGAAATTAATTCGTTCACATGGAAGAAAAACCATAAAAAATTATTTTTCGAACATTCAAACCCCACAGTACGTTGAATTAGGATATAATTGGAGAATGTCATCAATTACTGCTGCATTGTGCTTATCACAATTGAATAAAATTGAGAAATTGATCAATTTAAGACGCCAAAATGCAAAATATTACCAGAAAAAACTGGCAAAAATTGAGAGAATAAAAATTCACACAGAGCCTAAAGGATACAAACATGTGTATCAACTATTTTCAATCCAGTTACCATCAAAAAGAATCAGGGATGGTATGTCTAGGTTTTTAGCAAAAAAAGGAATAATGTCTAAAGTATTTTTCGAACCGATCCATCTTACAAAACATTTTTCTAATTATAAAATCAAACAAAAAAAATTAAAAGTTACTGAAACAGTCTCAGAACGAATTTTATCACTGCCTATGTATCCAGAATTAACAAAAGAGGAGATTAACGAGATTACTGGTTCAATTAGTGAATTCTTAGAGAAGTTATGATATAATTAATTTGTAGTTATAATTATTATCTAGATAATTCACGCATAGATATAATGAATATTTTAGTTATTTCACCGCATCCAGATGATGAAGTTTTAGGAATGGGCGGTACCATAAAAAAATTAAGTAAAAAAAATAGAATTATTTTATGTGTTGTTTCTGAAGGGGCTACTGCTCAATATAAGGACAAAAAAATGATTCAAGTTAGAAAGAACGCATGTAAAAAATGTTCAAAAATTTTGGGTATTTCAAAAACTATATTTTTAGATTTTCCAGATATGAGATTAAATTTATCGCATCTAGATATTAATAAAAAATTGGAGGAGATTATAAAAAAATTTAAGCCTGAAGTTGTCTATACAGCACCCAGGAATGATCTAAATTTGGATCATCAGTCTGTTTTCGATTCGACATTAGTTACGTGTAGACCAAAATCTGGTGTAAAAAAAATATTATGCTATGAATTACAGGGACGCACAAAAACGCCATTCAGACCAAATATTTTTGAAAATATTGAGAACGAATTTGTTTTTAAAATTAAGGGATTTAAAATGTATAAATCAGAAATTGAAGAGTTTCCAAACGCAAGATCCATTACCGCGATTGAAAACCTGGCAGTTCTCAGAGGAATTGAAGTGGGATTAAAAAAAGCCGAGGGGTTTGAGTTAATTCAAAAAATAAACAAATAGATTATTTTTTCTGTATTTCTTCTTTAATAAAATCGATATCAGAGTTATTTACAAAAGAACGATTTTCGGTAAATTCCTCATATGTTTTAATTAATTTTTTTAAATTTTCTGATTCTGACGTATCAAGTTTTTCATTATTTACTAATTTTGTTAATAACTTCATCAATTGTAAATTCATGCGAAGATTTATTTCATTATTAACTGTATTTCTTCGTTGATACGGGTTACTTTCTATCATAACATCAATTTCAGATTTAAAGGCTTGAGTTCTTTTAAAATGTGCATATCCAATCGCTATTAAAACTGGGATTCCAACACTTACAATTATGAGAATATAGACTTCAAATGATGGGAAAACTGATTTCAATGAAGGGTAATTGTCAATTGCAAGAAAATATGTTACAGTTAATGTGTTGATTGCTGCTAAGATAAATGCAAAATATGTCGACCAACCCATTCTAAAATAGTACCATGCGCGAAAAGGAACACTATTTTTATACATATTAGGTAAAAATTCAGTTATAATATATCAATTTCACTATACAGAAACTAATCATTCGATTAAAATTTTAGATCTATTTTGCTGTCAGCCTATCCCTTCTTTTTATTAAAAGAAATATTCCAATAGCAACGGCGCATATCAAAATTAGAATTGCAATGAAATTAAATTCAGAAGTATTTGATTCAAAATTTGGAAATGTAGTATTAGATTTAACCGTACCATCAGAATTTAAGAATAGAATGTGAATTGAGCCTGTGTCAGGTAGCACTTTGTTTTGAGAATCTGAATAGGGTGAGCCTACAGCAATGTCGTTAATTCCATCACCGTTTAGATCTCCAATTTGAGAGAGAGCATGGCCTAACATATCAC
>JACASX010000005.1 GCA_013390745.1 Marine Group I thaumarchaeote | reverse complement strand
CAGGTGATATTATCTTTGCAAAAATTGCAAATTCTGATAGACAGCGTGAACCTTTGATTTCAATTGCAGACCAAAGTTTGGGAAAGATTGATTCTGGAGAATTGGTCAAAATCTCGCCCACTAAAATCCCTCGTCTTATTGGAAAACACGGATCTATGATACAAACCATCGAAGCATCTACTAATGCAACCATTACGGTTGGCCAAAATGGCTTAATTGTTGTGTCCTGTGACGAAACAAATGGATTATTAAAGGCACTTGCGGCAATTCGGATGGTTGATGAGCAAGCACATCTTGTTAATTTGACTGATAAAGTGAAAAAAATGTTAGAATCTAATGGTGTATAATTAATGGGCGGACGAGAAACTGATGTAGTATTACTTGACGAAAATGGAATTCGTTCTGATGGACGTAAGGTAAATGAAACAAGAAAGGTTACCATAAAAGCCGGAGTATTAAAAAACGCTAGTGGTTCCGCGTATATTGAATTTGGTGGAAATAAAATACTTGCTGGTGTTTTTGGTCCTAGAGATGTTCATCCAAAACACATGTCAAATCCCGACACGGGAATTTTAAGAGTTAGATATCATATGGAACCTTTTTCTGTAGGTGAAAGAAAAAATCCGGCTCCGTCACGACGAGAAATAGAGATCAGTAAAGTTGTCAAGGAAGCATTAGAACCGGCTGTAATGCTTGAAAAGTTCCCTAGAACTGCAGTTGATGTGTATCTTGAAATACTGCAGGCAGATGGTGGAACAAGATGTGCTGCGTTAGATGCAGCATCAGTTGCATTAGCAGATGCAGGAATTCCAATGAGGGATTTAGTGTGTGCGTGTGCTGCAGGAAAGGCCGCTGATGCTTTAATTCTTGATGTTAATAATGAAGAAGACCAAGCTGGGCAAGCAGACATGCCAATAGGTTATATGCCAAACTTGGGAAAAATCACACTTTTACAATTAGATGGTGTCCTTACTACAGATGAATTCAAAAAATGTATAGAATTAGGTTTAGAAGGTTGTAAACAGGTATATGAAATACAGAAAAATGCATTGCGTGAAAAATATTTTTCAAGTGGTGATAATGACTAATGGCAAACCTTTCAATCATAGACAAACTCAAAAGATCTAAAATTCTAGATTTACTACAAGAAGGAAAAAGAATTGATGATCGTGCACTAGACGAACCTAGACCTTTGGTTATTGATACTGGAGTTATACCACATGCTAATGGCTCTGCGCGGGTTAGGTTGGGTGATACGGAAATTGTATCAGGAATCAAAGTTCAGCCTGACAGACCTTTTCCTGATATGGGTGACAAGGGGATCTTTATCTGCACAGCAGAAATTCTTCCATTAGCTCATCCAAGTGCAGAAACCGGCCCTCCTCAACCAGATGTGATAGAGTTAGCAAGAGTGGTTGATAGGGGAATACGTGAAAGTGGTATGATTGATCTATCACAGTTTGTTTTAGAGAAAGACAAATCTGTCATTGGTTTATTCGCTGATAATGTAATAACTGATCACGACGGTAATCTGTTTGATGCATGTTCATATGCTGCGGTTGCTGCAATTATTACATCAAAGATCCCAAAATGGGAAATGAAAGATGACAAACCTGTTTTAATAGAGAATCAAGAATCAGATGCACCGACTACCACCATTCCAGTATCTGTTACAATGGGACGAATTGGCGAATTCATAATTGTAGATCCAAATCTTGATGAATGGGGATGTCTTGATGCTAGAATAACAATTACTACAAACTCTGATGGAAATATTGTAGCGGTTCAAAAGGGCGGAAGTGACGGATTTACGTTTGAGCAACTCGTTAAATGCTCTGAATTATCCGTTGCAGTTGGTAAAAAAATCAGAGATGTTATAAAACAAGCAACAGAAGGCGGTAAATAAATTGGCAAAAAAGAAAATGATGCTAAAAGGATTAGGCGCGAGGTATGGGCTAAAACCTAGGAAACAATTCAGTAAGGTTCACCAAATTCTAAAATCTAAAAGAAAATGTCCCGAGTGTGGCTCCACACAATTTGGCAGAGAGGCTGTAGGCATATGGAGTTGTAAAAAGTGTGAGTTTAAGATAGCAGGTTTTGCCTATGACGTCAAGATTTAATGCCAAAATTGAAGTAGACGCGGAAGAAAAAACAAATGCAGTTTTTGATTCAGTTAATATTGATAACAAATTCTATCCCGAAAATCCAACCAAAACAGAGATGTTTTGCGGCGACAAAATTACAATACTAATTGAATCTAACCAATTGGCACAAATGCGTGCAAATCTTAACTCCTCAATTCGTCTTATTCAGACAAGTTATGATTCGATTGAATCAGTAGATATATAATTAAAATGATTTTTTAATCGTCATATGTCTTCCAATCCACAAATTCCTCCTTTAGTGCAAGAACAGCTAGCAAGATTGCAGCAAACACAACAGAACTTTCAATCCATTATAATGCAAAAACAACAGTTGGAATCAGAAAAACATGAAACGGAAAAAGCACTAGAGGAATTGAAAAAGGCAAGTGATGATGAATCCGTTTTCAAACATGCTGGAACCATCATGATAAAATCTAACAAAAAGGATCTTATTGACGAACTTGAAGAACAGGTGGAACTGGCAAAAACAAAAGCTTCCCTTTTAGTTAAACAAGAAGAGAGATTGAAAATTACTCTAAAAGAACAGGAAATGAAAATTCAGGAAATAATGAAAAATCCCTCTACAAACACTAATCCACCAAAATAACAACTTTCCAAGAAAATATTAATCAAAAAACATATCATTTTTTGTGAATTTAAAGAATCTGCGTATAGTAGTGGATGAACGGGAAAAAAAAAGCGGTATACCAGACCTTTTAAAGGGAATCGGTATCAATTTGGAAATAAAAACACTACCAATTGGTGATTATATTGTTGCACCTGAAACTATAGTTGAGAGAAAAACGATTTCTGATTTTGTTTCATCAATCTTTGACGGCCGTTTATTTGATCAGTGTAATAGATTGAAAGAACATTATCAATTTCCAATTTTACTAATTGAAGGAAATATAGACGAAATAGAAGAGTTGACAGAAAATTCACTTGTATTTTATGGCGCAATTTCATCTATTGCACTTGATTTCAAAATTCCAGTAATTCATACACCTAACGCTTCTCATACAGCCAAGTTGTTGATGTCTATGTGCTCAAGAAAGGATGCAAGTAAGGGTCCATTTATTAAAAAAATTAGAAAATCAAATGATGTACAAAAACAACAACTTTCCATACTGTGTAGTTTACCTGGCGTAGGAGAAAAAACTGCCATACGTATGCTAGAAAAGTTTGGAACGCCTTTGAGGGTGTTAAGTTCATCAACTACAGAACTTTCCAAGGTTGGTGGTCTTGGTGAAGCTCGTGCTAAAAATATAAAAAAAGTATTACAAGCACAAAGTAAGCATTTGAAAAAAACTAGTCAGAAAACACTTCGTGACATATGAATTAGTTCTTCATTGGTTTTCTTTTTAATCTATTTCCACACCTAGGACATTCTGTAACTTTAGAAAAATCTGTTTTACATCCTGGGCAATAATACTTCCAAATTATAACATTTTTTATACCACTTGTCATTACAGGAATAACTTTTATGCTAAGATTTTTTGCCACATTAGAAAGAGCAAAATCATCAGTCAGGAGTTCAGCCTTAAGTTGAAGACTTAGAGCTATAGTGGATATATCTTCATCGGAAAGGTTGGGAAAATCACCTGATTTTTTTGCAGCATTATTAGCGGTAATAATAAATCGATGTTCAGGATCAGAAATCATTAACCTTTTCGTTTCAATTAAAATCTGAACTGCATCATGATCTTTTTTGATGTGTTCAATTTCATTATAGACGAGAGACGTGATATAGCTTGGTTCATTTGAACTAAATGGAATTCCTGCATAAAATGCACTAGAATCTAAAACCCTAAAAGCCAAGCTTAGTCATCTGTCTCAGACCTTTCTTTTTTAGCCTGACAAAAACTGCTTGTTTTTTGTATTTTTTTATAGTTATTATCTCGCCAAAGCCAGCTGATTTGATGACTTGAGCATCCATGGCTATATTACAATCATGTGAACACCTTATCTCCACCTTTTCGTCAGGAACAACTATGGACGGAAGTCTGTGAACTGGAGCAACTGGTGTTATAATTAATACATCCAAACTTTCATGCAGTATTGGTCCACCAATTGATAAAGAATGGCCAGTTGAACCGCTTGATGTTGAAATCATAACGCCATCCATCCTTTGTTTTACTATATCATTTTGAAATTTTATTTCAAATTCAGCAGTTTTAGTCAAATTTTTTCTATTAATATATATCTCGTTTAATGCAGGCTGAAACTGTTTACCGTTACAAGAAGCAACAACCCTTGTTCTTTTGTCAAGCCAAACCTTATTTTTCTTTATGTGTTGTATAGCGTTGTCAATTTCATCCAAATTTATTTCTGAAAAAATTCCTCTATTACCACCAACATTTATTGTTAGAAGTGGTGTCTCATTTTCAAGATTTCTAAACGTTCTAAGAGTAGTCCCGTCTCCACCAAATGTTATTACAAGATCAAGTTTTATCTCCCTTAAATCTTCTAAAGAGTTTACTGTTTTTGCTCCATCAACTAGTACTGGTGAAACAGTGTAAACTTTGAATTTTTGTTTTAGTAGCTTTGTTGCTATTCCTTTTACTGCCTTTTCAGCTTTTTTTGAGCCAAGTTTACTAACAATGGCGATTTTGTTAATTTTCAAGCCAATTCCGTTTGCAAATGCTTCTTAAAAATTTAATTCATTATTTACTCATGAATTCTAGGAACAAAGATTTTTATCTATTTTATACCATACCTGAATCATGTCATTGCTTCTTAAAGATAGAGTATACACAATGCAGGCTTCAACTGCTAAACGGGGAATTTACCCAATGCATGGTTACAAGCTCGGTTTGTACAGAATGCCAATCAAACTTGAGGATCCAGCTGAGATAAAGTCTATTCTTGAAGGAATGAAAAAGACGTTTGTGATGGACAAATATGCTGACAGGATATATGCAACCTACAATTGGATTGAAGAAAATATGCCGGATCCAGATGCTGATGGATATGAATACGTAGAACTTGGCGTCACTGTTGAAATTGTAACGGGTGAAGTAATTGATGCCATTTATCAGATTTATCCGGTTGAAAAATTTAGTGCACCTCAATGGGTACAAAACTATAGAAAAAAGGCTGACCACTTTGCAAAAATGATAATTGACACACTTCTTAGAAATACTATACTTTCTGACAAGATGATTGAATATCTTATGAAATCAGAAAATGTGTCAGAAGTACAGGCAGTAACAAAATTGGAGGAATTAACTCCTCTGGCACAAATAGTATTAGATGCAAAACCAATAGCTAAAATTGAAAAGCCAAAACCAGCAATTGAAGGTAAAAAACAAGTAATCACGAGGGACGGAGAGGAAGTGGTTCCGGGACCAATTGATATTGACTATAAAGATAAGATGGACCAGTCCGCACCATTCAAAACCAAAACTGGAAATGATCTTAAGACTTGGGGGCGTATCGGAGCAGATAACAAGGTCATGGGCGTTTGGGGCGAGTTTGTTTCTGTAGACTTTGACATCTGTATTGCAGATGGTGCATGCATTGACGCCTGCCCTGTGGGTGTTTTCGAATTCTTTGACTTTCCGGGAAATGTAGCATCTACAAAAAAACCGCTACAAATTAACGAACCAGACTGTATCTTTTGTCTTGCATGTGAGGGTGTCTGTCCACCAACGGCGATCAAGATTTACCCAGTGGATTAAACTCTAGATTTTAGTAATAAATTCCATAACTGTTAATATTGTATAATATTTTGTCAGTATTGTAGATGGAGCCTATAGCACCGAATCCGTTCACTGGTTTTGTTTTTTATATTTTCATAGCCTGCGCAATTATCATAATTTCTTATACATGTAATTTCTATTATTTGGCATTTCTTTCAGGACGAAGAAAAGAAAATCAGGATACCATATCAATAGGTGAACCAACTGTTACAATTCATCTTCCGATATATAATGAAAAGTATGTTGCGAGTCGTCTGATAAACTCTGTCTGTGATCTTGACTATCCAAAACAAAAGATGTGTATCATGATCCTAGATGATTCTGATGATAGCACTACAGAGCAAATAGCAGAACTTGTAGAAAATTACAAGGGCAAGGGCTTTGATATATCCCACATTAGACGTGGAACAAGACAGGGTTACAAGGCTGGGGCACTAAAGTACGCGATGAAATATACTAAAAGTGAGTTTGTCGCAATTTTTGATGCAGACTTTATTCCACCAACATGGTATCTAAGGAGAGCAATACCTTATTTTGCAAAACCAAACATTGGGTTTGTCCAATGCAGATGGGGACATGTTAACGAAAATTATTCTGCTTTGACTCAGGCACAGGCACTGAGCCTAGATTTCCATTTCTTAGTTGAGCAGAGGGCAAAAAGTAACTCACATCTATTTATGAATTTTAACGGTACTGCGGGAATTTGGAGAAAAGAATGCATTGATGATTCAGGGGGTTGGCACACTGCAACTCTAGTGGAAGACTTGGATTTGAGTTATAGAGCACAAATGAAGGGTTGGAAATGCCTTTTCATACCGGATATAGTTGTTAATGCAGAACTGCCTGTACAGATGAATGGTGCCAAGAGACAGCAGTTCAGATGGGCCAAGGGCTCGATTCAATGTGCAATTAAACTTCTTGGCAGTATTTTACTAAAACGAAAAATATCAATTGATGCAAAACTTCAGGCTTTTGTACAACTAACTCGTCACATCGTTTTTCCATTAATGCTAATTCAATTTATTGCACTTCCAATTCTTTTAGCATCTAATGTGAATCTCTATGTTATTAGTTTCCTTCCAGTGGTAACGCTTGCAACATACCTTGCCATGGGACCAGGAGCTTATCTATTCATAATTCATAACATGTATGATAAAGATCGGAGGGCAAAGGCAATAGCCATGCCTTATCTGATAATTTATTCCATGGGAATGGCGGTAAACAATACCATAGCTGTAATAGATGCTATGGTGGGAAAGAAGAGCGAATTTCTGCGAACTCCAAAATACGGCATTGTTAAAAATACTGATGATTGGAGAGAAAAGGCATACAATCTGCCATTTTCTAAGACTACACTGCTAGAGCTCTTCTTTGGCATTTATGGAATTATGGCAATTTTAATCGCATTTTATTCAAGAAATCCCATATGGATTCCCATCATCGCCTTGCAGACAATGGGATTCTTGTACATTGCTTGCTTGAGTTTCTCGCATACAAGATTTAAAAGAGGTAATTCAAAAATTGACTATACCAAAACAAAAGAGGAAAAGATGGCTGATATTTTACACAAACTTGCAGTTGCTGGCATAATGGCAGTAATCTGCTTTGGTGCATATATGGCATATACTGGCTATCAGAATGATGTTTATCCCATGGATCTATCAATAGGACTGTTTGATAGAATTATGGCATCTTCTGAACCAAAAACCATAATGACGGATATTAGCACAATCAAGGAATATCTTCCTGCCACGGGGAACCCAGTCTGGATATTTCCAACTGATACCACAAATTTTACCAGAATACAGGCTGACTTGGATGTAATGTTTGCTAGCGCGGAAAAAATATCTGCTGTTCCTAGGGACAGTTCTGCATTTCACACAGGAATGATGGATGTCAGTCTTAGGGCAGAGATACTTCAGGAACAGACGATGGACATGGTACCATACATGTATGCAAGCGTTTCAAACATTCTTTTTGCCTCTATATGGATCGCAGTAATTATTGGAATATTTGCTATCCTTAAAAGGAAAAAGCAGAGTTTGGAAGCTTTTGATAAATCAGAAGGAGTCTAGGATAATTTTAATTCATTTTTGATTTTATCAACCGCTTTCATACCAAAGATATCCCTAACTTGTTGTGTCCTTATTGATTCCTTTAGTAAATTTTTTCCCAAAGAATCTAATAACATCTCAAACAAATCATCAAATCTGATTTCCCACCTATCCGCACAATCAAAAATGGTGCCTATGGCCCACTGCCTAACTTCATTAGGCAGTGGAATTTTCTTTTCTGATTCGATTGACATCTTATCAAAAAGATTAACAATTTCTGCTGTTTGCTCTGCCATTTTTTCAATGTCTCCTAACGAGCCATATTTTGATTCAGCCAGCATACGTGTGTTCGATTGATATTCTGATAATTTCAATAATCCAATAACTTCGTTTGATGTTGTAATTGATGCCTTATTCGTAATATTTCTAATTTTTTGTAACTCCTGAATTATTGAATCGGCTTTTTTATGGAATTCTGCAGAAGATGCCTCTGTTCTATTTATCATCTCTGATATACCTGAAATTTTTTCTAACAATTCATCCTCATTGTCACCTACATATTCTCTAAGCGTTACAAACTCGGCTTTTATGTTCTCAAGATTTTTTATCAGCGAAGAATAGTTCGGAGTGTTATCATTATTTGTTTTTGTCGGCACTATATCTTAATCTGCTTTCGGATTGTTAAAAAGGTCGCTAAAATAAAATAAAAGAATTGGGCTTTACTGATTGACAATTTCTGGCTCATGTAACATTTCGTGAAATGTTTTCTCAGCCAAGCCATTCATACTCTCTACAAAATTTTTTGTGCAGTATTCACATTCTATCATATATTACGGTATGGTACCGTACTATTAATAGCAACGGTAATTTTACAATTACCACTCAAGTTTGGGTAACATTGGAAAGATTGAACTTTTGTAGCGATCACTTTTAACACGCGAATGTGTATTTAATAGGTGAGAGATTTTTTTTTACAAATACAGTCTCAGGATAGTGTTCAATCTTCCCTGAGCGAAAACATTTCTACATTTATTGAAAGGGTTAACCCTTTGCAGCTTCCCCACGAAACTTTTGTAACTGATCTTGCAATCATTATGATCCTAGCAGCAATAGTAACCCTTGCATTTTTTAAAATTCGACAGCCTTTGATTATAGGGTATCTGTTTGCCGGAATGTTGATAGGTCCTCTTTCTCCATTATGGACATCCATTCTACCGGAAAATGGAAGTTCGGGTCCGGCTGCAGGAATTGGTATTCTGTCAGACATATCTGCATTGAACCTTTTTGCTGACATAGGAGTTATCTTGTTGCTTTTTGTTATAGGTATTGAATTTCCGTTTGCAAAAATTCGTTCAATTGGCAGGGTAGCGATTGGAGCTGGTACATTGGGTCTATTTGTCACATTAGGTGTAGTTTTTCTAGCGGCATCTGCTTTAGGTCTAAACTTTATGGATTCATTGTTTATCGCAGCAGCGTTATCAATCAGTAGTACAGCGATAATTATTAAAATTCTACAAGATTCTGGAAAGATAAAAAAAGAGTCCTCTATACTTGTTTTGGGAGTTTTAATTGTTGAAGACGTTATTGCTGTTATTCTAATTGCATCTCTTGAATCAGTTGGTTTGGTTGGTGCTGTCTCCATTGAAACTGTAGTTGTAGTCACAGTAGTGGCAGGTGGACTTTTTATTGGAACGTTTACAATTGGAAGACGAGTTATTCCTCCCTTAATTGATAAGGTTGCAAGCGCGCAAAATAGAGAGATTTTATTGCTTAGTGTTCTTGGTGTTTGCTTTGGATATGCACTTTTAGCAAACGTGGTAGGACTTTCTGTAGCCATAGGCGCATTTTTGGCAGGTGTTTTAGTGGCAGAATCCAAGTCTTCTGAAGTTTCAAAAATTCTGTCTAGCCCTATAAAAGACATGTTTGTTGCTATTTTCTTTGTATCTGTGGGTGCACTGATGGATATAACACAATTAGAAAGTTATATTTTCATCGCAATTGCGCTAATCGCAGTCACTGTCGCAATGAAGTTTTGTGGAAATCTTCTTGGAACTATGGCATTCAGGCAGGAAAAAGGAAAGGCATTACGTTCAGCCTTTGCATTATCTGCACCTCGGGGTGAATTTTCAATTATTATTGTGAAAGTTGGAGTAGACATGGGTGTAGTTAGTGCATTTCTTTTCCCGTTAATTGGGCTGATAACAATAATTACTGCGTTCATATCACCTTTCCTTATTCGTATGGGAGACAAAATAATTCCAAAACTTGTTAAATCTTAGAAAAATGGCCAACGAAGAAATGGAAAAACTGCTTGAGCGCGTATACAAGGATATTGATGTTTTTGATTTTAATGGAAAAAATGTGCCTAGGATCATATTAGATGATAGAAAATTTGACGATATAATGTCAAAAATTCAAGGCAAGCCTGTTTCTGTTAATACTAATCTCAACATATTACATGATGGATTAGGTCATGTCTTTGTTGAAATCATGCTTGATTTTTCCTATGGAGAAATACATGAAGAATTCCTAGTTTACGCAAATGAATCACTTGAATTTTTTGAGTCTTTGGCGAATACAACCATGCTTGCTTTGTCTCCGCCAGATTATTCTGAAGTTAACCAAGACAAAATTTTCATGGTTCAGTTACCAAAGCCAGATAAAGCCATAGAAGCAATAGATATAATAAAAAATGGATTGAGAAAAAAATCTAACTAAAACAATGCAGTTGCCGGGATTTGAACCCGGGTCACTAACTTGGCAAGCTAGAATAATAACCAAACTATACTACAACTGCCTGATCGATAATTTTGCACAAGTCTATTAAAGCGTAATGATTTTTCATATTCTTTTTAACTATAATCAATCTAATCAAGTCATGGATGAAAAAATCCAAAAAGTTCTGGAAGAGAAAATACATGATGCTCTTGAACGGGATAAAGAACTCACTATACTTATTGATTCATTCAAAGAAATTGGAACAGATGAGGCAAATGCGTTTGGTTATGGCATAATAATTGGAAGATTGTATAACTCATTTTATTACCAATCTCGAAGAATTTTAAAAAGAAACCCAACAGAACAAGAATTTTCTGAATTCATTCAATTACTAAAAGAGCATAAAAATGAATTAGAGATTATCTTTGGATGAATTTAGTGGAACAACTCGAATTGTAGGTGTTCCAGGTAGTTTTACACATGCTGATTTTAGAGCCTTTTTAGCCGCTTCCAAATGTTCCTTTTTTACTTGTAGTTCCATTATACACTGTCCACGCTTTACACGTGCTGCTAGACTTACTGCCTTTCCAAAAGCCCTTCTCATTCCCTCTTGCAATCGATCTGCACCAGCAGCTGCAATCATCTTGTTCTCCCGAAGCAAGACGTGAGGATATATTCTAAGTTTTGAAAAATAGCCAGTTTCTCCAGTAGTTTTTTCAAGTGTTTTGTTTGCTGCAAGTCTAGTTGACTCGATAGCCATATGGGTTATCTGCATTTTTTCGTTAATCAAAAGCTGTACGCTATAATCATAGTCTTGCAATCTATCTGCACTACCACTTTGAAATTTGGTGATTTTGATTTGTGGTTTGCCTTTTATGTACTCCTTTCTAGTGTATGGTTGTCCATTGCCTCTTCTGTAGCATTCACCGTGCATAATTTACAGATGTTTTTCAGCCCATATTTTAACGGTTATACTTAACACCTTATATGGTAAATAATAGCAAATTTTTCATGTCGATTGAAGCAGACCCAGAAATACAAGGTGTCTTGATAAAAAACCAGACCATAATCTTAGAACCTAATAGACAACAAGATCTTGAGCGGAAAGGTTACGGAGAGATGGAGAAAGATAAATTATTCCTAAAACCATTTGAATCTCTTTATCTTTTATACATTGGCAGACTTGCTCTTTTTAAGGGAAAAAAGAACATAGACTTTGATTCGTTTTTACAAATTTGCAAAAAACAACATGGGGATATTCTAACAAAATTTTTAGTTTATCGCGATTTAAGAAACAAAGGTTATACCGTTAAAGATGGATTTGGTTTTGGTTCAGACTTTAGAGTTTATGGCAAAGGAGATTTTGGAGAAAAGGGAGCCAAGTTTTTGGTCTTTGGCCTCAATGAGGGCAAACAGGAAAAGGTGGGAAAATTACAAAAAAAAGTTGAAGAAATAACCAAGATGGGTAAAGAACCAATCATTGCAGTGATACAACGACAGGGCGAAATAATTTATTATAAAATTTCAAGAATGAATTTTTATCAAAACACATCAAAAATGGATATGAAAGACTTTGAATTCTAATCTATTATGTATACACTGCCCATTCTGTTGTATATTTTAAAAGATTTTTTTTCTCCGCGTATACCAGATCATATATTTCAACATAATTTGTCTTATTAGCCCACAGGTTTTCAAAATTCTTTATCTTAGTATCTACACGTGATTTGTCATCCCACGATGTAAAAACATCAACTGACTCAAAGTTTCGATTTTCTGCATCAAAAGTAACATTTGACGTACCTGAAAAAGCAACAACATCATCATTTGTATCCCTAAATATTCCCATACGTTCCTCAAAAACCCCATCTACATATTCTGAATTTGGAATAGCAACTTTCACTTCAAGTTTAAAATCTTCTATTACCTTCTTTAGCTGTCTAATTTTATTATCTTGAATAAGATTACTAATCTTCTTATCAAGATAAAGTCTGCCGTTTAATCTACCAGAATTATGTTGGTCAAAGAGCTTTACTATGGCATTCAAGTCAGAAGTAGTAAATCTGTGCCCTGAAACCAGTCTGATCTTGGCGTGATGGTTTTGTATATTTTCCAAACCAAAAGTCAATGTACTCAAACTTTTTACCGAGATAAATTCTATCGTTCTGTCATACTGAATGCTATTAGTTAAACAAGGAATGAAAAATTCTGACACGACATCATCTCTGTCTGATCTATATTCCTGTTTTAAGGATAAATCACGTAACGTCAATAAAATAAAGACAAGTATGAATTATTTAAGGAACACATTGAAAGGAAAATGCTCCCGTCGGGATTTGAACCCGAGATCATTGGCTTGAGAAGCCAATATGCTTGGCCGGACTACACCACAGGAGCTCGTAAAAACGAGAATTAATTATAATTTAAAGCAATTGTCTTGCTTTCGTATACAACAAGTAAAAACCACCAGCATTTACATTAATGGTAAAAAATTATCATTTTGAAACTTTATACAAAATCTAATCTCATGATTTTTGATTTGGAAGCTAAAAACATATTAGAAAAACTTTCAATTGAGAATTGCCCTGTTGGTATGGGGGGTTGTAAGAGCCAGGGACATAGCTATGATTGCTGTGAATATGATATAACAATATTTGATGGGAAAAAACAAAAAGAGTCTTTTCTTGAATCTGACGGAATATTTTATCATATTTATCATGGAACGTTACAGGAAACATCGCCTGATATTTTATTGCAGTATGACGGTATGACTATTTTACTTGACGAACAGTGGGAGCTTCGTATGCTATTATCAAAAATTAAAGAAAAAAAAGAACAAATTTTTAACGCCTACATTAAAAATTGTTTGGTAGAAGCGGGAATATGTATAACGAAGACAAAATATGGATTAAACACTGATCCATATTCTTCTTCGTGGCTAAAATGTGCGGCATATTTTCTTGCTGATGCCGTATCCGTGTTAAATTTTCAGCGTCCCAGCCCTGTACATATGCTAAAGATACTCCGTGAGTTCGACAAAAATAAAATCAACGAGTTAATCTCACCAATAACCGAGTCAATTGGAATAGAGAGAGCCACGCCATCTCTCCTTTCTAGGATGTTAAAGTCAACTATAGGCTTTTCAGATTTGGTAGAGGATAATTCTCACTCTAAGATGATTTCCCAGAAATATCGCTATATGATAGAAAATTCATTATTTTCTGATTGTTACTTTTATTTGGGATACATTAACAGAAACAATTTCATAAAAATTCCAGATCTTCATAGAAAGCCAGAATTAATTCATATATTGAAAACTGGATTTGATCTGGAAAGTGATACAACGAAGATTGAGTCAGAGGCAAATAAATTACATCAGGCCACAAATTCTTTGCTTTCTTTATCGCATGAATGATTTTTGGCATGACGCTCAAAATAATAAAAAACTAGTATAACGGTGTGATTTTTTTGATAAAGTTTTAAAACCATGTACATGATCCATTTTGCATGACGGATCAAGCATGTGGCTGTGAAGCCGCTACTGGTGATGACACTTACAAATGTGATTGTGAAATGCAAGGAGCCTGCATTTGTAGTGCAGATTGTTCCTGTGGATGTAGCATCTGCAAAGAAGCTGTATCGGGACTGAAATAAATTTCACAATTTTTTCCTTTTTATTAGTAAAAGTCTAAAGTTTTTTTATTTGAAAAATTATTCCTCTTCTTCTTCAAATCCCCATGATTTGACTAACTCTTTCTGAAATGTGTCAGCTTGTTTTTCATTTAATCTATCTCCACAGTTTTTATGCGTTGGGACAACAATCATACCATCAAGTTTGAATTCAACTTCGTAAAAGTGTATTTTTGGGCATTCACACATATCCAATAAATCGAACACTATCCTCTATATTTGCTTATTTGCAACATTTAACTAACTTTGACGAGTATTAACATTGTATGCGTAATACAATTTTCATAGTTTTATTTTCAGTTATTCTTGTTAGTGGTAGTGTTGTTCCAGCAACATTTGCGGATCATGTGTCTGCTGGTTCTGGCATTGGTGCAGGTCTTGGCGGTGTTAATCATCCTGGATCCTGGTATCCGGGTGAAAATCTCAAAGTTGGTGATTACTTCAAGTACAAAGTATGTCATGCAGAATACAAGGATTGTACAGATTTTTGGTTTTCAATGTGGCTAGAAAAGGAAGTGTTTGATGGTCCTGAAGATATGCTTCGTTTTCAAGTTCTAGTTGAAGATGGAAACAAGATACTAAAAGGCTACATGGATGTAGGCAAAGTTGCTCCAGAGCCTATAGGTGGTACTGTCAGTGATAATATTTTGGAATATGCATCTGTATACAAA
This sequence comes from Marine Group I thaumarchaeote, assembly GCA_013390745.1. Taxonomy (GTDB): domain Archaea; phylum Thermoproteota; class Nitrososphaeria; order Nitrososphaerales; family Nitrosopumilaceae; genus Nitrosopelagicus. The sequence continues at coordinate 54,107 of JACASX010000005.1, read as the reverse complement.
AATTCAATTACGTGGCTTTCTTCTTTTGCTACTGCAGAAATTGATCAGCCTGGTAAAGGACCAAAGGCATTCTCCAAGGTATCATGGGGCAAGATTGCAAATATTGGTGGTGAACAAGTATCGCCTATAGGAATGGAAACTATAACCGTTCCAGCAGGCGAATATGATACAATTCTTGTTGGTTGGAAGAGTGGTGGCATAACCAGTCACATTTCCGTTGTTGATGATTTTCCTTTCCCAGTGAAAGCCAACACGTGGGTTCAGGTGACGGAAGGAATACCACCTCCAGAATACAGATTTTCATTATATGAATACAGAGAAAATGTTTCTTCAAGTCCATTTGCAGGTATTATAGATACGGGAGCGACAAAGAAGGGAGAGGGTTGTATTACTAATTATGAATTGGTAAAAATTTATGAAAATACAAACACGAACTCAATGGTTATTAACATACTATATGGTCCTGAAAAACCTAGAATTGGATGTGACATTTACTGGAGTTTAGAATTTAAGAAAGCATTTTCTACGGACTTGTTTGAAAATCAGGTGCATTATGACATTTTAAAAGTCAATGTGATAGATGGTCAAACAATACCAATAGCTTCTGCCGCTGATGATGAAGGATATGACAAGTTATTTTCTGTATCAGGAAAAGCACAAAGACATTGGCAGATGCAAGGAGATCCTGGACTGCAAAAATTTGCTGTAATTGTTTATGGCACTGGTCCAGAATATAGTGTGCCTGATCCTGCAAAATTTGGCTATGTACTTTTTGATGTTGATCTACAAAGCAAGAAATCAGTATCTGGCGGTCTAGAAACTCTTACACCCACACCAGTAGAATCTGAAACGTCTATTCCTGGTTGGATTAAAAATAACGCAGGATGGTGGGCTGATGGATTGATTGACGACGGTTCATTTGTTTCTGGCATACAGTGGCTAATTTCAACTGGTGTGATGAATATACCACCTACTGAACAGGGAACAGGTACTGGAGGTAATGTAATACCCGACTGGATCAAAAATAACGCAGGATGGTGGGCTGATGGAATGATTCCTGATGATGCGTTTGTTTCTGGCCTTCAGTGGCTTATGTCAAACGGAATCATGAAGATTTCGTAATACAATTGTTAAAATCTAACTAGGATTCTCTAAATATTGAAAAATTTTGGTCGGCTTATTTTCTTACCCAAAAAGAAAACTACGAAAACTAATCAAAGAGGGTGAATTTGAAGAAGCCATTGCATTAGGAAACAGTATGGAAGAAAAATACCAATGTGATCCTGATTTTATTGTTATAATGGCAAGTATATTCTATATTCTACAAGATCCAAAAAAGACTCTGCAGTATGTTGAGCGTGTTTTAGAAATTAACGAGTATGATACTGACGCACTTGGTCTCAAATTACGTGTTCATCAACATTTGAAGGAAAATGACAAAGTAATAGAGTGTTGCAAAAAAATTCTAGAGGTTGATTCTGATGCTTACGACGTTAGGACTATTCTTAATGAATTAGAAGGGAAATAATTACACATTTTCTTCTTTTTGCTTAATTCTGAATTTCTCGTATTTTGTTTCTCCTTTATGGTCTACATCTTTCACTAAATACACATTTTCCAAAAGCCAATCACAAAATTCTGTCACCTTATCTGTAAATTCATACCATACGTGCAAAGAATGTGGCAGAATGTCAATCCTCTCTTCTTTTCTACCAGCCTCATTTGCCTGACCAAGAAATACCTTTACGCCTTCCTTACCTTCATACATGTAAGCATCCTCTGTTTCCACATCTCCAAAAACCTCTCTTGCCTTTTCTTTGATTATACTACGCTTAATGGGAAAATTTGTTCTTTTCATGTCCACAATGAAACTCAAGTCCCGTTTTCCATACATGTCAAAATTTTCTATTTTTCCTTTGTGTGGAAAATTTACCAGTAATTCAATATCGTATTTTTTCCCAACTTCTTTCCCGATATCTCCTATCTTTTTGTATGCAATTGCGGGTTGCTTTTTTAATAAGATCATGATTTGTGGCATGTTTGATTTTAGTTCCTTTTGCAGATCTTTTGTGATTGTAGTGAAGATCATGAAAAACTAAGAAATTTTTCCGAATATATTAATTGAGGTTGGTTTTTTTAGCCATGGTATTATTTGAAATTCATGGCAATGCCATCGGATGATAGTTTTGTACCTGATGATGAGAATTCAGAGCGTGCTCCCAATGTAGATAGTTATAGAATTACTTGCATTGATTTCATCAAGGATATTTCACACGACTATATTGCTTGGGTAGATCGTTATGAGTTACCAGAGGATGAGGACAAAAAAAGACGTACAGAGATAGCAAGTATAATTGAGCGAACCAATGAATGGATTGCTAAGATTCCACAAACTTTCAAGGCTGTTGATGTGGTAATGAATGACGGAATACAAAAGATGGCAGAGGCTACAGCTGGAAGACCATCACAGATTGGTGTTTTTGTGGACAAAAAGTCTGGCTATACACTGGCAAAACCAGGAATTATTGATGTAAACGTAAAGGCCGCAGGTAGGGAGAATAACAAAACAAAGATAGGATTACACACAAAGGACCAAAGGTTTAGAATAGAATCAACCGGTAAGGTATTCTTTGACGAATCAAATATTCCAGAAGATGAGTTTGATCTTTTGGACGTTAATCTGAAGCTAAATGCTACGGAATGCAAACAGCGTGACGTTATATCATTCACTGTTATCATTAGCGAAATGAAAGATGGGATGGAGATTGATCGACGTGGAGTTAGTACAGTAGTTCACATTGTCTAGTTTTGATTTAAGAGTTAGATTTTATCAAGCAGTTGTTTTTTCTTTGTCTGAAACTCCTTACTGTTAATAATACCAGCCTTTTTTAACTCGCCCAGTTTTTTGATTAATTCCACATTATCTTCAGAAGATCTAATCATGCGTTTTGCCCCGCTGATCTTTTTTGAGACAGTCTTTTTGGCTTGTGCTTTGACCTGTTTACTCAGTTTTAGACCCCTTATTTTTGCCAGCTTACCAATTTTCTGACCCTTCTTCTTTGCTTCACCTATGGATTCCAAAAGCTTGTCTACAAACTCATCATCATTTGGTTGGAAGCGTCTCTGAAATTCTTTAATGACAAGAACAGGATATGGTGTCCATTCTACAGCATCATAAAATTGCTTAATCTGATTATCTGGAAGTGATTTTAGGAATTTGATAAGATGTGCTTCAGATTTATTGTCCACGAGTATATTTTTCATTCAAGTTATTAATAATGATCTAAAACATAACACTAGAAGTATGACAAGGGAAGCTATTCTTTACGAAAAGAGACCTAATGGCAAGGTTTTGTGTACTGCATGTGCTAGATATTGTGAGATGGGAAAAGGACAGATTGGTCTTTGCGGTGTCAGAGGAAATGAAAATGGAAAGCTTGATCTTTATGTTTATGGAAAAGTTATTGCAGGCCATGTTGACCCGATAGAAAAGAAACCTGTAATTCACTATAATCCAGGAAGCAAGATTTTCTCAATCGCAACAACTGGGTGTAACTGGCTTTGCAAATATTGTCAAAATTCGGATATCAGCCAGAGACGCAAAGTGGAGGGTGTTGACATGACACCTGAGCAGGTGGCAAATACTGCTATTGAGCATGGAGCAGATGGAATAGCATACACCTACAATGAACCTTCCATATTCATCGAGTTTGCTCGTGACTGCGGTGTGATTGCAAGAAAGAAAGGTCTCTTTAACATCTTTGTCTCAAATGGATATGACACGCCTGAATCAGTAAAGATGATGGATGAATTCTTGGATTGTATTACTATTGACTTTAAGGGAAGTGCAGAGCCAGAGTTTACTAGGAAATTTATCGGAGTACCGGATCCACAGCCAATATTTGATACCATTCTGGAAATCAGGGACAAGACAAAGATTCACACGGAGATTACAGACTTGATAGTCCCACAAGTTGGTGACAGTCTTGAGCATGCAAGAAAGCTTGCAAAGTTTGTCTATGATGAGTTAGGTCCGGAAACTGTAATCCACTTTCTGCGATTCCACCCTGATTACAAGATGATGGAATATCCAACTACGCCGGTAAAGACTTTGGAAAAGCATTATGAAATTGCAAAAAGCGAGGGGCTCAAGTATGTATATCTTGGAAACGTTCCGGGACATCCATGGGAACATACCTACTGTGCAGGATGTAACGAAATTGTTGTGAAAAGATTTGGGTTTGACATTCAGGAATGGCATCTTGACAAGAACAACAAGTGCAAGTTTTGTGGAAATCAAATACCAATAACTGGTTCACTGGCTAAGGGATACAAGCAGGAAAGATTCCAGTTTGTGGTATAACATTTTGGTCATTATACCAGTTTAAATTATTCCTAATATCTGGAATCGAGGTAAAACTAAAATATCGTTATCAAAGCAAATTTCATAACATGAAGAAATCAGTTTGTTTATCATTTTCATTACTCGCAATCTTTTCACTTATAGTGGTAGCCCCATCAGCATTTGCAGACCATTCGAAGGTTGACATTAACATGGTAGTTGGCTCTAGTACTCCAGGCTGTGAGACAAACAACATGTGTTACATGCCATATAATGCAGCACTTGACATTGGTGGTGAGGCAATGTGGCATAATGTAGATACAATGGCTCATACTGTATCATCTGGAACACCAGCAGAAGGACTTGATGATGTATTTGACAGCAGTTTAGTTCCGGTAGGAGGAATGTTTTCTTATAAATTTGAAGAAGCAGGAACATACGGTTATTTCTGTATGGTTCATCCATGGATGACAGGAATTGTAACAGTTAGCGCTGAACATGAGGAAATGGAAGAAATGGGACATGAGGAAATGGGAGACATGGAAGGAATGGAACAGAGTGGAATGACTGGAATGATTGATCTGTCTGACCAGCTTACAGCCACAGTTACATCCGGCGTGATTCACCACATTGGAGGAAACACTGACGATGCTACATTAACTGTTCACTTATTCAGTGCAGATGATGACGGTGAACTGAAAATTACTCTAAACAGTGATATCATAACTCCATTTGATGATGGCAGTTACTTTGTTCTTGTAAATAGTGAGGAAACTGACTTTAAACAAATGGGTGATACTTTACATATTCCATATGAAGCAGGAACAGAAAAGATTGAAATCGTAGGTAGTTATGCGGTTCCAGAATTTGGAACAATTGCCATGATTATACTTGCTGTAGCAATAGTAAGCATCATTGCAATAACTGCAAAGACAAAGACAGCACTAATCCCAAAACTTTAGACAAAAATTATCGACGCATAGCCAACAACTGAGCTTTTGTCGCCTGAAATGTCGCCACTGGTAGCATACTTTAGCAGTTTTCCCTCAGTGGCACCTAGTTCCTTGCAGGCAATCATGGTAGATGCAATTGCACCAAAACCGCATGCAGTGACATTCCTTTCATGCAAAACCTTGTAAAATTCATCCACATCCAATTTCAAGATGGGCTCAATTAGCGCCATGTCTTGTTTGTGTGCAAATCCATTTTCCTCATAATGTGTAAAGTCGGATGAACCAATCAATAAGGCGTCTTTTTTTTGGGCAAGTTTTGCAATTGCAGAGCCCACTTTAGTTGCTGTTTTTTGCTCTTGGGCAATTAGCGAGACAGGAAGTATTTTCATTTCATTAGGAAATGTTTCCTGCAACATTGGAATTTGAACTTCGATGCTGTGTTCTTTTGAGTGAGAGAAGGAATCAAGTTCCAAGATATCCAAGTCTTCTCTTAATTCTAGTGCGGATTCTGAATCCACTTCAACTAAACCAAGTGGAGTTTCCCAACTGGAATCAACCATAGATGCAACATTTTGACCAATTCCATAGTGATTGGGTCCAGTAATTATTGCTAGCTTGCTTGTTGATGATGAGATTGAATAAAACGAATGACACGCAACGGGACCAGAGTAAACAAACCCTGCATGGGGGCATATCACACCGTAAATCTTTTGATCAGAATCTGTAGGAGGTATTTTACCAGGACCCAACTCATGCAAAAAGCATTCATGTATGAGGTTTTTTAGATCCTTTTCATCTCCTGGATAAAACGTTCCAGATACCGCAGGCGTTCTAACTTTCATTAGGTTTCCTCCCTTACGATTACTCCATTAGGTGTTTCTTCTTTGAATATAATGCCCTCAAACTTTTCAATTTTTACACTTTCATTTTTCCAGGTGTCCCTTGACAGTCCAGCCTTTTCACATGTGTGTTGAAGAAATTCTTCCACATTCCAACCGTATTCAACAGGAACTTGTGGCAATAGCAAGCCGGATGAAAAAGAATGTCTTATGATCAGACCGTCTCTTCCAACTTTAATTTTTTCCAAGTATTCCATAGGATCAGATACATCAACTACAATTGGTGGTGTGAGAACAGTTACTTCAAACACAATGTCATTCAGTTCATTTGTTTTTACCGATGGGAATCTTGGATCCTCAGTAGCGGCAGCTATGGCTCCTTCTATTATTGCATGCGACAATTTTTTTTCAGGCATTGGAAATCCAATGCAGCCTCGTAACCCATCAGGATTGTTCAGGGTAACAAACACACCTGAATTAAAAGAGAATTTTTCTTCAAGATCTGATTCTAATTTCATCCTATTACCATTTGAAAGAAATTCGGTAACTGCCTTTCTTGCGGTTTTGACCAAAACAACTCCATCTGAATCGGATAACTGAGTATCCCTGGACATATGTGATCAACTTAGATGTATTAAAAAAACATTAAATTTTACAGATTATTCCCTAACACATGCCACAACCAATTATGGCAATCGCCGCGCTGGCTGTAATCACTATAGCATTGATAGGACAGGCCATTGAAATGCGAAAGATACGTACTAGAACATATGGTGAAGATTCGATAGGCAGCCCAAACATATTCTTGAATAAAAGAAACTTCAAGTGGTATGGATTAATTGTTGTAGGATTTGGTTTAGCATATGCAGCGCAGTTTCTTTAATTATAATCCACTTCTAAAACTACTCTAGGTTCATTCGCACGCTTTTCATCATCATACTTTAACTGAGATATTTTTTTGCAAAGAGAATCATCACTGACCAAACTAGCTCTTCCAGCGAAACTTTGTCCGTCAAATTCTATTCTTACATCTGGATTTTTTTGTGCATTCTTTAACCAATCACTGTTGGTATTTCTTCGTGAGAAGTACAACTTTCCCTCATATTTGACGGCAAGAAGCCATACCCTATGCATCTTTCCAGTATCCCTTCCTTTTGTTTCTAAGACTGCCTTAAACTTCATCTCAATCGTTTATGATAGTAATTTTATAATTTCATCAATACTACAATCCGTTCTGAATCCATTTGGATTAAGCGAGGTTGGACTTGCCACGAAACCAGCGTCCTGTAGTTTTTTAATCATGTTTTTCATTTTGAGTGGAGATTTTTGCATTTTTGATGCAATCTCATCAAGTGTATAATATGTCACTGGCATTTCTGATTCTAGAATACATTTTTCCAAGATTTTTTGACATCTTTTATCCACTACAAGCTTTGGAACCATCTCATTCATTTTCATGACAAATTCTTTTTCAAACAATTGTCCTACCCATAGTGGACCAGCAACATCTAGCTTAGAATGACAAATCTCACAAACCTCTTTCTGTTTCATAACAGATTTTCTTCTTCCACATGATTTACAATGTATAATGTATCCAAGCTGTTCTTTTTGTCCTGGTTTGTTTAAAATTTTAAGATACGCTCTGTAATAATGCATATCATGTTGTACAAACTGTGGAATTATCTGAATCTCTAATCTTCCCGCAACAAATTCCAAGCAGCCCAGAATAAGTCTAATTGCAATTTCATTAGAATATTCTGTTTTTATTGGCACTCCATGGTATTTTCTTTGGCATGATCGTTTTGATAGTCCATGTAACACCTGCAAATCTGTAGCAGTAACTGATAACATACCACCATGCATCGTAGCACGAATCGCACAGTCAAAATATTTTGTTGGTGAACCGAAAGGATCAACATCTACAATTGAACCTCTCTTCCCCTTCTTTGAATACGAACCAAAAAAGCGGCATATCTCGTTTTCAGATGTATCAAAATTTGAAATCTCATTTAGCTTCATGGAATCCTGCGCAATGTTTAGGCCTTCAGAATTCACATCGTTAGCCACAGCCATTTCCACATCTGAAATTTCATTTGCAACTCTAAGTGACCTGGCGCCAAGACCAGCTAGTCCATCTAGAAATATTTTCGGCTTGTCAAAATCTTCCCAAAAAGCAGAATAGGCTAAAATTGAAAAATCACGGGTTAATTTTGCAGCAGGATTGAAAAAGGCAGGTTCCTTTGGTGGAACTTTCTTATCAAGCGATTTTTTTGGAACAAGAATTTTAGTTGTACCCTCTGTTATCTCCACTAACTTTTCTTCTATTCTTTGCAATAGATCTCTTGAATTCTTTTTACCTATAACGGTTAATACTCCTAAAAAATGAAAAACCATATGCAAATTTGTGGTGTTGACGAGGCGGGACGTGGATCCATGTTGGGTCCTTTAGTTGTTGCAGGTGTCAGCATAAGTAAATCAAAAGTTAATCTCTTGAAAAAACTTGGTGTTAGGGATTCAAAGAAACTTTCACCCACGGCAAGGGAGCGCCTTTACAAGAAAATTATTGAAATAGTTGATGACTATTATGTGGTGAGAATTCCTCCACGGATAATTGATAAGAGTGTTTCAACTCATTCTTTGAATCATCTGGAAGCGAAGTATATGGCAAAGGTGATATCCAAACTTTCACCATCAACTGCATTTGTAGATTCATGTGATGTGAATTCCAAAAGATTTGGAAAAGAGATTTCAGAACTTACATCAAACACGAAGATAAGATCATATCATCATGCTGATAGCAAATTTATCACAGTTTCTGCCGCATCTATTCTTGCTAAAGTTTCTAGGGACAGGGCAATAACTAGACTGAGTAAAAAATATGATATAGGCAGTGGTTACCCCTCAGACCCAAAAACTAAGGTTTTTGTGAAAAAATCAATACGAAGAAATCAGAACCTGACTTTTCTACGGAAAAGTTGGAAGCCGGTAAAAATCTTAATGAAGAAAAGAAAATTATCTCAGTAATGTTGCTATTACCATTGCATGATCCTTATCATATGGGTACAAGTCAATTGTTTGCTTGATTTCAAACAACGTTTCCAGTTTTTTTATTTCATCTTTGATTACCATTTTTGGATCTTTTACAACATCTATACTTCTGGTTTTTATAACCAAAAACAAGTAACCGCCTGATTTTAGATATAATCTACAGTTTTCAATGGCTATGTTTGTTTGATCTGGTTGAGCAATGTCTACATATACGATATCAACTTTCTTGTAAACGGAGAAAAACTCTTCTGGCCTTCTTGCATCCTGAATTATCGGTACGATGTTTTTTCTGTGTGATGCTACCCTATCTAAAAAATCTCTTGCAACTCTACTTGCATGTTCAATTCCAAAGATAGTTCCACCTTGGTTAACAATATCTGAAATATGACTTATTGTAGTTCCAGTTGATACTCCAAGGTATAAGACATCAGATTTTTGATTAAATGGAAAATTCTTTAAATCATTCATTATTGCAGCAGCCAGTTTACTTCTAAAAGGATTCCAAATCCTGTATTCGGATCCCTTATGTTGAACAAGCTTTTCATTGTAAACCTGATTTCCAGGGACCAAGTTTTGAGTTGCTAATTTTTTTTCTCCTTCTACCTGAATCCAAAAAAATGTTTGTTTATCTACCAAAATTCTTCCGTCTTCGTTTCATAAAGCGCCCTGATTTTTTTCCTTTTACTTTGGGTTCAGGTTTTGATTCTTTTATTACAGGTTCTTTGTACTTGACCCCAATTTCCTTCACTCTAACACTTAGTTTATCCAAAAGCATTTCATTTAATCCACCGCCAAAGACATCAACTCTTGCTGCAATTGCCCCCTTTGCAGCTATTGCTCTGGCAAGCTTTCCTCTTTGCCATCTAGGAGCTGCATGAACTAATGCATGTTGAAAAAGAATTCCATGTTTGGGTGGATTTGCACCAGTTTTTAACGAACGAAATAATGCTTTTTCTGCTCCCAAAATTTGGATTGTGCTTGCAGGCATAGTTGCTAATCTCCTTAAACTTCCAGCACGCGCCAAAATTCTGGCTCCCACCGCAGTTCCAAGAATCGCAGATATGTTTGGTGCTTGTTCCTTCATTTGTTCCTCAACATGGTCTTCAATATTTTTTCTAAGCTCAAAAAGATTCAAAATCTGTTTAGCCAAAGATTCCACTATGGCAAAGTTTTTCTCTGAAATATCTCCACCCCTACTTTTTTCTTTTATCAAACAAAGCATTTCGACTTTGTCTTTAGAAAATCCAGCCTTTTCAAAATCTTCCTTTGAAATATTTTCTCGCTTACCTGATAGAACTATCTGCGAATATCCGTTTATACTGTCAATTAAATTATCAAGCTCTGGAAAGTGTAAACCATACCATTCTCGTAGCCTTGAACTAAGACTGTTAATTATTTTATCAGTTTCATCTAGTGTGTTTATAGCCTGAATGAGATGAAGGTCTGGACTTTGCGAGACTTCAGTTACTTTGGATGATGAAAGTTGTATGGCAAACTCACGTAATTTTTCCATTGCATCATTTTCATCATTTGCAAGCCCTGAATTTATCAAGAGATTAGTCTTTGTTGATTGTATACTATCCATTTGGTTGCTATCCATCATTTGTGCATCAATTGATTTTTTTTTCAAAATATCTAGTAACCCATGATTATTCACAATTGTTACTTGACCATCTGCAAGAAATTTTCCAATTTCACCAAGTCTTGATTCACCTTTTTTAACTGCAATATATTCTTCGGCTGGATTTTTAAAAGGAAATGATTTCAAACATTTCTCGTCATCAAAGATTGCAATTCCTAGCTCTGTGAGGATAGTTGAATACATAACAAATAACGACTTTGTCCTCGTTAAAAAGTTAACAACACAATTTGATAATCAACTGTTATATGAGAATATAATCAAACTATTCAAAGTGGCAGTCAGTCTCTCAACTTCAATAGGAACATTAACTCTTGAGAGGCCTACTATTCTTGCTTCTGGTATTTTGGGTATATCACTTAATATTTTTGAACGATTGTACCGCGCTGGGGCTGGTGCTGTTGTTACAAAGTCATTAAGTAAGGAACCTTGGGATGGCTATGCAAACCCAACAATCTTTAGTGTGAAAGGTGGTGGATGGTTAAATGCAGTTGGATTGTCAAATCCAGGCGCACCGAATTTTGCAAAAATGATTACCTCAAACAAGGATGTTCCAATAATTGTCAGTTTAGTTGGTTCAGTGGAAGATGATTTTGATTTTATGGTCAAGCAGTTTGAAAACTGCAAGGTTTCAGCCTACGAACTGAATTTGTCATGTCCTCATGTAGCTAAGGTAGGTCTGGAGGTTGGCGATGATGTTGAACTTGTAAAAAAAATTGTGAAAAAAGTAAAATTACTTACTGATGTACCAGTTATAGCAAAAGTAGGATTAGGAACTACAAACTATCTAGATACAGTTAGTGCAGCATGTGATGCAGGAGCAGATGGTATTACAGCGATTAACACTATTCGTGCAATGGCGATAGATGTTGAAACTAGAAAACCAATACTAAGTAACAAAATTGGTGGTTTATCTGGAACTCCCATTAAGCCAATTGCTGTTAGATGTGTTTATGAAATTTCATCCAAGTTTGACGTTCCCATTATTGGATGTGGTGGTATTTCTACCTGGCAAGATGCTGTAGAATTTATTCTTGCGGGCGCATGTGCTGTACAGTTTGGTAGTGTATTGGGTGAGCATTGGACAGAAGTTTTTGCGGAGATAAACAGTGGAATTCAGAATTATATGGAACAAAAGGGATATTCGAGTATAGGTGAGATGGTTGGACAGTCAAAGGGATCCTAATAGCCATTACATGTGTACGGTTGAAAAAATTATTGATGAAACACCAACTGTGCGTACCTTGATCTTTACTGATCAAGTATTATCCAAAGTTTTACCTGGTCAATTTGCAATGGTGTGGATTCCAGGCGTTAACGAATTACCAATGAGCGTAATGGTCACACAAGAGAATGGCAAAGCTGCATTTACAGTTAGAAAGCGAGGCGAATCATCAACTGGAATGTATAATCTTTCTGTGGGTGATTATATTGGGGTTCGTGGTCCATATGGAAATTGTTTTGACATCAAGGATGGAAAACTATTGCTAGTTGGTGGAGGAACTGGATTGGTTCCTTTATTACGACTGATAACTTTCTGTAAACCTTCACATGAGATTACACTTTTGATTGGTTCTCAGACAAAGGAAGAAGTTTTTTTTGAAGATCTAGCAAACAAATTACTTGAAAAGAATAAACACCAAATAATTGTCGTGACAGAAGATGGGACATATGGAAAAAAAGGATTTGTTACTGATGTATTAGAGGAATTGCTTGGACAGAATAGTTTTGATGCAGTTTATACTTGTGGACCGGAACTTATGATGTATAAGACAGTGAACCTAGCAAGATCAAACCAGATTTTTGTTCAAGCAAGCCTTGAACGCATGATGAAATGTGGTGTTGGTATCTGTGGAAGCTGTTGTATTAATGAAGATCTGGTGTGTCGAGATGGCACTATTTTTGATGGGGATCATTTAATGCAAAATGCTGAATTTGGTTACCAACATAGGGCAAAATCTGGAATATTGGAGAAGGTGTAGAATCATGTTCAAAAGGTTTAAACTGAATAACTAAAATCGAACGTTAGCGCAATGCCAAGTCCAAAGATCGTTTTAACCGCAGATCGAACATTAATGTCCTTATATCGTGGACTTTCGTTGGCTACATTTTTTGGATGCGCGCCGGCACTTGATCCAAATCGTGATAAAAGCAGTATTTGGTACAAGATTTTAGGAAATCAGGTAACACCAAAAATTTTGTTTGATTTTATTTGTAATTATGCACCTCATATCAACGGCGTGGCAAAATATGCCCCATATGGTTTACGCAAAGTAGAGGCTGGATTACTTCGTGACGGTTTCAAACGTGAGGACGTAGTAGTTGCCCATCCTGATCATATTGAAAAATTCATTGGACCTGAAACTGAGGTTGTTGGAACTCATGAAATGGATCCACTTGGAATGGGACCAGTAACCATGACTTTCACATTTGGGAGAAGGCAGATGTCTTACGATGAGTTTTACTGCCGTGAACTACATCAACGAATCAATGCGGCAAAGAAAAAAACTGGCAGTCATGCAAAGGTAATTGCTGGCGCTTCCGGTACTTGGCAGTATAACTATGCACCTGAAAAGATTGAAGAATATGGTTTGTATGCAATTTTAGAAGGGGAACTTGGTGGAATTGCTCCTGAAATAGATGGGCATGCGGGTGACTTCTTTAGATATCTAATTGATGGCCAATTTGAAAATATGGATCCTTTCAGAAAAAGAAAGGATTTCAAAGTTGACATTAAAGAGTTTAAACACGATGGAAAAACAATTCATGGAAGGTTTGTCAACTTTTGGGACAGACCAGACCTAGATGATATTCCAGAAATTGTTGGACCAACCATGCATGGCATGATAGAGGTGATGCGTGGATGTGGAAGAGGCTGTAAGTTTTGTGATGTTACATTAAGATCATTAAGATACTATTCTCCTGAAAAAGTAGTTAAAGAAATCGAAGTGAACATAAAGAAAGGTGGACTTGATAGAGCTTGGGTTCATAGTGATGACATTTTTGTTTATGGCATGGATCCAACTACCACAAAAAACATGGAACCCAACCGTGATGCTCTTGAGGAACTGTTCACCGCAATCATGTCTACTGGTGTTAAACATACAAACCCAACTCATGGAACGCTGGCAGGTGCAATTGCAGACGAGAAACTAATCCCAAATCTATCAAAGATAATTAACGCTAGTGCAGATAACCTGATAGGTATTCAATGTGGATTGGAGACTGGAAGCATAAGATTAATTGAAAAATATGCTGATAGAAAACTTGCTCCATACCAGCCAGAAGAATGGCATTGGGTTGTCAAAGAGTCTGTTAAAACCTTAAACGAGAATCATTGGATTCCTGCGTTTACATTAATCATGGGTCTTGATAACGATGAGACACCTGAAGATGGCTGGGAAACAATCAGACTCATTAGTGAGCTTGAACAGGAACAGCCTGACTCTATGTTTACAGCCACCCCATTAACGTTCATTCCAATAGGCTTGCTTGAAAAATCAGAGTTTTATGATATGGGCAACGATTCAGATCCAACACAACTTGCTGTAATGTACAAGACTTGGCAGCATAATTTCAAATATGGAATAAAGAAGTTTATGAGCAAAACTGGTCAGCGTGGATCTTTTAGACGAGCAGCATTTAATGGTCTAGCCAGAACTCTGGGCGGTGTTCCACTTGGTGCTATGGAAAAATATGCAAGGCGGAAGGGTGGAGAGCATGAAAGGGTGCTTGAAAAGGTCAAAGCAAATTACTGGTAGGTCAATATACAAATACATAAATTCCAACAACTAACCGATTTACTATGCCAACACACGGTTCACTTACCAAAGCAGGTAAAGTTAGAGGCCAGACACCAAAGGTAGAAGGTCGTAAACGTGTAGGCACTTCTGCTAGTCTGAGAAATAAAAGTAACTTTAGGAAACGATTTATTCTCTCGAGAGTTCCCGGTCAAAACAAACCTGGACGAAGGCGAAGACCACGTAGAAACTAATCGTTAATTTTACACCAATTTTTCACTTTGAGATAAAAGTAATAAAAGAACAAACTTAAGTATGGGTACCGTACAATACGGTATATGGAAGATTTAAGATTAGATAGTTTACCCGGAGTAGGTCCAGTAACCACAAAAAAACTCAGTGACGCTGGGATACACCACATAATGGATCTGATAGTACGTGGACCGGTAGAACTAGCAGAAATTACTGGTATGGATAAGGACACAGCAGGAAACATTGTTGAAAAGGCAAGACAGTGTCTGGTTGAAGGAGGAATGATATCTAAGGACTTTGTTAGCGCAACAGAAATTTACAAGAGACGACAGGAAATTGGCAGAATAACCACAGGCACAGAATGTCTTGATTCGTTGCTTGATGGTGGACTTGAAACACAGGCATTAACTGAAGTTTATGGTGAATTTGGATCTGGCAAAACACAATTTTGCCATACAATGTGTGTAACTGTTCAAAAACCAAAAGAGGAAGGCGGATTAGATGGAACAGTACTGTATATTGACACTGAAAATACATTCCGACCAGAAAGAATTGTGACTATAGCAAAATCATTTGGAATGGATCCAGAAAAAGCCCTTGATAAAATCATTGTAGCAAGAGCGTACAACAGTGCACATCAGACATTAATTTTAGAAGAATCAAGTCAGTTGATTCGAGAAAATAACATAAAATTGCTTATTGTTGATTCAGCTGTGGGTCTGTTTAGAGCGGAATATCTAGGTAGGGGAACACTTTCAGTACGTCAACAAAGATTAAACAAATTTGTTCACTTACTAGTTAGAATTGCAGAGACATACAATTGTGCTGCATTGGCTACGAACCAGGTAATGGCATCACCAGATGTATTCTTTGGTGACCCTACACGTCCAATAGGCGGTAATGTGGTGGCTCATACAAGCACATACAGAATATACTTTAAAAAATCTGGCAAAAAAAGAATAGCACGAATGGTAGACAGTCCGCATCATCCAGAACAGGAAGTTATCTTTATGCTGGGAGAAGCTGGTGTACAAGACCCTGATTCAGACACAAAGAAAAAATCTGCCAAATCAGCAAAACCATCAAAATTAGAAGCAGAGACAAAATCTGATGCAAAAGATGCACCAGAAAGTGATTCTAGCGTTGATGTAGATAGTAAAACTGAAGATATACCTGAAGATTCCGAATAAGTATTAAAATAGGGTTTACAAGTCATATTCTGATATGACTACTAAGAAAACATCTGGTCGTTCTCATGGATTTAGGCACAAGTCACGATCTATCATGACAAAGAATGCTCCCAGAGGTGTTTCATTTTTACTCCGTGAATATCATGAGGGTGATAGAGCACTAGTGATTATTGATCCTAGGCAACACAAAGGATTACCACATAGGCGATATCATGGCAAAGTTGGTATAATAAATCAGGTTGGTAGACGCAGTGTTACTCTTGATATTAAACTTGGTAATAAATCGAAAACCTTAATCACAAGATTTGATCATATCAAACCATTTGGTGTTTAATTTATGGAAGAAGTAGTAAAGAAACGAATGATCTCATTGCCAGAAGTTAAGGAGATATTATCAGAAGGTAATCCTGAATCACTGGATCAGATTCAGCGTTGGACATTTGATTACGTATCAAAATTTGCCAAGATTGAACCCAAAGCTGCAAAGAAAATGAAACAGGAACTAACTAGTCAATGTGGTTTAACTGAAGAAGAAGCGGTTGAAATTATAAATATTCTGCCCAAGTCATTACCAGAATTACGTTCATTCACTTTTGGATGGAAAAAATTAATTCTCTCAGAAACACTAGAGAAGATCCTCAAAATAATTGACGAGAATCCATAAATTTTAGGTGATTAATTTTGGAGATGGGGAATACCCAGTTAAGAAAGTATGAGGAATACGCATACGTTTTGGATTGTAAATCACGTGCTAAATCAACTACAGTTCGTGGAAGGACAGGAATAATTGTGGTTGCATTAGGAGAAGAAAGACTTACGCTACTAGAAATATTGGGAATAGAAAATTCAACATTTGATGTTGGTGAGAGGATATACATTGGAAAAGAAGGAAGAACTAAAGTTCAGTCAGTGTTAGGCAAAATGGATTATGTAAAAATTTCCGATTCTGCAAAAGATGAAATTCCTACAGTAGTTGAATCAATTGTAACAAAAAATGAAGCAAAATTTGTAGATTACATAAACAACGCACAACCTCTTACGCCAAGAATTCACGCGCTTGAGTTGATCCCAGGTATTGGCAAAACATACCTTACTATTATAATTAAGGAAAGAGAAAAAGCACCATTTGAAAGTTTTGTTGATATAGAAAAACGAGTAGGTTTGAAAGAACCAATAAAACACATGTCACAAAGAATAGTTGAAGAGATTTCAGGGGAAACAAGAATGAATCTCTTTGTTAAACGATGAACAAACGTAAAAATCTGGGACAGCATTTTCTGAAATCAAAAACAATTGCAAAAGACATTGTTTCCAGTGCTAAGATTACAAGAAACGATGTAGTCCTTGAGATAGGAACCGGCTATGGAATTTTAATTCCATATCTATGCAAAAATGCAAAACAAGTTTTTTCAATAGAAAATGATCAAGATTTGTACCTTTCAACGAAATCTAATTTTCATGATTATCCAAACCTAGTTTTAGAATATGGAGACGGCTTTGATTCTGACCATAGTTTTTCTATTTTTGTTTCAAATCTTCCTTATTCAAAAAGTAGATTTGCTCTAGAATGGTTATTGCAAAAAAAATTTTCACGAGCAGTTATAATGGTACAAAAGGAGTTTGCTGAGAAATTGAGCTCAGACGAAAAACATAAGGCAGTATCAGTCTTAGCAAATTATGGTTTTAGGATAAAGTTTTTGATGAATGTTAAAAAATCAAATTTTTCTCCAGTCCCAAAAGTAGATTCTGTTGTAATTCTTTTGGAGCAAAAGAAGCTAATATCGAAGGTGTTGATTTCTACCGTTAACAGGGTTTTTTCATATAGACGTAAAACTTTGCAAAATATTTTAAAACAGTTCGGTCTAAATTCAACTTCTAAAAAGCGTCTTGATGAATTGTCAGGAGATGAAATTATAAAAATTGCACAAAAAATTGTCAGAATCTGAGCCTTATCCTCCATCTGAGGATACATTCTTTTTAGCTGATTATATTAAAAATGAAAAAGGTGAATGCGCATTAGATATTGGTACGGGGTCTGGTTATCTGGCTGCTCTTTTAGAGAAATCATTTTCCTTAGTTGTAGCCACAGATCTAGTTTTCAATGTTTTAAAAAAACATGAATATTTTACGACCAATAATGTTTGTTGTAATGGTGCAGATGCCATAAATCAACAGTTTGATCTTGTTATTTGTAATATGCCATACCTAAATACAGATGATGTGTCAGATGTCAGAACAGATGGTGGCAAAGATGGATTGGAAATCCCGATTAAAATAATTGATTCAGCTAAATCACAGATTAAACTTGGCGGTAAATTCATCTATGTTACATCGTCACTGTCTGATTTTAAAAAATTGATTTCCTATACAAAACTAGAAGGATTTGGTGTAAGCATTCTTGCAAAAAAGAAACTATTCTTTGAAGAATTAATACTTGTTAAGGCTGTTAAATTACTTCCGTAGTTTTTCTTTTGCAATGGTAGATATTGCATCAGCCATCTGAGTTGTAGTAGCATTACCACCAATATCATATGTGACATATTTTCCCTCATTGATTACATCATCTGTTGCAGCAAACATTGCATTTCTTATCTCAGGCTCACCTAGGTATTCAGCCATCCACGCTCCTGATAAGACTGATGCAGTTGGGTTTACCTTGTCCATTCCTTTGTATTTTGGAGCACTGCCATGTGCTGGTTCAAACATTGCATAATTGTCTCCCATGTTTGCAGAGTACACATTTCCAATGGAACCAATATTGCCTGATGCACACTCTGAAATAATATCCATAAACAAGTTTGTGCTAATTAAAACAGAATTGTTGAATCTCTCTGGATTTTTAACCAGTTGCTGTGTCATATTATCAATGTAATACTCTTCGATCTCGATTTCAGGATTCTCTCTTGCAGCGCGTTCTACTTCTCCCCAGAAAATTCCATCAGTTCTCTTTAGGATATTTCTTTTTGTAATTGCTGTAACTTTGGATAAATTGTTCTTTTTAGCCCAATCAAAAGCAGCATCAACAATTCTTTTGCAACCTTTTCTTGTAGTTTTTCTAATTGCAATTGCAGAGTCATCAGATAGATTAAATTCAATTCCTGCATATAGTCCCTCAGTTGCTTCTCTAAAGCATATAAAGTCTAATTTTTTATCTGGTGATAATCTGTCATATGTCTTAATTGGCCTTACATTTGCATACAGCTCAAATTTTTGTCTGGTCGAAACTGCAACACTTCTTGGTGCATTTGGAGAAGGGATAGTAGTTGTCGGTCCTTTATAACAGGCATCGCTTTCATCCATGATTTTTTGAGTTTCCTCAGGAATGTATGTCTGACCACCATGTTTTTCCCACTGTTCAGAACCTGCTTCACATAAAACTAGTTCAATTTGCGTATTGCATTCCTTTAAGACATGAAGCATTGCATTGACAAGCTCAGGTCCTGTTCCATCACCCTTGATTACTGCTGCCTTCTTTGTCATGCGATAGTTCTAATTTTTAATTATTTATTCCTACCTTGAAATTTCTTAATTTGTTGAAATTGTATTACATTAACTGTTTAAAACATCTAGACTTATTTTTTATAATATGGAAAGGGCTTAACGATTAAGCTTAGCTATATCTTACATATTACAGGATTCTTACAAGATTATGGTCAAATGCCCATTGTGTACTGAAGAATTTGAAACAGATGAATTATTACAAAAACATATGATATCTCACGATAATGTATAGATAGAAAAGTCAAAAAAAATCTAGAACAATGATTAATTGTCAATATAAACAAGTAAGCTAAATGGAAATTGTCCAATTATCAGATATTCACGTTGGTTCACAATTCCGTGAAGAAATATTTCAAAAAGTAATTGATGAAATTAATTCATTAAAACCGGAAGCTGTAGTGATCACTGGGGATCTTACTAATGAAGGATTAATCGACCAATATGAAAAATGTAAAAAACTGATTTCACAAATTGATGTTGATAAAATAATTGCAATTAGTGGAAATCATGATTATAGAAACACTGGTTACTTGCTGTTTAAGAAATATTTTCCATTTAGGACTGAAAATGAATTGGGAGACGATACAATACTTGTAACGCTTGGATCAGCTAGACCAGATCGTGATGAGGGGGAGGTTGGTCACCATCAAAACGTATGGCTTGAGCGAACTTTGAAAAAATATGAAGATAAATTAAAGATAGTGGCAATGCATCATCATTTGATCAGTATTCCTGATACTGGTTCTGACAGATTGACTGTAAATGATGCGGGTGATGTATTACGAACTATCTTAGACTCTAACGTAAACTTGGTTCTGTGTGGTCATAAACACAGACCATGGATTTGGGATTTCAATACATTGTCGATTGCAAATGCTGGCACTGTTTCATCTGAAAGAGTTAGAGGCTTCTTTGAAAACTCGTATAATATAATAAATATTCAAAATGGAACTTTCCGTGTTGACCTAAAAATTCCTGGCGGTAAAAGGATACAATTACGAGATATTGTAAAAAACTATACACAGTTAACAGATTGAATTTGGTTTACTAAAATTATACAATTAAATTTTTACTGTGAAATAATTGAGTATTTCTATAATTATTAACGTGAGCACGTTATACTAATTAACTGAATTCATTAAGCAACAAACATGCGGGGATCGCCTAGCCTGGTAGGGCGTGGGATTGCTAATTCCATGTTCGCAAGGACACGGGGGTTCAAATCCCCCTCCCCGCGCTTTTTTAATTAAATTTAAAAGTGCGTTGATACACGTTTTCATCATTGGGACGAAGAAAAACACAAAAAATTATCAAAGCTGGTCCAAAAAATGCAACTACTGGCATGTGTCCAGAATGTAAGACTATAGGCAGAATATTTATCATCGGTCAGGTTGGTCAAGAGCGAGCAAAGTGTCCTGCCTGCAACAAATTGTTTGATCTATAGTTGTCTGTACAAATCCACCCATAACTTTTTTAATGCCTTTTCATTTTTTTAAAGCAACATGTCATCAGAAGAATCTGAAACCATTTATGATAGAATTGCTAAGCTTGAGGATGAGGTTGCAGCATTGAGAAGTGAAATAGATTTTCTAAAACGTGCATTACGTAATGAATTAGCACGTCATGAAGTGAAAATGGCAAAGAAAGGTACAGAAGTATCTTCACTTATAGATTAGACTTTTCTCTGACACTTTTAATTAATTCTAGAATAAAATCTGCATCGTCCGCCTCTGGTTCTAGCTCCAGATATTTATTGAGTAAAGGTAATGCCTTATCATAACGCAAAAGCCGTTCTTCTAAAATACCCTTATCTCTAATTTCCTCAGGAGATTCTGGTTGTATTCCTAAAATCATATCTGTGCATTTCATAGCATTATCATATGCATACGATTGGGTGTATGCATTTTTTAGATTTCTTAATAATCTAGTCAAAAGTTGTTCCGTTGTAGCTTCGTTTAGATATTCTGGAACAAATTCAACACCCTCTCCAAAATTTCTGTCCAGAATTTCCTCTAAATCATCAATTGTAAGCAACTTTCCACGATAAAATGGATCCAAGTTAATCTCCTCTTTGTATTTTACAATTACATGTCCAGGGAATCCAACAATCTGAAGATCAAGTCCTATATTCTTGGCAACTTCTGAGTATATTATAGAGAGAGTAATTGGTATACCAGTTTTTTTGTCAAGTACTATGTTAAGAAAACTATTTCCCGGATCGTAATAATCTTCTTCGGCTCCATGAAAACCAAGTTCGTCAAAGAAGTACTCATTAAGCATGGATATAAGATATGTTGAGTTTTTAATTTCGCCTATTTTTATTTTCAGGGAATTACCCATCTCATTTATTTTTTCGATGTATTTTGATATATTCAGTTCAGGATATTCCAGAATTTGTGCCATCTTTAGACATTTTTCAATCAAATTATAATTTGGATTTTTAGAAAAAGATATCCATTCGGCAATAAATGGATCAAATTTTTCTGCGTCCAATAGATTTCATATTATTTGATTCTATTTAGATATAGTTGTGGATCTTTTAACTCTCTTGTGTTGGGAGGATTTGCGATTAGTTTCACAAATGTATCTTTACCATGCACGTCAAATACATGTTGGGTAAATTCTTTACCTGTGCTCTTTTTTACACTGTAGTCAGAATAATTAGTACCTACAAATGTACTAAGATAATTTTGAAAATCAATATCATCTTTCAGTATTTGTTGCACCACAAATTCTGCCATTCCCTCCATGGTGGTAAATACAGCATGCTGAGCCTGAATAGGTTCTAGCCATTTTTTGTAGATTTCCTCTAACGATGGAATAAGATCTGAAATCTTGGGGTCAATTTCAACATGAGTGTATGTCATAACATCTGGTCCCATAACATTGGTGATAAAATTGTCAGGATTCAGCATGAAAAATAAGTTTGCTTTCTTGGCAATTTGGAATTCTTCAGGTACAAGTTGTAACTGTAGGTATTCAGTTAGTTGAGTGACAGTTTTATCATCTAACGCTAAGATGGTTTTTGCCAGTTCCTCGTTTATTGTATTAACCTGCATTACAGCTTGAATGTTCAATCTGTGAAGATTGTCTTGTACGGAATGAACAATCTCCTCCAAAATTGTCATTTTCATAGCTCCAAAATAACCAGATTTTACCGATTCTGCATTAGATTCGTATGGTAAACCTTGCTTGTATAGAATTATTCTTGGGTAATCATCCAAGATAAACCTGTTAAGGTAGATCTTTGAATCAAGATAGTCACCGTAGGTAGTCGATATTTTTGAGATGTATGATTTCACATAAGTAGAATAAACCAGGAATTTTGTTGTATCCTCCTTAATTAATTCAGAAATTGTTTTCAGATCATTTTTTGCAACAGCATCAAATAGTTTATCAACATACATCCGTCCATTCTCTGTGAATACTTTTTTTCCTTTTAGCCGCTTAAATTCATCGAGTTTCAGATACTCAATAGACAGCTCCTTGGAAACTTCCAAACCCATGTATTCATTTACACTTTGAGCTAAATCCACAAACAAGTTTTTTGAAACACTTTCAATATCATCAAATTCTACAGTAAAGCTTCTATCCTCTTTGATCTTTTTTGCAAGTTCTACTATTACTTTTTCCTCATCAATTTCAACAGAAAGTTGTCCCATCAATGCCTCAGCAAATTCATCAAACTCTGACATGTGCACTCGATCGATAAAAAACTCAATTTAACATTATCTGTAGTGCCGGGGGTGGGTTTCGAACCCACGACCTCCAGATTATGAGTATTGCCCTTCTTTGGAGAGGCTGGCACTCTAGGCCAGGCTGAGCTACCCCGGCATAAGTACGCGTGAGTCTCTTATGCAATTAAATGATTTGCTCAAAATTATATTCTTCAATGTTATACAAAAATTAATGAGTTTTGATGACAAAGATAAGCGCATACAGAAGAAGATTGATTGGATTGCAAGCCAGATTAGGGAGACAAAATTTGAACTTCACCGCCAACACAAAGAACTTGAGGATGCTCTCAAGGAGCAAGAAGAATTACGAAAGCAAAAAGTGAAAACAAAAAAGTAAAGCTAGTATTCTTTTGAAATCTGGCTCCATTTTGCGTTGGTATTTTTTACCCAGAGAAATTTTTTCTGCAGTGCTGACGTGTACAGCTTTTCCCATTCTGCACCAACTTCATCAGTCCATGTTTTGAAAATTCTTGGGTCGATGTAGTTTCGGAGTGATGTTCCAAGATTATAGTCTCTTGTTTTTTCTGTGAGATTTATCTGAAGTTCTAGCTTTTCAATTCGTTCAGCATGCTTTGCCTTTCTCTTTCTTATCACATTCTTTATTTTTTTGATCCGTTCTTTTTGTTGCTCTTTCTGTTTTTCAGTTTTTGTAATCTTAGATTCCGCTTTTTTCAGTAAATCTTCTGACTTTTCCCACGGTTTTGCTTTTTCCACATTTTTTAGCGTGTCCTTTTTCTTTTGTAATGACGCTTCAAAGTTCTTTGGAATCGTTCTTTTATGATTGCACATAATGGCAGCATCTAGATTTGCTGATTTTGCATGGAACAATTTTTTCATATCAGATTCAGATTTAATATTATCATGGTCTCGAAGATTTTTTGAAACAACACTTGAGGCTAGATATGTTCTAAAGACCTTCGCAGAAAGACCATTGACTATAGTTGAATAATAAGCATTAACATGTCTAGACGTAATCCCGTCAAAAATTTCTTCGCTTTCTTTTTTATTTGAGATAAACTCTTTCAGATTGTCGTGAAACTGTTTATCATGTCCCTCTGCAGGAATTGTCTCTGTCCATCTCACACCATCTTTACCAAGAAAATCAAACTCAATTGTGTTTTCAGTCAGTTTGATATGCTCCTTTCGTAATGTTGTAGCACCCACAGTGTCAGCTTCATCTGGATCTTTTTCATCGCCAACCCTCATTGCAGTACGATAAATCAAATAACAGGCAGTAGCTATTCTTTTATTTTTTTGTTCTTTGTTCTGCATGTCCTTGATAATTTGTGTCTTGACATTTTCAATTTCTCTTGACAAGTTTTTTGCCTTGTCATACTTTGCTTGATCTCTCTCTTGCTTGATTCCAGCAGTATCAGCCAGCCAAACATATTTTCGCTTTTGAGTTAGAATATCCATCCAACTTGCTATCCACATAGAATCTCTGTCATGTACAATCTTACCCCATTTTCCTTCAGGAACTTTTGCTTCTTTACCTAGATTTAGTGTTACATCTTTAGATGTCACGCGTGGTTTGTATCTGCCTCGCATTGGATGTTCGCCCCTGCCCATAAAAATTCCCGGTGGCTCAGCCATGTAATTTCCAATTTCGACTTCTTTTCCATCGATAACCCCTCTCCCATATTTTGCCTTCATCTCTTCACGAATTTCCTTGCGGGTTAACGTGAGAGCCTTCTTTTCTTCCTTTGTCATCAACTCCTTCTCTTCTTTTTCTTTGTCTGCTAGTTTGTATGCTTCAGAAAAATCAATCTCACTATATTCTAAGTTACTAAATTTTCCGTTAAACGTTTGAACAAAATCTGATACAAAATTTTTCTGAAAGATTGGATCTTCTACATATTTTTCTGTCATACCGGGTTTTGGTGCATCCTTCTTTTTTGCCCACTGATACACCATCTCTTCTTGGACTAGGTCAAGTACTACGTTTTCGCCCTTGATCTTTATCTTAATTTCCTTGGACTCAAAGTCTGGAGGAAAAAGTATTCCGTTATGTTGTAATGTTTTCCATTTCATATATTTCACTAATGCAATACGACTTTGATAAAAATTGATTAAAACTGTATATCAATCTAACCACAAAAATGTCTTCAAAAGCAAGTCAAGATAATAACTGTTAAAGAATTATTCTCCGTATAGTTCCTTTTTTAAATAATTCTCAAATTCAATATCCGTTTTATTCTTCTTTGCCTCCAAGAACATTGATGCATCGTTTCCAACAATGTATCTTGGCAGTGGTTTCTCATCTTTGACAGCTTTAACGATAGTGTCGGCAACTTCCTTTGGATGCGTTCCCATTTCTGCCATCATCTTGACACCCGAGACTACCTTAACAGTAATGTCTCTGTATACAGTATTTGACTCTGATTTCTCAGCCATCCTCATATTTTTCATGAAGTTTGTTTTGATGACTCCAGGTTCAATTATCACAACATTAACACCAAACGGTGCCAGTTCAAATCTCAAAGATTCACTCAGTCCTTCTAAAGCAAACTTGGAGCTAATGTATGCAGGAGATGCTGGAAATCCAATACGGCCTACAACTGAACTAATATTTACTATTGTCCCAGAACCCTGCTTTCTCATTGTTGGTCCAACTTCCTGAATCAGTCTTATTATTGAAAAGAAGTTTGTATCGAATTGTGCCTTAAATTCATCAACAGATACGTCCTCGACACAGCCCCAGAGAGCCCAGCCTGCATTGTTTACAAGAACATCAATCCTTTGCTTTTGATCAAGAATTTTTTGTATAGCAGTTTTAACCGAATTCTCATCGTCAACATCTAGTTCTAAGACATCAATGTTCAAATTCTCTTTTTGTCCTAACTCTTTAATTTTGTCACTTTTTGTTGTGTCTCTCATTGTTGCATATGTGTAATATCCTTCCCTTGCTAGTGCCAATGCAGTCTCAAATCCTATTCCACTGGATGTCCCAGTAACAACTGCAACTTTTTCCATGCAGATTTCTTATCATTACTATCTAATAGTTTTATGATTCAATTGTATGTGATCCGTTAGAGAGTGGGACAGTTATCTAACCATTGTATACCAAGACAAAAAATCCGAAACTAATATTTACAGTTGAAATAAGTCAACAATATGACAAGTTACACAGGTCAAGTAGCCACAATTCACCGACAATTTAATACTGCACTCAAGAGGGCCAAGTCAAGACAGGCGGTTTTAAACGCCTATTGGAAACACAAGGCTCAACACGATAAACTTTTGAAACAACATCTTAAAGAAGAAATGGCTCAAGTCAACCGAATAAAATCCAAGATCAAATATAGATAATATCTATATTTTGAATTTTTTTGATTAATTAATTATTATGTGACATGTATGTACTTACATAATTGAAAAAATTAAGTGTTAACAAAATCTACAATAAAGATTGTATTATTGGAATGAAGGCAATACCTGATGAAAAAATAGATTTAGTTGTCACTGATCCTCCATTCGCCATTAATTTCAAGGCTAAAAAAGCAAACTACAACAGAACAGCTTCAAGAGTTTTGTCCGGTTACAATGAGATCAAAGTTGAAGACTACTATGATTTTACAAATGCTTGGATGCAGGAAGTATATCGAATTTTAAAAAAATCTGGAAGTATGTATGTATTTTCTGGTTGGAATAATCTCAAAGACATCCTAACTGCATTAGATAATAATGGATTTACTACAATTAATCATATAATCTGGAAATATCAATTTGGTGTAGTCACTTCAAAAAAGTTTGTTACCTCTCATTATCACTGTCTTTTTGTGTGTAAGGACGATAAAAAACGAAAATTTTTTCCCTTCTCAAGATTTAAAAAAAATGCCAAAACATCTAATGGACAAAGTCTTCATTACAAAGATAAGGAAGATGTTTGGATTATAAATCGGGAATACTGGACTGGTGATGATAAAACACCCACAAAACTTCCCGCTGAAATAATTAAAAAGATGCTCAAGTATTCTAGTGAAAAAACAGATTTGGTATTCGATCCTTTTCTTGGTTCTGGTCAGGTTGCGATAATAAGCAAGATGTTAGGAAGACAATATTTGGGATTTGAAATAGTAAAACAATATTATGATTTTGCAAATAAACGTCTCCAAAAAAATATTTATAGATTAAAAAAAGAAACAGACACTTGATTATTTTTTAGTTTGTGTTTCATTTTCTGGCTGTCCGATTTTATT
Organism: Marine Group I thaumarchaeote; assembly: GCA_013390745.1. Taxonomy (GTDB): domain Archaea; phylum Thermoproteota; class Nitrososphaeria; order Nitrososphaerales; family Nitrosopumilaceae; genus Nitrosopelagicus. The sequence continues at coordinate 26,667 of JACASX010000005.1, read as the reverse complement.
TTTTATGATTCCTTTCAATTCTTCATCGCTCTTGCTTTTGGAGTCTATTCCTAAGGTCTTCGACATAACGTCTAGCTTTTGCCTTTCATCTTTTACGGGACCGGTAACTTCCAAGTTTTCCTTTGTAACATCTTTCATTTGTTTTTCAACTGTATCCTTCGCTTTTTTATACTCACTAACAATTTTCCCAATTTTCTTTGCTGCATCAGGAAAACGTTTTGTGCCTAAAAGTAGGATCAGTGCAACGAAGATAATTATCATCCATTCGCCTCCGATAATATTCAGCAGGTATTCGAACACAAAATCAATTCATTCCTTACAAAATTAAATATTTGTATTATCCTAAATTTTGTTCATTTATAGGCAGTAACCATAATTGCCCCGCCCATCATATCTTTCTCAAACTCAACACTTGAAAATTTTTCAAGAAGCATAGATTCTAGCTTTTTGTTTTTTGGCCACAGTCTGTATGTTTCATATAGTGCTGCAAATTTTAATCCAAGCCTTCCTCCTGCTGCATATGCTATGATGGGCAAAATTAGTTTGAGATAAAATGAAACGCCAAACCTGGCGATTGGCTCATCTGGTTTTCCTAAATCAACAATAATCCATTTACCACCGTCTTTCAAAACTCTCTGAATCTCTGAAATAGCTGTCTTCAAACTAATGGCGTCACGTAGCGAATATCCAGAAAGAACTACATCAAACTGTTGGCTCTTAAACGGTACATGTTCAAACACTCCGCATGTTGCTTCCGGTTTTTTTTGGAAAAGTCTGTCAGTGTTTTTTATCATTGGTAAAAGAGGATCATATAGCATGATCTCCACATCTCCATTGACGGCATCTAATGCAGTTTTTGACATGTTGCCAAATCCAGAGCCGGCGTCAAGAATTTTATCGCCGTTTTGTATTTTCCCCTTTATTGCCCTACTACGATGTTCAGAATCTTTTCCTAACGAGATATACGAATTTACCTTATCGTAAACAGGTATGATTTCCTGTAAAACATCAAGCACTTCGCCCCAATAGCTGCCCAAGCCCATAGGTGTACTGTTATTTTTGATATTATATTATGTGCTCTTATTTGGAAGATGCGCCTTCTGCCTGCACATGCTTTGCCAGTTCTTCATTAGACACTTTTTCAAATAGTTTAGTATCTGTTCTAATCTTTGACATCCTAATATGTTTCACATTCTTTTCATCACTCTTTAGATTTATTGCGGTAATTGCTAACGACATCGTCTCATCCATTGACATTCCATTTTTGTAATTCTTTTCTAAAAAGTCAGTAACCTCATCTGAATTTCCACCTATTGCAACTGCAGTATATGGAATGTATGTTCCACTTGGATCGGTAACAAAGATTCTAGTACCCTTTCTGTCCACACCAGCAATGATTAGTGCGACACCAAATGGACGAACTCCAGAATATTGTGTAAATTGATGTGATTGATCTGCTAAATGTTTTGCAACTGCTTCAATCTCTACTGATTCATCATAAGTTAATTTGTTACTTTGTGAAAAAAAACGTGCGTTGTCTACCAGAACACGAGCATCTGGAATGTATCCTGCTGCCGCAATACCTACATGATCATCCACCTGGAAAATTTTTTGTGTAATATCTTCTACTTGAAGATCCCGTGATACTTCTTCTACAGCTATTATAATCCCATCTTTAGCTTGTAATCCAATTGCAATTGCTCCTCTTTTAACTGTCTCAATAGCATATTCTACCTGGTAAATTCTACCGTCTGGTGAATACATTGTAGGTGTCATATCATAACCACGTGATGTCATCATAACATTTCGATTCAATTACAAGTCAATTTAAGGGTTAGTTACTGGTATGATCTAAATCACAATTCTATATCCATTAAAATATACAATTGGATTTGATGAAGCATGGGGAATCAATTAGAACAGTTTCTTGATCAAAAATACATTAATCTTGAAACATACAAAAAGGATGGAACTCCTATTAGAACTCCTGTTTGGTTTGTAATTGATAAAGATCTAATCTATGTTATAACCAGGGATAGCACAGGCAAAGTTAAGAGACTTGGAAATAATCAGGATGTACGAATTGTTCCTTGTTCATTCAAAGGGGAACCAAAAAATGAATGGGTAAAAGGTAAGGCAGAAATGATTACAGGCGAGGAAGCAGATGAAATCATTAAACTTCGTAAGAAAAAATATGGCATGCTTGCTAGATTAACAAGTATATTTACGTCTCAAAAAGGAAACCTTGTTGTTTATTCCATTGAATTAATCGATTAGAATTTTTTAAACTTGCTCAACTTTTTTTAAAAATTTGATTATTCCAGAGACATTTAAATACAAATTGAATGAGATCTGATCCATCTTGGCTCAACCAGACCCATTTGAGAATGCCACAAAGCAGGTTAACGATGCATGTGATGTTTTAGGAATAAACGATAAGGGCATAAGAGATTATTTGATTATGCCAAATAGGTTCCTTCGAGTCAAAGTTCCGGTAAAAATGGATGATGGTAAGATTAGAGTTTTTACAGGATTCAGATGTCAGCATAACAACGATAGAGGGCCATACAAGGGCGGTATAAGATACTTTGACCCTGAGGGCGGCGTTAAGTACATGGAACGAGAAGTAATGGCTCTTTCTTCTTGGATGACATGGAAGTGTGCTGTTGTTGATATTCCACTAGGTGGTGCTAAGGGAGGAGTTTTCGTAAACCCTAAAAAAGAAAAACTCAGTGACGGCGAGCTTGAAAGATTAACTCGACAGTTTGCATCTAGAATTGCTGAAGTAATTGGTCCACAGAAAGATATTCCTGCTCCAGATGTTTATACAACTGGAAAAGAAATGACACAGATTATGGATACATTTACCAAAATGAATGGAAATAATTATTCCCCAGGAACTATTACCGGAAAACCAATTCCTGTGGGTGGTTCTCTTGCACGAGATGTTGCTACAGGTTTAGGTAATTCTTATTGCATAAGAGAAGCAGCAAAAATTTTGAATGTTGAACTGAAAGGCGCTAAAGTTGTACTGCAAGGATTTGGAAATGCTTCAACCTTTTCTGGTGTATATCTAGAAAAACTGGGCGCAAAATGTATTGCAGCAAGTGATTCAAAGGGATCAATTCTTGTTCCTGACGGATTTAAGGTTCAGGAATTAATTGATTGGAAGCAAAAGGAAGGATCTGTGGTTGGCTATCCAGGCAGCAAAGAAATTTCGACAGAAGAATTGCTTACAACTGAATGTGACGTCTTGGTTCCTGGCGCACTTGAAAATCAAATCACTGCTGCAATTGCAGAGAAATTAAAATGTAAAATTATTGGTGAAGCTGCAAACGGTCCTACTTTGCCTGAGGCTGATCCAATTCTTCACAAGAAAGGAGTTTTTGTTATACCGGACATCTTGGCAAATTCTGGTGGAGTTTGTATCTCTTACCTGGAATGGGTGCAGAACAACATGGGTTACTACTGGCCATTCGATGAAGTTGCAAGTAAGATGGAGGTTAAAATTGTTAAAGGCTTGAAAGACATGTACGAACTTTCTAAAAAACATAACATTGACAATAGAAGAGCTGCAATGGTCTTGGCTGTAAGCCGTGTCTTAGAAGCATTCAATCATAAAGGCATTTGGCCTTAAACAAAATAAGATTCGTAGCAGACCAACTGTTCAATAAACCGTATCTTTCCTTTCGTGATTGAAACTAACTTCTTCTTAAACAGAAGATCAATTTTTGTTCGATGTTCGAGCAATTCAATAATTTTTTTTGTCAGGTACCTGCCCTTTCTATCACCATCTAGTAGAAGAATGAGTTTACGATATTTGGCTGCTGAATCAGCAAATTTTATCATCCCATTGAACTTATGAAACTCCAAAATTTTACCTGAATAACCCAATTTTACTAGTGCGGCTGAATCACGTTTTCCTTCAACTACTACCACACCATCTTTTTGCGAGTTGAGCAGATTTATGAATTTTTTAATTTCAGCTATTTCGCTTTCCGGAAATTCCATAATGGTAATAAGTTTAATATAATAACAAACTTTTGGATCGATCTACTATGAACTCTATCACAAAAATTTTTGACGATACAATAAAAACTGATCATAAAATCATTACAGAGGAGGCTGCCAAATCAATTCTAAAAAAGTATAAAGTTTCAGTGCCAGGATTTTCATTAGCAACATCTGCCAATCAAGCAGTCAGATATGCAAAAAGACTTGGATTTCCTCTAGTAATGAAAGTGGTTTCACCACAAATACTTCATAAAACTGATGTTGGTGGCGTTAAGGTTGGTGTAGATAATACTGCTGATGTAAAGAGTACATTTAACGACATGTATGGACGACTTTCCAAAAAGAAAGGCGTTAACGTAAAAGGAATTTTACTTGAGAAAATGGTTCCAAAAGGAGTTGAGTTAATAGTTGGAATACAAAATGATCCACAGTTCGGTCCTGTAATTATGGTTGGTTTGGGCGGTGTTCTAACTGAAATTTTCAAGGATGTTGCGTTTAGAATGCTTCCAATTACGACATCAGATGCAAAATCAATGCTAAGCGAGCTTAAGGGCTCTAAAATTCTCAAAGGATTCCGTGGAAGCAAGCCTATTGACTTGAACATGCTTGCAAAGGCTCTTGTTCAAATTGGAAAGATTGGGGTTGATAATGCAGATTACATTAACAGTATAGATTTCAATCCTATCGTAGTCTATCCAAAATCATACAATGTGGTAGATGCAAAAATCATTCTCAACAAAGAAATTAAAAAGAATTCAATCTCACGTGCTAAACCAAACATAAAATCTATGGAGAAATTCTTTACTCCGAAGTCTGTTGCATTAGTAGGTGCATCTGCAACACCAGGAAAGATTGGTAACTCTGTATTAGATGCTCTTGGAAAACAAGATTACAAGGGTAAGGTATATCCAATTAATCCTAAGCAAAAGAAAATTCTTGGAATCAAATGTTATCCATCATTGGAAGCAATCAAGGCAAGAGTTGATCTGGTTGTTGTTTGTATTGATCTTGCATATTGCGGTCCTCTTATGAAAGAATGCGCAAAGAAAGGAATTCATAATGTTGTAATTGTTTCAGGCGGTGGTAAAGAGCTTGGTGGTGACAGGGCTGCAATGGAAGCTGAAGTAAAAAATCTTTCATTAAAGCATAAGATACGAGTTATCGGTCCAAACTGCATTGGAATGTTTAACGCCGCAAATCGTCTTGACTGTGCATTTCAAGGTCAAGCGAGGATGGTTCGCGCAAGACTTGGCAATGTTGCATTCTTCTCTCAAAGTGGAACGATGGGAATTAGTATGTTGGAGAGTGCTGATTCTTTTGGCCTTTCAAAGATGATTAGTTATGGAAATAGGTCAGATGTAGACGAAGCAGATATGATTTTGTATGCGGGAAGTGATCCTCAAACTAAAGTCATTTGTCTTTATGTGGAAGGATTTGGTGATGGTAGGAAGTTTATCAATACTGCAAAGCGTGTTATGAAAGAAAAAAAGAAACCTATAGTGATTTGGAAAAGTGGACGAAGTGCTGCTGGTGCAAAACAAGCTGCATCTCATACAGGTTCTCTAGGTGGTTCAAATGCTATTATCATGGGTGCGTTTAAGCAGGCTGGAATTATTTCTGTAGATAGTTATCAAGAACTTGTCGGAGTGGCAAAGGCTTTGGCTTGGCAGCCATCTGCAAAGGGTAACAAAGTTGCTATGTGCAGTAATGGTGCTGGTCCTATGATTGGTGGAATTGATCATTTAGACAGATTCGGTCTTACGATAGGAAAGATGTCCCCACGACTTATCAAAAAAATGAAGGCTCGTTTTCCTCCAACTGTTCCTATTCATAATGGTAATCCAGCGGATGTAGGTGGTGGTGCGACTGCAGATGACTATAGATATGTTATTCAGCAATTTTATGATGAAAAGAATGTAGATATTGCCATGCCATGGTTTGTTTTTCAGGATGACCCCCTTGAAGAAACAATAGTTGATTACCTTTCTAACTTTTCTAAGAAAAGAACAAAGCCATTGTTAGTTGGGGCCAATGGCGGTCCATATACCCAAAAAATGGCTAAATTAGTTGAAAAAAGAGGTATACCAGTTTATGATGATTTAAGAACATGGGTGGCTGCTGCATCTGCATTAGCCCAATGGGGTTCTGCCCGAGATTGATAACATTTAATTTTATCAGAGAAGGATTTTCTATATGACTAATATTACTACTCAAATTGATGATGGGATTTGCACTGTTAAGATTAACCGTCCTCAAAAACTAAATGCCATGAATATTGATGTTGCCAAGGAGATAATTTCTACATTTAAGCAACTAGAGAAAGACGATAACGTAAAAGTAATTATTTTAACTGGCGAGGGTGATAAGGCATTTTCTGCTGGCGCTGATATTGAATATATGTCAAAAATATCTCCAGAAGAATCTGAACGCTATGCAAAACTTGGTCAAGAACTTACAGCTACTGTTGAAAATATAACAAAACCAACTATTGCAGCTGTTAACGGTTTCGCACTAGGTGGCGGTTGTGAGCTTGCTATGTCTTGTGATATAAGACTTGCATCTGATAATGCAAAAATTGGTCAGCCAGAAGTAACAATCGGAATACCACCCGGCTGGGGTGGAACACAAAGATTGATGAGAATAGTAGGAATTGCAAAAGCCAAGGAACTTGTTTTTACTGGAAAAGCGATTAACGCTAGCAGCGCAAAAGAAATCGGTCTTGTCAATCATGTTTTTGAACAATCTGCTTTAATGGATGAAGCTGTAAAGATGGCAAAAACAATTGCTGCAAACTCTACTCTTGCTGTTCATATGTCAAAGATTGCTATCAATAAAGGACGAAATGCAGATCTTGATACAGGTCTTGGTGTGGAGTTGCTTGCATGGCGAAACTGTTTCTCAGATCCAGAACGAGAAAAAAGAATGTTAGATTTTGTAAACAAGTCTAAAAAATAGCTTCACCTAATCAATTACAATCATTTAATGTATACTTTGTATGAAAAGGTTATTATAATTTGAACCAAAGAAAGTTTAGTATATGACTACAGAACAAAGTCACGAAACATCTGCTGATCATTCATGTGGATGTGGAGAATCTCATGGAGAATCTCATGGAGAATCTCATGAATCCTCAAAACCTCAAGAAGTAGTTGTTGAATCACCACAACCTCAAACACAATCAGGAAAATTGATTACCATCACTGCAAAAGCTGCTGAGAAAATCAATGAATTCATGTCTGAAGAAAAAGACAGCCCACAATTTCTTAGAATTTATGTTCAAGGTGGTGGTTGTTCTGGACTTTCTTACGGAATGGGTTTCGAGAAAGCAGCAGAAGAAGATGATCTAACTATTGAAGAAAATGGTGTCAAAGTGCTAGTAGATTCAATGAGTCAGGATCACCTAAAAGGTGCAAACGTTGACTATATTGAAAGTCTAATGGGTTCGGGTTTCAAAATCAATAACCCAAATGTAACAAAAAGTTGCTCATGTGGTTCATCGTTTACTACTGAATAATTATTTTTTTAATTTTTATTTTATTTTATTACTAAAAACTAATTTTTTGCCACAAGCACTTATAACCATGATTTGAAACTTCATGCTTATTGAATATTAAGGAGATGAAAATAATTTGCCATACACAGGCATCGTCAAATACCACGTTAAATTATCGTTTGAAGTCGACGGTCTGGTTGAGCGAGCAGACATTGTAGGGGCTGTATTCGGTCAAACTGAGGGTCTCTTAGGCCCTGAGATGAATCTGAATGAGCTTCAGCGTGTTTCTAAGGTTGGTAGAATTGAAGTAGACACCAAAGCTACTGAAAACACTACTTCCGGTACCGTATTACTTCCAATGAGTACTGATGTTGATACTTGTGCGTTAATTGCAGCTGCAATTGAAAGTATAGACAAGGTCGGTCCATTTGACTCTAAGTTTAATCTTGACTCTATTGATGATGTCCGGGCCTCAAAAAAGGAAGACATTGTACGCAGAGCGAAGGAGATCAAACAGAAATGGTCTACCAAATCTGTTAGTGAAGGAGATACCATGCTAAAAGATGTTCATGAGGGTTCTGCAGGCAAAATTACTACATATGGACCAAACAAGCTTCCATGCAGTACAGGAGTTTTTGATTCATCATGGGTAATTCTTGTTGAGGGTAGAGCAGACATCTTAAATTTATTGAGAGCGGGTTATGATAATGCTTTAGCTATCGAGGGTGCAAAGATTGATGAAACTATCAAAGACCTTTGTGCAAAAAAAGATAAAGTGGTAGCATTTTTAGACGGTGACAGGGCTGGAGGATTTATTCTCAAAGAGTTAAAGTCAGTTGTTAACATTGATCTTGAGCTTCGTGCAGATGAAGGTGTTGAAGTGGAAGAACTAACCCCTCAGCGTGTTGCAGATATTCTAAAGGTTGTAACAGATGATATAAAACAACAAACCGCCGAACCGAAAGAAGTAAGTGAAGCTGATAAGCCATTAGCAGAGGCTACAAGCAAAGTGTATCAAGACCTAAACGAAACACTGGAAGCTATAGGGCTCGATTCTGATAACAATCAATTATTCAAAGTTCCCATTAGTGAGCTGGTTGAAAAATTATCCACACAGTCTGGAATGAAGTATCTGATTTTAGATGGGATAATAACTCAACGGCTGTTAGATGGCGCTAAACAATCTGGAATTGAATATATTATAGGTCATAGAATTGCAAATTTATCAAATAGTGATGGTATTACTCTAAAAACATTTACGGAGCTTGGCATTAGTTAATTAATGCCTGATCTTAAAATTCAACATATTATCACCTTAGCAGAGTTATTATCGAAAGGTGCTAGGCATAGCTTTGTTCAGATTACTACATCGTCCCTTGGGAGAAGCATAAAAAAATCTCAACAGGCTGCCTCAAAGCACATTTTGGAGTTAGAAAATGGTGGGTTCATTGATAGGGTAATGACTGGACGACAACTTTCTGTTAAAATTACCCAGAAGGGGTACTCTGAGCTTGTTAAACTTCATTCAATTTTGGGTTGTAGTTTAGACTCGTCTCCTTCGCACCTAGAATTAAATGGTTCAGTAATTTCAGGGCTTGGTGAGGGAGCTTATTACATGTCATTAAATGGCTACACTAAACAATTCAAAGTAAAGATTGGCTACATTCCTTTTCCGGGTACGCTAAATATAAAATTAAATCAGTTGCAGGCTACTCAAATCATTCAACAGTTAGATGATCTTGATGATATAATCATAGATCCATTTTCTGATGGGAAAAGAACATATGGTTGGGTAAAATGTTTTCATGCTACACTGAATGATTCTATCAAATGTGAATTAATACGTCTTGAAAGAACACATCACGATAATTCAGTAATTGAATTGGTATCAAAAAATAACTTACGTAAAATTGCTAGGTTGAAAACTGGCTCTAAAGTTACGATTAAAATCGATTCTTAAATCATAGTAAACTACAGACCATGAATATCCTTTCCGTATTTTTTTTCGATCTCTGAGCTTGATAGATGAGGTACTGGAGATTGCAGCCTTACTATCTCAACATCAAGATTGATCCGTTTACATCCATCAGCTATGAATTGTTCCTGATGAACTTGATCATATCCTAACACAATGATGTCTGGTTTTATCGCTCTTACCGTCTCAAAAATATCATCTTCATGACCAACAATGGTCCTGTCAACCATAGATAAGCAGCTTACTAGTTCACGTCTTAATTCTTGATTATGTAATGGTGGTCTCTTTTTCATCTTTTGAGCAGTTTTGTCAGTAGCAATTGCAACTACCAACACATCGCCTAAAGCTTTTGCTGCATTAAGTGTATGTATATGTCCTGGATGAATTATATCAAAAACTCCTCCAGCTAATACAATTTTTTTTGTTGGTGATTTTTTTAAATCCAATGGTAGTTCATCATTATTTCTTCACTTTTTAACGCATCGTTAAATTACATTTTTGGGTCTATACCCTTTGCAATTCTTAACGCATCAACCAGACCGTCTGCATAACCAATACTCAAAACTGCATTTTCATCCTTTCCTTGTTTTAGGAAATTTTCTGCGTCGTTAATGTATAATTCTGCATTCTCAAAAACTTCTTGGAATTCCTTCGAGTCATTATACAGTGGTCTAATTTCTTCTAATGCTTTCCTAACCATTGGCACATATTTTTCAATCATTTGCACTGAAGTACTTTTAATTCTAGTTGAATTATCTGATGGTTTATCTAAGCATTCTGTCAGCACGTTAATTGCATCTGATTCTGTAAAATGTAATTTTCCTGTAATAATTATACTGTGTGGCGGTTCGCCAAAGTCAACTTTAAGCAGATTACTGAATTTTCCAGAGATAATTTTTTGTGTTTCAAATCCAATTCTTGAAGCAATTATAGCAAACGTATCATTGTTTAGAACATTTCTTTTTTGTTCCTTTTCAACATCCAGTAGGTTTGAAATTGCATCCTTTGGGTCAAGAAAATAGTTTTCATCATGATTGTATTCTAATAATATTATAGAATGAAGACCCTGTGTTAAATTCTTGAAAATAGCAGTGTAAGGAGTTATTGTAGACTTTTTTTCATTCATTATAGTTACCATTCTCCCAACTTTGTAGAATTGCAATCCAGCTTCACCTACCATTGATGTTATTGCTGAAGCAGAATGAATCGTGTTTGTTTCAATATTTTCTAGTTTTGCCCTAGTCCTAAGTTCTATGTGCGTTGTTGCCACGTATGGATCTCCGTATGATAATAAGACAACAGTAGAACTTTTTGACGTCTTGAGTATCTCTTGTCCATCCTCAACCAACCATCTTTTTGCAATTTTGAAACTTCCATTAACCATGTTTTTAATTTCGTCTTCATGTTGCTTGGAAATTGGACTTGTGAATGCTTCTAGATATACAAAATCTGCTTCCTGAATGATTTTTACAACTTCAATTGGAATTGATCGAGTGCCAGATATACCTAGTCCTACAAACCACAGCATTACTTGATTTTATCATGCAGTCGTTTTAAATGCTGTATGGTTCTTTTCAGAACCTCTATTCCTCGAAGGTATTCATCAATGGAGATTTTTTCATCAATTGTATGTGCAGCATGAGGGTCACCTGGACCATACGTTACAACCGGTATGCTTAGTTTGTTGCCTATAACATTCATGTCGCCTGTACCTGTTTTTCTAATCAACGTAGGCCTATTCTTTTCTATGTCTAAAATTCCTAGAGTGAGCGCCCTTACAAGAGGAGAATTGTGTTCTGCCTCAAATGGTTCAGTTTCATCTATAATGGAATAAAATGCCTCTACTTGCTGCTTTTTAGAAATTTCCTGTACTGCTTTGGAAATTTTTTCTTCAACAGATTTACAACTAGTGCCAACTGGGATTCTAATATCCAAGGTTGAATCACACTCTCTGGGTGTAACATTATGACTTAGACCACCTTTTATTTCCGTTAAGGTGGCAGTCAACATCATGCCTTTCTTTTTGTCTTCCTGTCCAGATTCTAAAACATTCTTAATTTCATTAACAAATAATGATGATTCATGAATTGCATTTTTTGCCAGCCAAGGTGCACTAGCATGTGCACTATCCTCAACGTTAATTTTTAGGTTAATGGCAATACGTCCTTTGTATCCAATGGTAATCTGTTTTGTTCCACTGGGCTCACCAAAAATTGCATAATCTACATCAGGTTTGTCACTAGTCAAACTTTTAATTCCAGTAGCATTTCCTTCCTCATCCACTGCACCTACAAATATTACCGTGCCAGTTTTTTCTTGCGCACTTGCAGCAGCAAATAACATCGCGAGGAGTGGACCCTTTGCATCTGATGAACCCCTTCCAAAAAGATAATCACCTTCCTTTCTTACCCTAATTCTTCCAGGTACAGTATCCATATGTCCACATAAAAGAATTTTAGGTGAACCAGAACCTTTTGTCGCAATAATATTTCCCACATCATCTGTATGTATATCCCTGAAACCTAAATCATCACATTTGTCAGCAAGAAAATCGGCCAGATTTTTTTCACGCAAAGATGGCGTGTAAAACTTTAATGCTTTCTCCAATGTTTTTACGTAGAACCTTGTTGTAACAGTAAAATGTTGTTCCATTTTTACCTACTTGAATTTTTTAGATAGTCCAGCATTTGCGTTGGAATGTCAACGCCTGTTACTTTTACAACGTTTCGAAATTCAGTTGTATTATTAATCTCATGAACTACTAATCCCTTGTCGTTGCTTTCCATTAGATCAACACCTACAATTTCTCCTTGAACCGTGTTTTTAGCTTTTATGCAAATATCTTCTAACTCGTTTGAAACTTTACATGCTTCTGCTGATCCACCCAAGTGTGTATTTGTTTTCCAATTAGTATCATTAGAAACTCGGTAAATTGCACCTGCAACAGTATCGCCTATCACTATTGCGCGTATATCCCTAGGTGGTCTTTGTACAAATTCCTCTAAGAAGTACATCTGATACGCTGGATGCATCGATTCTCTTGATTCAATAATACCTTCAGCTGAATCCCTGTCATTTAGTTTTGATACCATTCTACCCCAGCTACCAACCGTTGGTTTGATAATCTTCGGATATCCACTTTTTTCAAGCGATTCCATAGCAGCTTCCTTCGAAAAAGCTATCGTAGCTTCAGGCGTGGGAATTCCTGCCTTTTGCAGTAACATATGTGTGAAAAGCTTGTTTCCAGCAAGAAGTCCAGTGTTTAGGCAGTTGATTACCCTAGCCCCAAGACCCTCAAGTGTTGCAGTAGAGTGAATATTCCGATAATAGCTTACACAGCGCTGTAAAACAGTCTCAAATTCTTGTGTATTTTTGTTCAAATCTACAAACAGTTGCTTACAATCAACCATCTCAATATTGATATCATGCCTTTCTGCGGCTTTGATCAACAGTTTTTCTTCGAGACGGATTGTATCATAAAGAACTGTGATTTTATCGGTCACTGCCCCCAGTCCTCTCCAACAGTTTGGGCCGGTTTTAGCTCAAATCCATCAGAACCCTTAGCCAGTTCGAAGCTTGCTCCACATTCAGCGCAGGTTACAATCTCACCATCAACCGCATCCTCAGGAATTGTTATTCCTGCATCACATTCAGGGCAATTAGTCATTTCTGTACCTCCTTCATTTTTTGTCACTAATTATCTTTCTTTCCATTTCATCTTCAAGTGGTATATCAATCAGATCACCCATTCTAATATTCTTCAAACCTGCAGCAATATTTTTTGCATTTTCTGTATCTTTTTTCATACCTAAGAGTGACATTAGATATTCTGCACCAGTCTTACCAGCTAATTCGCCAAATACAATTCTTCGTCTGTTTCCTACCATTCTTGGATTAATTGGTTCATATGCAGCTGGGTTACGTAAAACCGCAGCAAGATGTGTGCCAGCCTTATGCTTGTAGGCTGAAGAGCCAACTATTGGTTTTGAATCGTAAGGTCTAATGTCTGTGTATTGTTCAATTAGTCTTGAAAGATCAGCTAGCATGTCAAGCCTGAAATCATTTGGTGATTTGTACAAATAGGTAAGTGCTACTGCAGTCTCTGCAAGAGATGGTATCCCCGTCCTTTCTCCAATACCATCGATTGTTGTATGAATTTGATCAGCTCCGGCGTCACATGCAGCAAACGCATTAGCCAATGCAAAACCAATATCATTATGAACATGTGCATCAAGTGGTGTTTTGATTTCAGAACGGACACTCTTAACGAAATTATACATTCCTATAGGTCTTAAGATTCCAACAGTGTCAGGAAGACTAATCCTGTCCACCCCTGCATCTTCTATTGCCTTACAGACATTGATCAGAAATTGTGGATCCGCCCTACTTCCATCTTCAACAGTAAACCTAATTTTCAATCCATGTGATTTTGCGTATTCTACAGTTTGAACTGCTCTATCTAGCGCTTGCTCTCTTGATATTCGGAGCTTATCTTTTAGATGAATATCAGATATTCCGAGATATGCTGCAACCCAAGACGCATCACACTTCAATGAAATATCAATGTCATCCTTCAGTGCTCTTCCATGTGCTACAATGTCCGCTCGTAATCCCTGCTTGATAATTGTTTTAGTTGCTTCAGCGTGATCATTAGAAATAATTGGTGATATCTCAATCTGATCAACACCAAAGTAATCAAGTTCCCAGGCAATCTGAATTCTTTGTTTAACAGTAAATGAAACGCCCGGATGTTGTTCTCCCTCCCTTAGTGTAGAATCTAAAATTCTTATTTTCTTAGGTTCCTTCCCAAGGGAGTTATATTCCTCTGCATAGTAATTCGGATCATTCATTGCTGAATTCGGTGTATAAAATCATTAATATAAAGATAATCGTACTAAGATCGTCGTTTTAGAAACCAATTGATCCTAAATTAGTTAGCATTTACAAAAATATGACGATTGTCGTTTATGATATAGTTTTAAGAATTATTACAGTGTTGGTGTCAGTTACACCACTAATTTTTCGCAAATTATCAATACATGCGTTAATCTCGCTTATAGTTGGTGCCTGAATGATTACACAGATATCATACTGGCCAGTAATTTCATAGATTTTTTTTATCCCGTTGAGTTTTGTGAGTTTTAAAGAAACCTTTGATGTATCAATTGATGAATCAGCTGATACCAGAACGAGCGCCTCTGGTTGACCACCTCCTTCCTCAATCGTGAATTTAGTTATCGCTCCGTTATCAACCATATTTTTTACTCTATGTCTGATAGCCGATTCTGAAAGTTTCAGTTTTTTCCCAATTTCAACAAAAGACTCTCTGGAATCCTTACGCAAAAATTCCAAAATATGTTCGTCTACTTTGTCCTTATGCATTTCTTCTATTCTCCTCGTTTGTGAGTAATTTATCTAGTATTTGTAGTGTTTTTACAATATCCTCCTCGGAAATGACCAACGGAGGAAGAAATCTTAGGATGTTTCTGCCAGAGTACAAGAGCAGTAATCCGTTTTTGATTCCTTCCATTAAGATGTCCTTTACTTCAAATTTCAATTCAACGCCAATCATTAGCCCTTTGCCTCTAACTTCTCTAATGATTGGATGCTTTGATTTGAGCTCTTCCAAACCATTCGAGAATTTTTCTCCAATACTTTTTGCGTTTTCAATCAAACCATCTTGTGTTAGTGCATGAAGTGTAGCAGTTCCTGCAGCGCACGCTAACGGGTTTCCTCCAAATGTTGATGAGTGTTCTCCTTTTTTCATTACAGATAGTATATCTGGTCTTACTAACGTAACACCCATGGGAACTCCGCCAGCAATTCCTTTGGCAAGACACATTATATCCGGAACTGTTTTCCAATGTTCTGATGCCCACATACGTCCAGTTCTACCCAATCCAGATTGAATTTCGTCAAATATTAGCAGGCTATCATTTTCATCACATATCTTTCTAACTTCTTGTAAAAATCCTTCAGGTGGTACACGAATTCCACTTTCCCCTTGAATAGGTTCCAAGATTACAAATGCTGTATCCTTATCAACAACATCTTGTAACGCATTCACATCTCCATACGGTGAAAATGATACCTTTTCAACAAGAGGTTGGAATGGCTCCCTATATTTTGGATTGAAGGTTAGTGATAAGGCACCCATGGATTTTCCATGATAGGAACCTTTCATTGCGACCATTTTCTTTTTGCCAGTGAATTTCCTCGCGAATTTTATAGCAGCCTCTACAGACTCAGCCCCACTATTGTTGAGGTGAACCTGAGAAAGTCCTGATGGTGCAGCGCTAATCAAAGTCTGTAAAAACTCCTCCCTAGTCTTATTGTAAAAAGAGCTGTGAACAGTAATCACTTTGTCAATTTGAGATTTAATCGCGTTTACAACACGCTCATTTCTATGACCAACCAGTGCAACTCCATATCCTCCCATGCAATCAATGTACTCGTTGTTATCGGTATCCCATACATGAGAGCCTAGTCCCTTTTCTATGGTTACAGGAAATCTCTGGTAAAGATTTCCTAAATATTGATCCTCACTCATTTTTGATTACCGTACAATGATTATGTGCAATTGCAGACGATATGGGGTTTTCCCTTTGACCATTTGCAATTATTGCTTCCGTTACTCCCATCTCAAGCGCTTCAGTTGCAGCAAGTATCTTTTTTTCCATGCCAAATCCAATTTGCGGCAAAATTTCTTTTGCTTTCGCTAGCGTTAAAGTATCCACTAGTTTCTCATCCATTAACAGCCCATCAACATTTGTTAGGAATAAAACCTTGTCAGTCTTTACTTGTCCTGCAATATTAGCAGCTGCTCTATCGCCATCTACATTGAGAAAGTCAGATTCCTCGCTAATTGCTATTGGAGAAATGACTGGCGTGTAACCTTGTTCAAGAATGGATTTTATCAGAGATGCGTTAACGTGGGTAATTTTACCTGTATATCCTCCATCAATCACTTGTTTTCGCCCTTTTTCATTCATAATTATGAGCTTTTTCTTTCTGTCGGCCTGAATTATTTTTCCATCAATTCCAGACAAACCCACTGCATTGATTCCATTTTTTTGTAACATCCTTACAATTGTTTTATTGATCCTTCCAGACATAACCATGGTAAAAATTTCTGCAGTTTCCAAGTCGGTATACCTACTCTTTACACCACCAGGGGAAACAACGAACCTTGGTTCCTTGCCTAGCTGCTTCGTTACTTTGGTAACCTCCTTTCCCCCACCATGAACTAGAATTACTTCCTCTTGCTCTACTACTTTTTTTATGTCCGCTACGACAGAGGGATGTAAGTCATTAACTACACTCCCTCCAATTTTGATTGTGATCATTTGTTATACTGGTGTGAGTGGGGAATACATAATTCCTTGCTTCTCATCAAAGCCTGACATTATGTTCATGTTTTGAACAGCGGATCCTGCCGCACCTCTCATCAAGTTGTCAGACGCAGAAAGTGCAATCAATCGGTTGTTATCCTCATCAAGCTCGAATCCAATATCACAAAAGTTCGAACCAACTACAAACTTTGGGTCAGGAAACTTATACAAGCCATTTTTGTCACGTATTAGCCTGATGAATGGTTCCTCGCCAAATTCAGCACGATAAATTTTCCAAATTTCCTTTTCGTCAACTTTCTTTTTCAAGAATGTGTGATTCGTACAAAGAATTCCTCGAACTACATCTACTGCATGTGGGCTCATTGAAACTTTGATTTTTTTTCCAGCAATCTCACTAAGTTCCTGTTCAATTTCACCCGTATGACGGTGTTTTGCAGGCTTGTAAGGTCGAATTACTCCAGCTCTCATTGCATGTTGTGTACCAGATGTACCTCCAGCACCAGCACCAGACGAACCAATTTTTGAGTCAACAACTATGTGTTCTGTGTCAATAAGATCATTTTTGATCAGTGGATACAACGCAAGCGTAGATGTTACTGCCATACATCCTGGACAAGAAACTAACTGTGCATTTTTGATTTTATCTCTGTGAAGTTCTGGAATACCAAATATGGATTTTGACAAGTAATCAGGATGTGGATGTTCCCAACCATACCATTTTGTATAGTCATCAGCATTGTGTAATCTATAATCTGCACTAAGATCAATAATTTTCATTCCCCTATCATAAAATGCCTTTACAATCTCGGTTGCGGTTCCATGTGGTACTGCAGTGAAAACTAAATCACAGTTATCTGACATTTTGTCATAATTAAGTTCCGAAAATGTTAATTCTGTAAAACTCTTTAGGCTTGGGTGTATTCTATGCAGATATTCCCCAACATGTTTCGTTGATGTAACCATAGAGACTTCAACTTCAGGGTGACTTAACAGTAGACGGACTACTTCGCCGCCAACATATCCAGACGCACCTACTATTCCAACTTTCATTGTAACATCATTCGGATTTGATATAATTTATTATTATTAACGGTTTACTTTCTAATCGAGTTTCGTACGAACTCAATCATTTCTTTTGGGATGTTTACGTTTGCGACTTTGACTAGACCCTTAAACTCTACAGTATTATTCACTTCATGTACAACTAGCCCCTTTTCTTTGTCTTCCATCAAGTCAACTCCAAGAATTCCCCCACCAACAGCCTTTGAGGCTTTTGCACACAAGTCTTCTATTTCATTTGTTATGTCACAAATTTCAGGCTCTGCACCTAGTGCAATATTTGTCTTGAAATCGCCTGAAGATTTTCTATACATTGCAGCAACTGCCTTATCTCCAATTGTAATTACTCTAATGTCTCTTGGAGGTCGGTCTATCATCTCTTGAAGATAGAAAATTCTATCCAAAGGACCATCAGTAATTTCTCGTTGTTCAATGATTGCATCTGCTGTGTCCTTGTCCTTAAGAGGTATAACGTTCCTACCCCAACTTCCAATAATTGGTTTTATTACTACAGGGTAACCAATCTTATCAAGATTTTCTCGTGCTGCGTCACCAGAAAAAGAAAAGTATGTTTTTGGTGTTGGGATGTTATTCTTTTTTAACAGCATTGATGTTAATAGCTTGTTACCACAAATGGTAGAAACATTAAACTCGTTGATGACAGGAATGTCTAAAAATTCTAGACACGCAGTAAAGTACAATCCCCTATAGTAACTAACACAGCGTTCTAAGACTATATCCCCAAAGTCAAAATCTTGTATTTGACTAGATGTGTTGATTTGTGTGGTTTTAGCATCAATAAGAGAGGTATCATGCCCAAGTTCTGCCGCCTCTTTCTGAAGCATCTTCTCTTCCGTTCTTAATCGGTCAAATACTATGCAAATTTTTGACAATTATTCTCCCCAATCTTCGCCTACTGTTTCCGCTTCCTTGATTTCAACCGTAGAACCATCTTTCTTTGAAATTTCATAGTCTGCTCCGCAATCGCTACAGGAAACAATCTCGCCAACAGCAGCATCTTCAGGGATATTTAGATCCGCATCACATTCTGGGCATTTCATAATTTTTTTCACTTTTTCTTTTGTAATTTATTAGCTTCTGTTGACTGCATTCCCCATAATTCTACAAAACCTTTTGCCAATTTTTGGTCAAACTTTGAGCCTTTTCCATAAGTTGCAATTTTATGACTGTATAATGAATACTTTGATTCGCGACCAACTACCCTAAGACTTCCCTTGTATAACTTCAGTTTTACAGTTCCAGATACTCGTTTTTGTGTTTCTTGTATAAACATGTCAAGATCGTTTTTTAATGGATCCTCCCAAAGACCAGAGTACACCAACCAAGACCACTCATCATCCACTAGCGACTTGAATTTTGTTTCATGTTTAGTATGTACCATCTTTTCCAAGTCAGAATGTGCTTCGATCAAACAGGCAGCAGCAGGGGTTTCATAGACCTCACGTGATTTTATTCCAACTACACGATCTTCAATATGATCAATAATACCAACCCCACAGGAACCTGCCTTTTTGTTAATGTAGTCGATTATTTTTATAGGATTCATAGATTTTCCATTCACCGCTACAGGAATTCCTTTTTCAAACTTTATCGTTAGATACATTGGTTTGTTAGGAAGATTTTTTGTTTTTACCCAGATGAAGGCATCGTCAGGAGGTTCATTATTAGGATTCTCTAAAACTCCACCCTCAATTGCACGACCCCATAAGTTCTGATCAATACTAAACTTTTTTGCGACATTTTCGATCTCAATTCCATGTTTTTTTGCAAATTTTAATTCCTCTGTCCTGTCTAAATTAAGATCCCTTATTGGTGCAATTATTGGTAGGTTGGAACCTGCATGGAAGGTCAAGTCAAACCTTACTTGATCATTACCTTTGCCTGAACATCCATGTGCAAGTGAGGTAACTTTTTCTTTTTTTGCAATATCTAATACTTTCCGAGCAATTAATGGTCGAGCAAGCGCAGTAGCTAAGCAATATTTTTTTTGGTATAGTGCATTAGCTTTGATTGCAGGAAAGATATAATCAGTAACAAATTCTTTTTTTGCATCAATGTTGTAATGTTTTTTTACTCCGAGTTTTTTTGCCTTCGCTGAAATTTTTTTGTAGTCATCTTCCTGCCCAACATCAACTGTAACTGTAACAACATCCATGTTGTGTTTTTCCTGCAGATATTTTACTACAACAGAAGTATCCAATCCGCCTGAAAATGCAAGTATTGCCTTTTGTTTCATAAGGCAAATGAGTTACATGTTTTGCATTTATCTCTTTGTTCTGAATATTTTAGATTGTTTTGTAATAGCTGGAGCTAAAATCCGATCACTATTTATCCCCGAATTATAACGCTGTTTTATGAAAATTTCAACGGCAGTTACACTCGGAATTGTGTCAATAATAGCGATAGCTGTAATTGCTACAATAGGTGGTAGCTTGGATCAGTCAAGTCAGAGCAAAATTAGAGTTGCATTTTTTCCTAGCATCAGTCATGCAGTGCCCATAGTTGGATTAGAAAATGGCATTTTT
Organism: Marine Group I thaumarchaeote; assembly: GCA_013390745.1. GTDB lineage: Archaea > Thermoproteota > Nitrososphaeria > Nitrososphaerales > Nitrosopumilaceae > Nitrosopelagicus. The sequence goes on along the minus strand of JACASX010000005.1, from coordinate 6,228 downwards.
GAAAATGGAATTGGAGAACAGATTCAAATCGAAATTAAACTTTTTGATAGCGGACCACAAGTTATAGAATCTATCTTTGCTCGTTCTATTGATGTAGCTTATGTTGGACCTGGCCCAACTATCAATGGGTTCTTAAAATCTCACGGAAAAGACATCAGGATTTTAGCCGGAGCAGCCAGTGGCGGCGCAAGTTTTATTGTACAACCAAATTCTGGCTTGGAGTCAATTGAAAACTTTGATGGGAAACGCATTGCCTCACCACAAATTAGCAACAGTCAAGATGTGTCTCTTAGATATTATCTTGCATCAAATGATCTAAAACCAATTGAAAAAGGTGGGACAGTGTTTGTTTTGAATATTTCAAACCCTGACATCTATACTTTATTTGCAAAAGGCGATATTGATGGAGCGTGGATACCAGAGCCTTGGGCCACAATGTTGGTGCAAGAACTTGATGGCGTTAGATTATTCAATGAAGAAAAGTTGTGGCCAAATGAACAATTTGCCTCAGTACTACTAATAGCGAGGACAGACTATCTTGAAAACAACCCTGAAATTATTCAAAATTGGTTAAAATCACACGAGGAAACTGTATCATGGATTAATTCAAATCCAGATCAGACAAAATCCATCTTCGAAAGCTTTTTGAAAAAATACATGGGAAAATCACTACCAACAAAAATTATTGATGAGTCATTTTCAAATTTAATAATTACATCTGATCCAATTAAAAATTCTGTGTTAACCTTTGCAGAGCGTGCTGATGCATTAGGATATCTTGGAAGAACTGGTTACAATTTAGATGGAATTTTTTATGAAACGGATTTAAATCCGAACGCAATGGTGAAACAGCTAAATGGGTAAACTAGAATCTAGAAATATTGAAAAATATTTCACGCATGACGGAAAACCACTAAAGACGTTGGATGGAATTGATCTAAATGTTGAGGATGGTGAGTTTGTATGCATTGTTGGCCCTTCAGGCTGTGGGAAAACTACTTTTCTAAGAATTGCAGCAGGGTTAGAAAAACCAGATGATGGTGAAATTTTACTTGATAATCAGCCACTGAACAACACTGGACCTGATAGAATAATGGTGTTTCAAGAAGGTGCTTTGTTTCCTTGGCTGAATGTTCAAGATAATGTGGAATATGGACTCAAGATAGCTGGTATACCAAAGGAAAAACGAAATCAGATTTCACATAGATATCTAGACATGATGCAGCTTACTCAATTTGCAACTTCTTACACTTACCAACTTTCTACTGGAATGAAGCAACGTGTTGCTATAGCAAGGGCTTTGGTAATGGAGCCTGATGTATTACTTATGGATGAGCCATTTGCAGCACTTGATGCGCAGACTAGAGATCTTCTACTAGTAGAAATGCAGTTAATCTGGCAGAAGACAAAGAAAACCATAATTTTTGTGACTCATAATGTTGCCGAGGCTGTTATGTTGGGCACACGTGTCCTGGTGTTTACTCACAGACCTGGAAGGATTAAGAAGGAATTCAAGATTGATTATAAACGTCCTAGGATATCAGAAGACGAAAATCTTTTGCCGTATCAGCAAAAGATTTTGGCAGAATTACGACCTGAGGTAAAAAAGTAGGTTGGAAAAATGAAATCAAGTACACTTGCGAAAAAAATTGGCTTTTACGCAATGATAATTATAGTATGGCAGGGTCTTGACAGTGCTGATATTTGGCCAGACAATATTTTTCCATCGCCAGTAGATGTTGTAGAAGACCTAGCGTATGGCGTTGCTGATGCAAGTCTGTTTTATGGAATTGGAACAAGCTTATTGAGACTGATTATAGGTCTATCAATAGCTATTGCTGGTGGTTTGGTACTTGGAATTTTCATGGCAAGAGTCGAAACTGTTAATCAGACAATTGGTTCTTTGGTTCTTGGACTACAGTCAATTCCATCCATAGCCTGGGTACCACTTGCTATTCTTTGGTTTGGTCTTACAGACACTGGAATTATCTTTGTCGTAGTTATTGGTGCAATATTTGCTGTAACCATCAATACTTACACTGGTGTGAAGAACATCAATCCTTCCTATATTGAAGCTGCACGAAACATGGGTGCGAAAGAAGGTCAACTTATCACTTCCATATTAATTCCCGCAGCATTTCCATTTATCATATCTGGATTCAAGCAGGGTTGGGCATTTGCCTGGAGAGGCGTAATCGGTGCAGAACTCTTATTCTCATTCCTAGGTCTTGGTTTCCTTCTTAATGTTGGTCGTCAGCTTAACGATGTATCTCAGGTCATAGCAATAATGCTAGTAATAATGGGAATTGGCATACTGGTTGATGGAGTAGTCTTTAAGAAAATTGAAGACAAGGTTATGACCAGATGGGGATTACGCTAGAATTTTTTAAAAATTATTCTATTTCTTTCCTAGCAAGTTCGGCTCCCTTAACAATTGATCTAATTTTGTCAAAGGAAACTTCCCTTGTTCTTGTACGCAGACCACAGTCAGGGTTGACGTACACCTTTGTAGGATCACCCAGTGCTTTTGCTGAATACAATATCCTGTCCCTTATGAGCTCAGGGGATTCTATTTCATTTACATGAACGTCCGAGACTCCAATTCCAATCTCACCTTCGAATCCATGTTCCTTGAATAGTTTCAAGACCTGAAATCCTTTTCTTGCGTCATCATCAAGTCCTGTGTTCCATGTATCACGATTTGCAAATTCCAATGTGTATTGTTCCGCCTTAATTTCCGGCATCTGTGGTGCTAATGCCTTGTAATCGTTACCAGAAAAGCACGCATGAACTACAAACTTTGCATCTATTCCCTTTACAGATTCATTGATTGACTCTCTGAAAATATCCATTTCCGCTGGATGTGTTGTTGCAGCTGGCTCATCAATCTGAATAATTTTTGCGCCCAATCCTACCAGATCTTTCACTAATGGTCTGACAACGTTCTTTGCTAGTGCTAGTACAAGTTCATCCTTTGATTTGTAGTGTTCATCATATGACCAGTCTGCTAATGTATATGCACCAGTAATTGGAACCTTAAGTTCTCTGTTAGAATTATCTTTTACAAAGTTGAATTCTTCCGCATGAAAGTTTTGTTTAAAGGCTACAGGTCCTACTACTCTTGCCTTGTTGTAGTATTTGTTATCCCATGAGCGAACTCTACCAGCAAATTCAAAGCCATCTACATATCTTACTGGTTCCTCATACATTTCTACACGACGTACTTCGCCATCATAAACAATGTCAAGCCCAATATCCTCAAGTGTCTTGATATTCAAAAGCGCGGCATCATTTCTTGCTTTAATTTTTTCCTCAGCTGAAACATTTGGATCCTTTACCTTTTTTAGCATATCAGCGGGTTTTTTCAAACTGCCAATTTCCTGTGTTGGGAACAGCTTAGACATCTTTTGCACCTCTTGCAATTTCTCCAAGGACGGATATTTTATTCATCGCAAATTCCTTTGGTACGTATTCCAAATCAAAATTATTACTTACATAGGATTCTTTTGGCTTTGTTTTTGCATTAATCTCATCAATTTGTTTGATGCATTCTTGGGGTTTTTCAATTGCAGTATTGAAAGAATTGATTATGCCCACAGTAAGTATTTTGTCTGAAAAACTGTGTTTTTCTATCGAACTTGCTGGCGTTGTAGTTATGTCAAATCCCAAGCCAGAAACAGGCAGGTCCAAAAGACTTTCAATCTTTGTTGAGACATCTCCAAAATATGTGTGAAGAATTGTCTTTGCATTTAATCCATCAGTGATTATCTTTAGCGCATCAGAAACAACTCCAAAGTCAACTTCCTTGTTGTATGCAATTGATGGCGCTAAAAGTTGGATTACTTCAAAGCCTGATTCAACTAAAGAATCTATTTCGGCTCTTAGCATTTTTGCAAGATTTATCACAAAGTCTTCCTTTCTTTTGAACTCATTACTAGTATGTAGTTCAGCAAAAGTAAATGGTTCTGGGATAGCAACAGTTTTGTTTTTTGGCAGTGATGAATCTAAGTTAGATTTAACCGTATTACCACCATCAGTGAAAGCAGATCCATCAAAAGATAATACGCGATAAAACGTATTCATTTCATAAATTCTGTTTAATGCGGTAGGGGTAACTTCTGATAAATTTGAAAACGGTCTAAAGATATCATCCCACTTTAGCAAGGGATCTGAAACAAAACCAAGGTTTGCATTTGTTTGTGTGGTGATATATTCCTCAGTTTCCTTTTGAAAGAGTGAAGAAAGATTTTCTGTATTCTTTCTAGTCGCTTCAATTAATTCCTCTGAGCGTGGATAAATTCCAAATGTATATGACGAGATCAAATTGCTAACTTTGAGATTGTTTCGTACGCCCTTTTAAAATCATTTGGCGAAGTAATGAGAATATCATCAGTTATACTATGTATTTCGTTGATAAATCCACTAATGTTTTCTTTGTAATTTGACCAATCAATTTTGAGAAATTCTGCAGATTTTAAATTATTTTGTGATGGAAGAAGCAAGCACGGGATAATCTTAAAGCCATTAGGTTTTAGACCGACAACAATTTTTTCTATTTGGTCCTTTGAATGAATTACTTGCGTAAAAAATCCTGCAGGCTTGGCATCAATTTTTTTTTGAATTTTTACAAAGTTAGGATTACTTGGAATTGAAAGAAACAGTTCGAGCTTTTTACCTAACCCATTATCGTTTAGAGTCTTAACAACTTGGCTTGGAATTAGATTATCATTGTTTGACATTGTATCTGATTTGTCACCCATCAATACAAGTATGCCATCAACTGTACCAATTGACTCTTGTACGATTTTTTCAATGTCATTTAGATTTTTGTCCCTGACTCTTAAACTACAGGTCAGTTTGATGTTTTTATCTGATTCCCGTATTTGTTTTGCAATTTCAAATGGGGATACTCTTGGAATTCCTAGTACAGAATCAGTAAGATGAATTCCATTACATACAGAACTTATAGTTTCAATCCTTTCGAATAGAACATTTCTAACGTCTTGTCCATCACTAGAAATTTTAGGTGGGTTTATCTCATACCTAACAGTCATAGGTGGTTTTTGATTATACATGATTAAAACCTTTGATCGATAAATCAATAACACATGTTGCTTCTCTTATGATATGGACATTGAACAAATACGTTCTGCCTTAACCAGTGAAATTAATCCTACATCACTTTCTGAATTAGATGAAAATGAGCTTGCTTCAGTTTTGGTTATTATTTATGGAAAAGAACCTACAATTCTCATGACAGAAAAAGCAAAAACTTTGAAAGTACATGCTGGTGAGATAGCATTTCCGGGTGGCAAATGGTGTGCAAAAGATAAAGACCTACTAGAAACCGCAATTCGTGAAACAAAAGAGGAATTATGTCTCGAGGTGCCGAAGGAACAGGTTGTAGGTCAGTTAGATAATGTGATTACATTAAATTCAAAGTATAAGATCACACCATTTGTAGCTATTTTAGAGAACATTCCTTCTCTGAAAGTAAGTTCTGAAGTGGAATCTATATTGCACATACCACTTGTATCATTTTTGAAGACCATGGCTGAGGACAATCTTCCAGAACATCGTTCAATAAAAGAAATGCACACATTTACATTTGAAAAATACAATATTTGGGGGGCCTCTGCAAGAATGCTAAAACAGATCAATGTTCTGCTTTCTGAGAAAAATCTGCTTTAAGATCTACATCATTATTTTAGTTTAATTTAAAAAGAGCTTATCATGCCTGAAATTTTATGGGAGCACGTAAGCATTCAGGTAGGAAGATACGCCTATTAAAAAAACAAAAAGAAACATCACCGGTTCCAGCATGGGTTATTCTTAGAACCAACAAAACAGTAAGAACTAATCCTAAACGTAGAGCTTGGAGACAGACTGATGTGGAAGTGGGTTAGATGTCTCAGGATGTTGAACGTGTTTATACAGTCAATCTAGGAAAAGTATTACTTTCTCCTAATAATCAGCGCGCTAAAAGAGCAGTAAACGTGATCAAGGAATTTGCTAGACATCATTTGAAGACAGAACAAGTTAAGATTGAAGAAGATGTAAGCCACTTACTTTGGGCCAGAGGCATAAAACATCCACCTAGAAAAATCAGAGTTCGAATGACAAAAACTGACGAGGGCTATGTTTTAGTGTCAAAATATGAGGGTGAAGAAGAATCAATAGAAAAAGAAGAGGAAAAAACTGAATCACAAAAGGTAGAACCATCTCAAG
>JACASX010000004.1 GCA_013390745.1 Marine Group I thaumarchaeote | reverse complement strand
TTGATAATCTCCTTTTCTTTTTAGAATTTCAGACCAAGCAAAGTATAGACTATTTTCTGTATCGTTTATTGGTTTATCAGGTGAACATAGTGTACTTGCTTCTATACAATAAGATAATGCAGCATCAAGATCTCCCATGAGCAGTTTAGCTTTGGATTTCATTAGGATGATACTTACTTTCTCCATATCTGGAAAAGGTAGTTCTAGATCAATTTTTTCAAATTCTAATAACGCGTGATCAAATTTACGAGTAGCTATGTAATAATATCCTAACACCAATTTCAGATACGAGAATTTTGGATTAATCTCAATTGCTTTTTCAAGCAAAGGTAATACCTTTGCAGGCCGCTTTTCTGTTAGATAGAGTTGGGCTAACTGTTCCATCGCAAAATAATATTCGGGGTCTAACCCAATTGCAAGTTTATGAAAGTTTTCTGCCATATCAAACTTACCACCTTCAACCAGGTGCCAAGCAACAGTTTCATACACCATTGCCGATGGTCTAAACCTCTCAATCTTAGGTTCCCATGTTGCTTTGCCCCATGAGAGCTCCTCTAATGAATTATTTGCCTCGGCGTTCGCCAAGGGACTTTCAGTAAAGGACACTGCGTAGTGATCTGTGTATTCAATTTTCTTTCCATGAATTTTATCGATAAACCAATCAAGTTCTTCTTTATTTCCTTGTGGTAGAATTTCTGAACCATCTAAACTATTTATGACCTGAATTATTGGAAGTAATTCTTCATCAACATTTACAAATTTTTCTAATTCCTCTTTTTCGATTAACTCTTTTTTTATTCCCAAAATTACTAATTCGAATCTAGAAACGCCTACTGGAAAAACGCCCTCAGTATCCTGTAATAGCTTTAACGTTTTTTCTTTATGCCCGCTAATCATGGTTTTCTGATCAATTTTTTTACAAAATGTTTCTAAACTCATCTCTAACTGATCAATCATATCTATGGTAGTTACAAACAGATACTTGTCAGAAGATAGCATTTTTTTCCCACGCTCTATCAATGTTGAAATATTATCTTCTTTTGTTACTAGTCGCATTTTACATCTTAATGAACATTGTAGATAAATTTGAATGAACTATTGTATGTCTTCAATTCCAATTTCTTTAAGATAATTGTATATGCCATCATAGAATTCAGGTAGTCTAGTTTTATCATTCGGATCTCCTTTTGGAACAAAGATTATCATTCCTTGACGAGCTCTAGTCAATAAAACACGGAATGCATTTTTGAGATGTTTTCTATCTACTTCTTTTTCAATATTTTTCCATTCTTTTCTTACAAATCTCATATAATCCCAATCGGAATTATTTGGTCTAAAACATGCATCCCACCCAATAATGGACCAATCAAGTTCCAGACCTTGGGCAAAAAATTCTGTACACGGGATTTCTAATGCAAATGATGAATCAATATAATCTTCAGAATCTAACCACCAACCTATGGTATTGAATTCTCTTTGACCTCTTTTCACAATCCCCTCCGGCCATAATCTATGACTGATTCCTGTAGTAAACATTCCACATCTCTCATTACCTCGAGTCTTCTTTTTTACCCAATCTTTAGCAGTTTGTATGTCACGGGTCACAAGTAAATGATATTTTTCTTTATCATCTTTTTTATTAAATTCTCTGACAATTTCTTTTGCTTGAGATGTTTCTCTATCTAACAAATGGTTAATCAGTTTTGAAAAATTCTCTGCTTTAAATGAACGAGTAGATATCTTAAGATGTAATTCATTGATGAATGTTTTATTCACAATATCTAATGCATTGTCTGCAGAAACATTTCCAAGGTATTCTTTAGTCCTAATCTCAGGAGGTACATAGACATTCCAATGTGGAAACTTAGTTCTTATTGATTTTAGCCATTCAATCAATCCATCTTCCCCTTTGTGAATTTCTTGACCTCCTCCTAATAGACAAAGAATGACGGCCCAGTCTTCTAGTTTATCCATATGCCCAATCAAAAGGTCAGGTTCAGATTTTCCCATTGGTGGCAAACCTAATTTTCTAACATTTTTATCAGCTTCATTTTGATCCCACATTCTTTGTGCTTCATCAAAAACAACTATCCTCTCATGTGGTGGTCCCTGTTCTGTGAGTACTGATGTTCTATAATGTAATATAATCTGAAATAAAACACCTACACTTCTTCTGGCTTCTTCTTTTGTCACTTCATTATCCGTTCCTTGTAGTCTTGAAACTCTATCAATTACAAGCGCTTCTTGTATAACTTGAATTAAAGCAGATGTACCACAGATGTACACTGCATTCTCTTTATCTTTTACATTTTGATATTTACTTGCTACATCTAATCCCACTAGTGTTTTGCCACTTCCAGGGATTCCCGTAAGAAATATGATACTCTTCTTTGACTCTTTTTTTGATTCAGTAATAATTTTGTCAATAGCATGACTGGTTTGAGCAAAAGTATTCCCAACTGAATCATGTCTTGTTATTTCTTCTACATTATGATCAGCATACAATGCCTGGCCTGCTTCAATAATAGTGGGGGTAGGATTATACGCAGAGTTTTCCCAAGATATGCTATCAATATCAGGCTCAGTAAATTCTTTTGCAGCCTGTAATATTACATCATGTAAATTAGTAGCATTTGCATGAAGAGGTTTACAAACATCATCGATAATTTCAATTCTGTTTTGATAATCTGGAGCCTCAGTAGAAATTAAGATTGGAATAAGTTTACAATTTCTTGAACCTTCTTGAAAATATTTTAAATCTAGAGCATATCCTTCTGCTTGCTTTCGATCTGCACTTTTGTAAGTGTCTTCTCCAACTTTGAACTCTAATACGTAAACAACTCCTTTGTAGAACAATACATTGTCTACTCGTCTTCCCATTCTAGGGATAGTGTATTCAAAGAGTATTCTGTCTATTGGAATATTCATTAATTCTTTTTGTAAAATTTCCACCTGTTGTCTCCAGGCATTTTTTTGTGTTTCTAGAGTAGAATAAGGATCATTTACTAATAATTCGCCAAGAATTTGTTCAGGAGCATCCTGAATGAATTTTTGATAGTTTGCAGAATAATATGATCTTTTCAAGTTATCCACCTACGGATTAGAATAGGCATGGATTTAGGTAAACCTGATCTGTTTTTTCGAGTCATCACTAATTCACCGCAGCGTCATCACAGATGTTCTTAAAGGGACAAAACTTGCAAGTCCAAAATCCTTTTGCGGGATCTGCTTCAAACTTTTCAGCGATAATGTCATCTACAATATTTTCTAATTTGCTTCGATAGTCATCAATTAGTTGTCTGTTTAGGATGTGATAATGGACCAATTTGTCCTCTCGTACGTAAAACAGAGTCGTTTTTAGTGGTAATTTCTTGAACATTGATTCTATGGCCATTGCATAGATATTCATCTGAACATTTTCTGCAACGCTGTTGTCAGATTCGTAGCAAATTCCAGTCTTGTAATCAACTACATAGTAATTTCCTTGTGAATCTTTCTCTATTCTATCTATCATTCCTCGAATTATAGTTCCACCTAGCTTGAACTTGAATGAAACCTCAACACCAACAACTTTGTTTGTGTTGGTAGCAGTCCACTTGAAAAAGTTGTTAATCATTAATTTTGCCTTTCTTTTGTCCTCGTTTTCCTTCGAGTCCTTGTCATACGCAGCTGAATCCCAATATTTTTCTAGTAATTCAAGTGCAATTTGTTTTGAAATTGTTTTTCCTTCCATCTGTTTTATTGATAAATTTTGAAAGACCTTGTGTATTGTATCTCCTAATGTTTGTGGTGTAGTTGATAGTTCAGGAACCTTAAGAACATAACTATACTTGTACATTTTAGGACAGTTCTGATAAATTTTAAATTGTGATGCTGACAGTCTTAATGATTCTTTATCAACTAGAGGTATTTTTTCTTCCTTTAGTTCAGAGTCTATCTGTACTGATGGCGTTACATTTAACAAATCTTTATGATCAAAGCCATCTAGATTTTTATTCTTCTCAAAGTGAGCAATCTTTCCTAGATCAATTAATTTTTTGATTGCACTCTTAATCTGCAATTCGTCTATGTTTTTTATTGCTAGTTTTTGTGCTTCTGATATTAGAAGTTCATTTTTGTCATAATTCTTTGTGACGGGTTCTGAATATTCTGAATCTACATCTTCTATCTTAATTAATGGATTATTTTCAAAATTAAGATCCTTTGCTAAAAAGTCAGATGGACTGTACAGTCTAGATTTTTCTAAATATTTTTTAGAATATGATATGAACAGATGGTTTTGTGCTCTGTTTATTGCAACATAGAATAATCGTTTCTCTTCTTCCAGGTAAAATTCTCGTTTTTCTGCTGATACACCAAAACCTTTAGCAAGCTCATCTGGAACATAGAATTTCTTTGCTCTATAGTCACCAGGAAACTTTCGTTGCGCTACATCAGCAATAAACACAATAGGAAACTCTCGTCCTTTACTTTGATGTATGGTTGATACTCTAACTGTATCCGGTATTTCAAATCCTTCCTGTATCTCAATATCAAAACCACCCAATAGCTGTAAGTACTGCACAAACTCTGAGAGTTTTCCACGCTTGTTTTGAATCTCAAATTCATTTGCAAGGTGATGAAGTTCGTTTAAGATACGTCTCTTCTTCTTACTTTCTTGTGAATCATCTCGTGTTAATTTTTTGTATAAATCGGTTAGATTCATCATTATTTTATGAACAGTTTGGCCTACCGAATTTTCATGACTTAGGTTTGCAAGTTTAGATAGCATAACTCCAATCTCAGAAATTTCCTCTGCCTGGTCAAAATTAGTAAATTTTCCCTTGGTGATGATATCGTATAGATAGTCAGAATATGAGCATTTTCTAGCCTCATTTCTAGCCATTCTGTTTATTCTGGCTATGTTGACATCGCTTATTCCATGGCTCTTTAGGATCCGATTAATGGCGGTTCCTGCATTTGCTGAATTACTGGCAATTTCCAAATATGCGATTAAATCTCTTCCAACTGAAGTTGTGAAGAGTTGGGCATCGCCAACAAATGATGCTGAAATTCCATGAGCGTTTAGTGTTAATGCAAACTTTTTCCCGTCTCTTTTTGTTCTGGTTAATATTGTAATATCTTTAGGTATTAGTGGTCTTGTTGTACCATCTCTTCGTTTAAGATCAGTTCCTAATAATTCCTGGATTTTTTTCCTAACCCATTCAACTTCAGCCATGTCATGAGCACATCTTGCTACAGTTATCTTAGAGCCATCTTCATTTTCTGTAGTAAGAATTTTTTTAGTTCGGTTTGGTGATTTTTCAAGCAATTGTGTTGCTAGTTTTATTACATTTTTTGGACTTCGATAGTTTTGTTCTAGAATGACTTCTTTTAGTTTTCCTTTGTAAGTTTCTCGAAAATTTTCAAAGATAGAGGTGTATGCACCTTGAAATCTGTAAATGCTTTGGTCTTCATCACCAACTGCGGTGATATTACCATTTGGTGCTAACAATCTAACCAATTCAAATTGTGCAAAGTTTGTATCCTGAAACTCATCAACTAAAATATACTTGAATTTTTTCTGATATTTTGTTAAAATTTCATTCTTTCTTTTGAATAATTCTGCTACTAACATTACCATGTCATCTAGGTCAACTAGCCTATTTTCCGTAAGGAATTGTTGAACCTTAGCATACATTCTTTGGAAATCTTGAAGCTGATTTAGTGTAGTTAGTTTTTCAGGGTCCTCAATTGTTTTTTCATCCTTGAATTTGTTATCAAGAAATTTTTGAAGTTCTTTAGGTGTTACAAGTTCATTCTTAAAAGTTGAAATTCCATCTACCATTGATTCTATAATTCGATAAGGATCGTTTCCAATCTCAATATTCTTAAAGCCAAAACTATCAATGTTGTTCATTGCCCAAACTAATTCACTGACTCTAGAAACAACGCCTCCGCTAATTCCTATGCCTGATTCTAATACAGTTTGATCTAAAATTTCGTATGCAAATGAATGATATGTTTTAATTTGCATGCTAGTTGTGTCTATCTCTTTTTCTAATCTTTCTTGCATTTCTAGCGTTGCCTTTTCACTAAAAGTTAGACAAAGAATTTCTGATGGTTTAATATTATTATTTACAAGATGTTTAATCCTCTCAACAATTACACGAGTTTTGCCTGTTCCTGGTCCTGCAACTACCAGAACAGGTCCTGAAGCTGGTGAAGCTGCTGCTTCTAGCTGCATTGCGTTTAATGCGCCAGTCTCCAGTTGGTTGGTTTCTTTTCTTGTTTCCATACTATTACTTGCCAACCATGCCAGCTAAGGCTTTTACAGTTTGTAACCGAAAAAAGTGGTTAAATCTTGTAAATTCGTGCCTGGAAGCTATACGTTCCACCACGACCTCGCAATTTTTTGCAGATTCCCCTGCATGATTTAATTCCCATCAAAAGAAGTATCTCCAACTGATAAACGCTATTAGAAACTGTATGATTATCATCACCCTAATTCTTTTGTCAAGTCCTACCCATTTCTGTTGTAGCCACCAAATCTTGTTTGCGATATACGAATCTTTCCCTGTCTTACGCCAAATTTTATGATCAGTTTTCTGTATGATTTTAAAAATACTTTTTGTTATTGCTGATTGGATTATTATGATTGTAATTAACACCTTGTCAAGCATTGTCAGGCTTATCACGGCAAAATAAATTAACGGAATCCAATCTGCATGGACAACCAACATCTTCCACCAAGCTGGAACATAATCCATGTTTTTTTCCATATCCACCAATACTACCAATGTATAAACTCCCAGATAGACAGCCGTTAGCAGTATTAATCCAACCGAGTTTGCAAAAGGAATCAACCAGACCGGCACGTTCTTTTCCCTTGCAAGTTTTTTTGTAGCCTTTATTCTGGCGATATAATCAAACGGATATGTCATTTCTTTCTCCGGTTCATTTGATCATCTTGGTAACTCAAAGGCTTCCTCTGAATATTTGTAGTAGAGTAGTGCATCTGTTAAAAGCCAAATAATTTTACGATAATCTTCTGGTGAAAGATTATCCTTTTCCATTTGTTTTAGATCCTCTATCATTGCAGGTGCATCTTCAAAGTCACATATAACACGGTAAGCATACCATTCCCAATATGGTACTCCGCCCGGGCCAACTTCTGCACAACCGTCTGGCATAAAATAATTATCGTCATCCAGATGATCACGAAAATCTTGTAATCGTTGTTGCATTGCAGTACATTTTCTACATCTAGGTTCTTCATTGGTATTTTCCTGAATCTCTTCAGTAGTCATAGGCAACCCACATTTCTGGCATGGATTTTCAGATGAACCATCAAATGGATATGTCATTTCTTATCTTCTCCTCCTGCACCAATAGCTAAAATCATCTGGCAAATTCCACACCCCGAAGTAGACCTAGTACTATTAACCCACTACCTACAATTATACAGCTCAATCCGAACAAAAGTCTGATGCTCACAGTCCGCCCTCGCCCTTCCATTTCTCGTCTATCTTGTCGCACCGTTTTTCTATCAAAAATTAGTAGAAGAGTGATAAATGTAACAAACTCAACTGCTCCTAAAAAGAAACCCCATTCAGCACCATGTGTAAAGTACGAGTCTGCAAACGTTTCAATCGCTGCATTGACTAGATGTCCTATACCAATAGTTGTAAGAGCAATAAATGGAGCCTTCCATATTATGTCAAGATATCGTCGCTTCCTAGATTCTATGCGCTCTACTTTTCCATCAATTTCCCATGAATTGTAACGAGTAGATTCGAGTGAATATCCAGCAAAAGGTTTCTTAACAAATAACGCTAGACCTATAGTTGTACCAACAATTCCTGCAAGTAGACCTCCAGAGATCTTGTATGCAAATAGATTGCTAACCTCTCCATGACATAAAGTTAGGCCGCCACTTAGAATGTCGACACTAATTTCGGCTTCGTTCCCATCAGCAATACAAACCAGTGCATGTCCGGCTTCATGCAGATAGCTGAAAATAGGCATAAGTGTAAAAAACACTAGTAGACAAATTATGACTCTTTTTTTATCGAGTTTTTTTGTAAGACGGGTATGAGATTTCATGCTTCATCACCCATTCCACGATAATCATCACCTGACAGACCAAGCGTCCAGCCCACCCCATCATCTGGATCATTGATTCCATCTGGTACATGGACAAGATACAATTGGCCTGTTGATGGGTCACGATATTTTACTAGTTTCAGTGTTCTTCCAGGAATTATAGTACTGTTAGCATAGATCTCATTACCTCGCTTTGATGAATCAATAAATTCTGCATTCCATTTTACTAGAAAATATTCGGGATCTGATTGTCCCGTCTGTTCAAAGTCGTTTTCATACTCTCGTATTCTTTTTGCTACCTCTGCCGTTACCGTCATTGTATTCGGATTTGCTATTGTAGTACTACGTTGTGTACGGCCATCGGTTGTTAATTCTATAATATCTCTGTCAATCCTCGAATTGTGAGTCCTGTCCCACCTGTTATGAAAGTAAAGTCCGAGTTTGTAAATAATGAAGCCTACGGCACCGCATATACACAAAAGTATTACATTAGAGATGTAGATTGTGTAATCAGGCGTCAGAGATACATCGTTTATTCCAACTACACAAACATTATTTCTTAGTACAGTACCTGCTCCACAATTAACTTGTTGAGATGAAGCGTGTAAATCATTTACTCCCAGATAATAATTCGATCCGCCATTGCTTGGGGAATTTGGCATTGCTGCAGCTGGTGTAACGGGTTGTGGTTGTGGTGATGGAGTTACTTTATGGCATAACCCAGTATTGGGATCACGCTGATATTTTTCTGGTTTGAGATACGAGCATGGTTCGCTAGTATTTACACCAACGGGTGTAATACGAACACAGTTACCTGCCGCATCCTTTTTGAAGGCACTTGGATTCAAGTATGAACATGGTTCGTCAGCACCCCTTGCTTCTGCATTATTTTGCATAGCAAATGAGTTGGTAATTAGTAGTAAAACTAGAACCAAAGAAATTTTCCAAAACACTAGTCCAATACCTCTTCCTGGAGATTTTCGAATGGATTGTATCTTCTCTGGCGTTCAATAATATACTGACCTGCAGGTATATCTAGCGTATTATGATCTGGGTGTTTGATTAGAACGTGATCCTCGGCTTGAAAATACAGTTGCTTGTCAAGTGTTTCAAAAACTTGATGGGAACCCACAATCTGATGATTATGTCCTGTAAGCTCACCCTCTGCGATGATATTAGTAGATGTAAGTATAGCAGTTTTAGGTATTGAAGAAACTTTCCTAATTAACAGATCACCATGTCTGAATAATTTTGGTTTTATTCCAAAAATTTTCTTAAACCAGGAGATCAATTTTTTAGCCCTCCTAATTTTTCTAACAGATTACGAACGAATCGCTTAGGGTTTATGTTATTGATAATCCAAATTTTTTTCTCAGAAAGTACTAGCCTATGATTTTCAAACCATCTTCTAATTGCATATTTTCTTACTAACGAAATTGAAGTGAAGATTGCTGATATTGTTAACATTCCAACTATATCGTACCCTGCTATTTGATCTACAAAGAGTGGTAAAACCAAATAATTAACTGGAACAAAAATCATAAAGCCTAAGATAACATCAATAACTGTTTCAAGCGCAGATTTTTTTCTAGAGTCAACTTGTGTTTCCATACTATTACTTGCCAGCCATATCAGCTAAGGCTTTTACAGTTTGTAACCAAAAATTTTGGTTGAATTTTGTAAATATTCTAGTCATGCTGCCGCCATAATAGTTTCATATGCTAGGTTAATCTTCACAAACTTTTGTTCGGCTTGAGTTTTGTTTGCCATGTTTTTATCAGGATGCAATCTTAGTGCAAGCTCCCGATACTTTTTCTTCACTTGTTCAATCGTTGCACTTATGTCCAAACCCAAAATCTTGTAGGCTTCTGTTTTATCAAATATGTTTTCAGAATTTGGATCAAACTCTGTTTTCTTGTGTGCTTTAAAGTACTCCCATTGATTTTCGTAGTAGTATTTGTGATACTTGTTTTCATTCATAAATTTTTTATATATTCTAACAATTTCTGGATCTTCATTGAATACAGAATCTATCATTAGTATTACATTGTCAACCAGGGACATGGATTGTATTGCAAGTCTTGTGTAGCCCTGAAGTATTTTCTTTCTGTAACCAAGATCGAAGAGAAGTTTTGTCTTAATTGCTATTATGTCAAAAAAGAATCCATGGTTAGATTCTATGTGTTTTTTACGCAGCTTAATTCTCCATCTTGGCCCAAAAACTAACTCTGCATAAAACTCTGAAAGATTAAATTTTCTAAGCCTGTGTCTTAACAGCCTCTCTCTATATCTCTGAGATGGAGTAAGACGCCTTGCCCTTTGTGCTTCCCATATTGCTGCCGCAGCCTTCTTTCTATGTTGTTTGATGATACGGTGTGTAACATAAATTGGAATGCCAATTGCCGCTGCAACTAAAATATACGGTAATAGCAAAATAAACACTCCAAATAAAAAAATAATAATAACAATGAATACGATGACCATAGTCTTATCTCCAAAAATTCCTATCGTAAAACCGTCTACACAAACCACAAATCTGTATGATCTTTGATTTTTTGCTTGGGTGACTAATTACCAGAAGACAGTTTTTACACCTCATCGTTATGCCCAGTCTGATTCAACATTCCGTCGCCTATGCGCTTGTAGTCGAAACCGCCTAAAATTTCTGACTCGGTAGAGGTTTTCTTTCGCAGTTTTTTCTTTTCTTTTTTACTACCTCTCTTTTTCTTAATGTTGTCAATCTCTATCTGAAGTCTTTTTTTCTTTTGCTCAAGTTTATCAAGATGTTTTTTGTGTTTGTCTTTTCTTTTTGTTTTTTTCTTATCATAATCTGGAGATGAACTAAATTCTGCTAGTTGATTTGAAAACTTGCTAATTTTATTCATAATTTGAAAAATTTTGAACATCACTGAATCCATTTTTTTTAAGAGACTCATTTTTGTTTCCCCTCGGAATGTTTCTTGATGTGCATTTTTTTTAATCCATGATACTGATTTCTGATTGTAACCTCTGTTACATTTGATGACTTTGAAATTACTCTTTGTGTTACATTTTCACCATTTTCTAAACATGCATAGTATAATGCAGCTGCGGCAAGCCCCATAGGATCTTTTCCGGCTGCCATTCCATTTTCATATACTATCTTTAAAATTTTAATTGCAGCTTGTTTTGTTTTTTCTAAAATTCCAATTCCACTTGCAATGCGTGGTATGCATTGAATAGAATCCGTAACTGGCATTCGTAGATCTAATTCCCTTAGAAGAATTCTATAGCATCTTGCAACATCTTTTCGTTTTACATTTCCAACCTGTGCAAAATCCTTAAGATTTCTTGGTATTCCATTCTTGCGACACGCTGCATATGTTGCTGCGGACATCATACCAGTGACTGATCTTCCTCTGACCAGGTTTTTTTCAACTACTTTTCTGTAAATATATGCCGCATCATCTACAACAATGTTAGAAAGTGTAAGCTTGTCCTTTAATCTCCAAAGAAAATTAAATGCAATTTTTAGACTTCGATCAGATGAATTACCTAAACTTCTACCATCATGGAGTTTTAATTTTTTTACATGATTTTTCATGGATGTTGAGAGTGGTTTTCCCGTGGCGTCTGTTTTTGTTGAGCCAATGACTGTTGATAATCCCATGTCATGTTTTGCAAGGGAGGTTGGTGATCCAGTTTTACATTCCTCTACATTATATGGAATTGAATTAATTTCGTTATCTTGTTCAGGGATTACATACCCACATCTTTTACAAAATATCTCACCTGTTTCATTATCTGTGACAAAATTACGCGTACCGCAACTTGCACACTTTTGAACTAAATTATCATTTTGTGTCATGCGGCAACCTCTATTGTTCTGACTTTGCGATGATAATCCTGGAACCAGGTTTCCTCTTCGTTATTTCTAACATTATCAAAAAACCACTTTTCGTGGTTGATTACGGCGGTAGGTTCGCCAGCCTTTTCGTTTTCTTTTCTTATTTCCATACTATTACTTGCCAGCCATATCAGCTAAGGCTTTTACAGTTTGTAACCGAAAAATATAGTTAAATCTTGTAAATTTATGCCTAAATTACACAGTTGATTAAACTAGACGTTTCTTTTTTTTAAAATCATCCATGCATTTTATGAAAAAGCCATAATGTCCTTTGAGCATTTCATGACTCATATCATCCAATCGATGACTATGGTTAACACGTGTTCTACAGTAGGCGGTATCGATTAATTTTGATCTGATAGATATTAACCAATCTTGTTGAAATTCTGCTGGCTTCGGGAAAATATCAGAAAAGTACTTCCAACATTTTGGATCAGTGAAAATTTGTGTAATAGCATTAAAATTCAGTTTGCCAAGCAGTTTAAAATCCTGAGTTTTATCCCATTCCGAAAAATCTTTACTTCTGTCATTACGTAGTCTAGCATTCTTTCTTACATGACTAGGAACTAATTCAGTCCACCAATTGTTAACGTCTTTGAAAACGTTTGCTACAAGTTTTATAAATTCTGTTTCAAGTGTAGATATCCAGCTGAATTCTTGCACAAGAACAGGATCAGGTTGAATCGTAGGAGGTTCAACATCAGTACTTGTCATGTATTGTAATGCATCTGGCGGTAAGCGGTCAATATCTGGCGGTCGTTTTTGGATAATCAGAGCCTGGTTGCGCATCACGTCTTCTTCATATTTTTTAGGGTCTTGTTGAAAAGTGTAATAAGCTTCCTCGCTTTTCAAGTATGCGCTGATTAGTTTTTTCTTCTGACGCAAAATAGCAAGATCAACTTCAAGATTTAATCTTTGTTTTTCAGAATTTTTTACAAGTTTTATTTCAGGAATGTTAAAACGTTGTATAAAAAACGAGCGCACACGTTTACGTTCTTCAACTAGTTGTGTCAAGTTTAATTGCATTGAGACATGTTCTTCAAGATTAAGTCCAGATGTGTTTCTATCATCTGTCTCATTAAGAGTTTCCAAAATTTTGTCATGCCTAATAGTTAAATCATAAAGCATTTGATCAATATTACTTATTTTAATTGCTAGTCTTTTGATTTTTCCATGTTGTACTAACTCTTTGTGTTCATCAACTTGGTCTTCTGTGTTACTTAATTCTTTTTTTAATTCTTCTAATTCGTTTTTAACTTTATTTGATTTTTCTACAACTTGGTTTGATTTTTTAGCAGAAATAAAATTTCCATAAAGTTTGTTTATTTTTTCTATTAACGGTATTAGACCATTCATGATATCATGTTTTAATTGATCTCGTTCCAGCTTCATATTAGCAGCAATTTTGCGTGCAGATTCGTAGTCTTGCTGTGCCTGACCAAGGTTAGAGCTTATTTCATCATGTTGTGCTTCTAACTCAGTAATCTTTGCTCGCCTTTTAGTAATATTGTCCTTCGCTTTATCTTTCAATTCTTCTGCGGCATTAATTCGTTCTTCTCCATCTTCGAGATCACTTTTGACATAAGTATGAAAGGATACGTTCATGTCTTCCCCCCCAAAAGAATATTTCGAGTAAAAATCATTTTTTGTAGTTTCATACGCGTCGTGCTGTTCTTCTAGTGTCGCACCTCTTGCTAATGCAGCTTCTTCTGCTTCTCTAGCTTCTTCTTCTGCAGTATTCTCAAGCCCCTCGTCTATGTAATCATCATACTGATTTTCCTTACGCCTTGCCTGGTCTTCTTCTCCTTGTTCTACTCTTTCTTTGGTATAATGGGCATCTTCCTCATCAACAAAAGAGTCGTCTATAGAACTTTCCTGAAATTTTTCATAATTTTCTTCCAGTTTTTTTTCATTTTCTAGTAATTTGTTATATTCATCTTTAGCGTAATTCTTTTGATATTCTGCTTCTTTGATGATTTTGTCTTGTTCTTTTAGTTCTGCTATATCTGCGCCTATTGATTGTTTAACTGAGTTTAGCTCTCCCTCGTGTTTGGTTATTGCCTCTCTTGCCTTATCCAATTTTTCTTCAGTCTCTTTTATCGACTGTTCTTTCTTTTCTAACTCGTCAAGTCTTCCAAGTTTAACATTCGTTTCACTATGAACTGCGGTAAGATCATCTATTTCTACGCCTGCTGATCCAGCAGGCAGGTTTTGATCCCGTAACATTTGCTCTAGTTTTTCTTTCAATTTCTTTACTTCCATTACAGTATTTTGTAAAGAAGGATTGAAGTCTCCATTTTTTGGTAACATCGGAACAGAATTCATGCACAAAACCTCAACAATTTTAAAATTACTAGTATATTACCCCTAGGAAGTGATGCATTCAGAAAGAAACATCTGATTTAGTTTTTTACCTTCACTAGTTTCCTTGTTAACAAAAAGTTTCTTAGTAACTGCATCAACAAGGCCAAACCCAATTCCTGGTTCATTGAAAGATTTGTTATATTCAATAGCTTCCCACGAAAATCCAGAACCAGACATTAATCCTATCCAGGTATATTGAAAGTCTTGTTTTGATTTAATTTCCATTATTATATTCTTAATTTCATTAATTTTTGGTTCCTTTAACTTAGTTCTAGAAAAGATAAGTAAGCGTTGATGAATTGGTGTTTTTTCTGTTAACTCTGCCACAAGTATTGGTTTGTAACCAGCTATTGTATCACTACCATTATTCTTATTTCTAAAACTATGTTCCGTAAATGGATCTTTAATGTGGCCATCTCTAACACCATTCTCAAATTCTTTAGTGAATAGTTTTTCTATTCTTAGTAATTCATCATCAACCTGATCACGTTTTTTTGTATTTCTTCCCGTTCTTTTTGAAAATGCAAAATCCATTACAGCTTCCCATGGAATTGTTGCATACTTGAATAGTGTATGCTCATCTACTTTTGGTGATAATGCATTAACGTTGGACCAATCATTTTGATGTTTAGAATAAAGTTTGACATTATTTTCTGCATCCTTTGTAAAACCAGAAAGAGAATGGATTTCAATAGTTACACTTTTTTGAAGACGTGGATAATATTTTTTATTGACTTCTTCAAGTCTATGATAAACATCATCTAGTATTATCTTGACATTTTCGGTGTGTAATGCATCATGCTGACTGTCTAGTTCCGTTGGACTTTTTAGACAGTCAACATAATAAGAAAAATACACTTCAACATTATCTAACTGCTCACCATATCTCACTCCAACGAAAACTGTAGTGTGAAACATTTCAGGATGAAATTGGTTTTTCATAATTTCTTCGTTTAGAACAATTCCTAACCTGTTTTGACTTACCCAATTTTCAAGGACGCTGTGACCAAACACCTTCATTGCGTAAAAGAAAATTCTGCTTTGGTCCCACAGATAATATCCTTTAGACTTTGCGTTATTTATTACATCACTATCAAACTGAGTTGCTTTTTGATTGATCAATAATAAACCACCAGTTACTTTTTTCCCATCAAGTCTTTTTATATGATACTCGTCTTCGTTTGCATGCTTGATGCTTTGTTCAAGATCATCTAATGGTTTTTGGTTGCTACCTATAGATTCCTTACATTCAACAAAAGTAATTCCTTTTGGCGAGTATGCTGGCTGTAAAAATAACTCATCTTTAAAATCCACACACAAATCAACAGTTTCTGCATCTACTGCATCACGCATATCAAAATCTTCTTTCACAATATGATATCCTAGTTTGGATAACAATTCCTTCGATAATTCTTCGAATAGCTCAGCTGCACGATTCATTGTTTGATCACGGCACTAAATCAATTAAAAATGTGATCGTGTATATCAACTTCATAAGGATATATCTAGTCTCAATTTATCATTTAGTTCTCTTGCTATCGCCTTAATTGTGGCACTTGATGTTTCTACAATTTTAACCATTTTGAATATGTCAATTTCATATTCATGTTCTCTACAGGAAAGATAAACAGCAGCTGCTGCCAAGTTCTTCGGTTTTTTTCCAAGCACTTCAACATTCTTCAAGATCTTCGAAGCAGCAGAAGAAATTTCTTCATGGTTATCAATTTTCATTGCAGTACAAACCGCATTTGTTATTTCTTCAACATATTTTTCAGGGCTACTATGTGGCAAATTTGTGTCAGGGTTTTCGCTCAAAATACATTTCTTTTGAATTAGATGATTATATTGCGTAACTTTTTTTTTCCAATCCCCTTGAATTTTTTCATCAATTTTTTCATAATCACTAACATCCTTTCCAGATCTTTTCGTTTCTATCTGTATACAACTAGCTAGGAAAATTGTGAATTTTCTACCATGCAATAATTTTTTTCTTAAACATTTTTTAAAGAGGGTATAAACATCATCTCTAACATATTTATTTGCTATACCTGGAAGTACTTCTTCAATTATTTTCATAACTGTTCTGCGCCAGAACGCCCACTCCCGATCATGTTTGCTAGTTGGGATCCTTCGATCCAACACAGCCAGACGTTGATAAAGGCTCATTTGTTTGCCAGTTTTTTTATTTACGATTCTTTTTCCAACAGATTTGACAGGTTTTCCTTTTGCATCTCTCGTGCCCATCATAGATGAACTACCAAATTTATCAACGCGTTCTTGTTTTGCTTTGGTATCTTCATCTGATTTGTCTATCTTTTCTCCAAATTCTTCTTTGTTTGGGTCGTATTTTGTTAGTGGTGCAATAGGTATCTCATCTGGAGATATTGCTGCTTCAGAAGGTGTATCGTCAGTTTCAGGGATAATTTGATCAGGAATAACATACATGAGACAGTTTGCACACACACTATCTGTCCTGCCTGCATCATACACTGTTTTAGGTTTTAATTTTTTGTTGCAAATTGGGCAATCTTCATCCGTCATATGATCAACTCGATAACTTCTATCTACGTCATCAAAACCTAAAAGTTGATCTGTTGGGCGTGAATATGAATAAGACTCATTCATCTGCATTCTCTACACCATGATTGATTCCTAACTGTTCCATTTTTTCCCATTGCTCTTAAACCAAAATTCTTGATTAATTCCGAAATTGTTGAGGCTGAGTTTCTTTTACAATTTGGGCATTTCCAGGGTAAAATTATTCTAAAATTTTCATTTTTGGATGCTATGTATCTATTAGTAAATGGCTCTCCAAGATTTATTGATGAAATGATGTTATCCTCAATTCCATTCTCTTTTTTGTAATTTTCCATAAATTTGGAAGTTACTCTATACACTATGTAGTCTATTCCACTCTTCTTCATTGCGGATCTTTTCTTTTTTTGTAAAGGTGAAAGTTCCGCCTTGTTGTATTTTACTTCAACGTAGATTTGATGTTCCTTCTTTCCTGGCGTTTTTTTAAATGCAATAAAATCGCTACCAATACCGGTTTTTTTAATACTAAACCCTTGTTCAATAAAATCTTCTCTGGCAATTTTTTCCGCTAGTAATCCATTTTGCTTATTTTGGGTAAATCTAGTTGACATTTTATTTCAAATCCTCCTTTTCTGATTTAGGAATTTTATTCATATTTGAGGCCCATTTCTTATTCAGAGCTTCCAAATCTGGCGATAATTTTTCTGAATATTCAATATGTCCGGAAATGATTCCGCCAAGTATGCAAAGAAGTTCACAAATTTTATCCTGTTCCATTTTAGAAATCTCCTTGGCAAGTTCCTCTATTGTACCTGAATTTTTTTTTAGTGAACTATAGAAAAAATGATTGGCTACATATTCAACCATATTATCCATTAGTTCATCGCCCCATCCACCTTTTTTGGTTTCTCCCATTTTGTCATGAAAATCACGACGCCAGATTCTGTCTGAAACTCCTTCTGTATAACAAACCCATCAGAGAGATTTCTGTTGACCTCATCTTCGCCCAATCTGTATTTTTCTTTCTTGAATTCTACGGCAACTACCCTTACCCTTGTCATTTCTTTTTCCGGTTCTTCTTTTTCTATCCTTAGGTCGTGAATCTCTCTTGTCATCTCATCAAGACGTCCATCATGCTCTGCGATTTTACTTTCTTCAAACCTATTCATTGCATCTCACCACAATGATGGGCGTCAGTAAAATTGCCATACAACTTATGCAACTTCCCCTTGGAATCACGATATTGACGAATCCTCACACCTTCTTTGAGGATCTTTGTAGTGGGTGTCTTGTCATACCATTCATGTGTCTGATCAGTCATCTCTCTGAAACATTTTAGGCACATTTCACCCAAAACATCAGAGTGTTCCGTTTCAGACTTACCCATGGATAGACCACATTGACTACATGGTACTATTTTTTCGCGGCATGTGCACCATCTGTTGTCGCAGACAGAGTCATCTTGATCAATCAACTTTTCTGTTGCTTGATACTTGTTTAGGAATGTACTATAGAGTACATCACAATTTTTCTCTACATCATAGTAGATGTAAGAGAAGTTCCAGTTGTAGGCTCGAAGGATCTTCTTCTGGTCTTCGTCTGAAAATTTGGTCCAAGATTTACCAAGATTTTCTGGGTTGTGATATTCGCTGTATTCAGCAACTTGACAAATCCCTAGCTGAACCCAGGACAATTTTGGCATCGAGGTTTGTCCCATGAGATATTCTTCGAAGTTAACTCTTCGTAATAGATATCCACGTTCGCTTCTTGACATTGATGCCCATTTTTCGCCTAGTTGTTCTAGGGTTACGGTACCTTCAATGACCTCGATTGGAGTTCTACAGGCTGAAGGCCATAGAATTGCTTCCCATTCTATTAGCCTTTTGACCATAGCTGGATCTCTTGTTTTGAGTTCCGGATTGTTTTGCAGGGACTCGTGCAATTTCCATAGTTTTTCACTGTGATCATTGCGAGCCTTTTCGCAAATCATACAGAGAGAAGTTTTGAGACTCAATTGTCTCTCACCTTACTGGTGACAAGTCTGTGACAAAGTCTATCATGTACTCTGATATACTTACCAAAGTATAGTGGACTCTTGTCGAACGGCAAACCTCTCGTTGGCCTTACCTTTCGTGGTGGATCGTCAGGTAATGAGAGTTCAAATGGCTCTGAATTCTTTTGTTGCAGAGATAAATCGGATTTCTCCGCTGCATACATGAATTCACAAAAAGCCATCAAAGCACTAACGTACTTAGCGGTTAGGTCGCCACCCATTTGAGAACAAGTTTGTTGTTTCATACTATTACTTCACAGCCATATCAGCTAAGGCTATTACAGTTTTTAACCAAAAATTGTAGTTAGATCTTGTAAATTTGTGCCTAGAACGTTACAATTTTCTCTCATTTCATATCATCCCAATTAGTATTCTTGTTTGGGCGTTCTCCTGTCATACTCCAAATTGTATCTTCCATCACGTGTTTGAGCATGAGTTTTCCTGATACCAATTCTTCATTGATTTCTTCAAGTAATTCATGTACGTCTTCTGGAGCTATCGAACGGCATCTATTACGTCTTACATCCTCTATCATTTTGTGAATGAGTTTGTCACTACGTGGCATCTCAGCCATCCTTGCGATGGTTATCATAGCCGCGAAATGTAGTACGAATTTCTCTCTATCACTTAACATTTCACATCCTCCTTTTTTAAAATGGGGAGATAGGCATTCATCGGTTTCCCTCCAAAGTATCCTTTGAGATATAATCTCTTGATGTACCGTTAGGATTTGCTGTGGTTTTCCATGGTTCACTATTATCTGTATTATTAGATCCGCCATCATCTGCATGATAATGATCTATGTTAGCTGTATAGTTATTTTCGGTGTAAGCATTACCCTGTTTAGATTCTTCCAATTTTTTAATACCCCAATAAAAAATGAAGATTGCACCAATAACTACACCAAATCCGGTGGCGCAGAGAAAAACTCCAATATAGAGAATCCAATTACTAACTGCCATTTCTATTGTCCTTCCATAAATGCGGACACCTTCCGTAGAGCCCTTTGCCAAAATTACAGTTAAAACATAATACTTGATAACCGTCTGGGTAATCATTCTCTTTCAGATATTTGTATAAAGATGTTCCACTAAGATTATCTTTCTTTGTCCTTTTTCTTTTGTGATCTATTGTTAATAATTCTAAATTGTTTTCTGGACCTGGACATATTTTACAATTACAATGTGGTTCCTTGGCGGATGGATCATAAAACGCTGTATAATACGTGAACACTTCATCTTTCAATGCATTATCCTTCTTTCTACTCACTATTTTTCTCAGTCTTCTAATCATCATCTAGTCTCCCAAACTTTTTGAATTTGTGTATGAATGTGTAATCTGAGAGAGTTGTGTGGTTACAGGAAATATTGTCATCGCTAAACCTTCTGACGCATCATCAACTTTTTTTGCAATGTCTACCTCTTCTGGATTATTCTTTTGTTTCTCTTTGTATTTCAAATAAAGTGCAAAGCATTGATAACCTAAGGTAAGTCTAAAAATCTCGTTTAGAAATTTTGGATTTTCTTTTTTCTCTATTTGGCGTTGTCTTACCAAGAAATTATTATCCCCGTTGACAAAGAATGTTATATCATTCTGATCAAGCCTGGTAATTACAGCAGTGTTTTTATCCATTTCAAGATCTTCATAGGCTT
The DNA here is from genome assembly GCA_013390745.1 of Marine Group I thaumarchaeote. Lineage (GTDB taxonomy): Archaea > Thermoproteota > Nitrososphaeria > Nitrososphaerales > Nitrosopumilaceae > Nitrosopelagicus. The sequence goes on along the minus strand of JACASX010000004.1, from coordinate 49,621 downwards.
GTTCGCTATCTCTCACTAGAATGATTTTTGGTTTTCCGGTATCTTCTTGTTCACCACAACCACCATTTTTTATTTTCTTTCTATCGTGTGGTTTAGGTGTATGATGCTTACTTGGCTGTGACTTCTTTCGTTTTTCTGGATCAACGATCCTAAGTGTGATTATATTCTTCCATTCTTGTTTTGTGTGACTGTCTCTTAATTTTGTTTGAAATTCTATTTTTTGTCCAAGCTTTGCATGTTTTGGTGCTTGTAGTTTTAATTTTGCAATACCAGAAAACAAGCTTAGATGACGGTATATGCTTTTGTTAGTACATGTGAATTTACCTTTGTGTTTACTTCTACCTAGATAGTCATCTTCAACATCTGTTTCAAAATTAACATAAACATATCCATTTTTTGGACATTTGATTGTAATTCTTTTCGTCTTACTTTCTAATCTAAAAAATGTTGGATAAAACTCTCCTTTGAATTTACCAGGTATCTTAACCCAATCAAAATCTGTTTTCTTTTTAAATCTCGTTCCTTTAGGAAAGAAATCATGAAGATTACTTGCGTCTGTCAAAAGTTCTGAAAAAATATCATCAGTAAGCTTATCGTCATTTACCTCTGAGAGTAATAGTTCATCACGTCTTTTTTTTGCTAGATCTTGCAGTATTTGGTTTTCACTCAAAAATTTCTCAAGTGATTTTTCAATATTTCGCCACTCTACAGTGTCACGAGCATTCTCTCGATTATTCATAAAAATATTGGTCTGTGCCATTCTGTTAATTTCAGTGGCATCAAGAATTACCATCAAGTCATCCGCTAGCCATGAAAGTCCTACAGATTGTCGTTTGAATAGAGATTTAGGAAAATGTGCATGTTTTTGACCGTTTAGAATAACTGAAATTTCTGAACCTTTTTGCCATTTTTCTCTATTCATTTTATGCTTGAAGACATAAACTGCAATTGGCATTTCTCCAACCTGATCAACATTTAACAAACCACTCTTCAGTGTCTTTTCCAAGTTTTCGCTTCTGTCACTGTGAAGTCTGTATGCCATACCAGAAAGAATTGCTTCTGGTGAATTTGCATTAAATCCTTCTCTTCGTTCTTCAATCCTAATTGGTATTGCCAAACGGAAGAAAAGTTTGCTTAGAGCATAATTCAAATCTAAATTAATAGCTGTTTTAAGGCCATTCAATTTGTATTCAAATAATTTTATGCAAGTACCATAGTCTAGTGGTTTTGAATATTTAGTGGGATATTTACCTGGTAGTACGTTTATAGAATCTGATTCGAATCTAAGAACTTCTCCATGTGGAGCAAGATATTGATATCTTGGGTTTTGTTTTCTACCGTTTGGCATAAATTTTCGAGTAACAGTAAAGCCCCATTTCTCATCATCCGGATTGTGATTAGGATCTAGTATCTTTGGATTTCTTTTACTTATTATTAGTGAAATTCCATAGTTACCACAAAATGTAAGACTACCTGAACCACCCATATTAAAAATTCCTTGTTGGAATGTAATTCCTGTTTTGTTAGTTTCCTTTACACCTGGCAAGGACAGAATTGTTTTTGGCATATTATTGGGCGTTTGACCTGTTCCTTGATCTGCAATGGATACACACATGTCATAGCCTTTTTTGCCTGAGGAGAAAAGATGTATTTTATCTGCTAATTTTTGTATAGTTGATTTATCAGCATTCTCTAATTCTCCATGTGGAATTCCAAAAAAGATTTCTGATGCATGCTGCATGTTTTTAGGTGCGTCTTTAGATCTTGGATCAATTCCTGCCTCTAAACATGCGTTTTCTAGTACAGTGTCTACAGAGTTTATCTCTTTTTCTCCAAGTGCGGCAACAGGATTTGATGATTGGCCACCAATAATTGAATAATTAGAATCAATTCCACCAAATGAGCGCCAAGCTCTACCATCATTCCAATAGCCCTCTTTAGTTAAGACTTCGATGACTTCAGCTTCTGTCTCACATCTTAGTATTTTATTGAATAAAACTTTGACTTTGGATATATTGATTTGCTTGCTCATGCGGTTACGTCACCTCTTGTAATCTTGTTGAGATAATTCCTATATTCTGGTTTATGACTCGGCAGTTTTCCTTTATCGCTTAATTCAAGGAGCTTCTTTTTTTCCCGTTCAAATAAATCAAGTTCTACTAGTCGGTTTCTTTTATCAGTTAGTTCACGATAATGCGAATATGATATTGCATCATCAATCTCACTCTTTTTGAAATAGTTTGCAAACTGAAATAATCTATCAACTTGAGTCACTGAGAGGTGAAATCCTTTCATGTCTTTCGAAATTGCTTCAATGTAGTTTATTATGAAAAATTCCTTCTCAATTTTACTGTTAAACTCAATTAATAGACGACTAAGTTTCCAATAGTCGCTCGCCTTCTTTTGTTTATTTTTCTTTGCTAATTTTTTTACATCACTAAGAAATTGGTAATATCTTTTTTTGAATTTTTCAATCTTCTTTGATATAGAAATTCCTTCACTAAAGACGTCGTCTAAACCTATTAAAACTTCAGATTCTATGATTCCTTTTTCATTTTTCATCCAAGTGATACGTACAGGAATTTTTCCTTCCATTATAGTTTCCAATCTTTTACCTCCGCACGAACTGCATCCATGAATTCAGATTGAGTAGTAACAAATTTTGAAATTGAAATCGGATTCTTTTTGTTATATTCTTCCAAAAGTATCAATACAACAACTTTGGTACAATGATAACTCCAGGCCTTTTTGTCTTGTCCTGTTGAGATGGCTAGGGCATGTCCTGAATTTATTACAAGTTGATGACTTCCTGGATCTAAGTATCCTTCTCTTTTATCATTTTGACGATAACTGACTACAACCGAAAAACCTGATTTTGATGTTCCTGGTCTAGGTGATTTTGAGCCAGGTTTTGATGGTGGCCTTGGACTTGGACCACATATTGGCCCAGGTCGTTTTGTACCAATTAAACCTCCAATTAGCGAGTTTGGGTTTAGAAAAGCAAATTTTCCTTTCAAAAGCTTCTCAAATGCTTTTGCTAATGATTGTGGCGCTGCCGCCTTTTTGGTTTGAGTTGAAATTAGACCTAATTTTTGTAATTCTTTAAAAATTTTCTTTTCAATAGCATCACCATATTTCCACCAGCCTCCTCTAAATCCACTTTTGTCTGTTTTTAGATAATCAGCTATTTCGTATGCTTCTACTGAAACAAACCATTTGTTCCTAAATTCTAGTTTAACTTGATCATAATAATCAGGACGTCTACCTTTTACAAAATGATTATTGATATGATATTCAATATTACGTTTTGATTTATGTAAATCATTTTTGCATAGATGAAGTTTGCATGGGAATTTTTTGTTCTCAGCCATTACAATATAGCTTTTCGTTTTACTAGTTTCTGGTATCCAGGGTTTAACTGATTTACCATTAACAGAAATTTTTATTCCATTTAGTAAGGCATTATTACAAAACACTTTTACCCAATCTTCCAAACTTTGTTGAAGCTCTAGATAGTCTGTATAATTTATCAACACCTTATAGTAAGTTCCATTCTTTTTTCTAGAGGATTTTTTTGGAGTTGAATGCATTAGATCATTTCCTTTTCTATACATCTCTGATGACCAAGATTCATTACCACAGCATGTTTCTGTAAAGATCCTGACAAAATCGCCTACGGCCAAATATACTTTGGCGCCAATTCCTGCAAATCCTATTGATTTACCATAAGTTTTTGTAGATTTTGCTATTACATGATAGGACTCGAATGTTTTTTTATCCATTCCAGAACCGTTATCCTCAAATGAAATCCAGTATTTTCCATTGCTATCTTTTCCAATTTTAATATCAATTTCTGTTGCCAGAATATCTAACGCATTATCAGTGGCTTCTCTAAAAACCATCTTTGCACTCGAATCATAGATTCTTACAAGATCTTCTAATGCATGTAATACATCAATCTTCATTATTTGTTCCATACTATTACTTCACACCCATACCAGCTAAGGCTTTTACAGTTTGTAACCAAAAATTTTGGTTGAATTTTGTAATTCTATGCGTAAATGTTAATTGTTCATTACCAGCCAATTATTTTTCTCACCTTTTTTTTACCGCAAATACTACACACAGTAAACTCGTTTGATTTGTCTACAACAAAATAATGTAATTTGTGTGGTTTCTTTTTATTCAAATGTTTGAAAATCATTGCACTTCTTCCTCCATTGGTTTCAATTCCCACTTTACTAGAACCATAATTGTTCCTCCATCATAATCCCAGTCTCTTTGTATCTGAAATCCTTCGGAGAGATGCATGTTGATTTGTACTTGCGCCAAAATTCTCTTTTTAGAATCAAATAATGGAACATCGACAAACACAAGTTGTGACATCATTCGTTCCTTGGGAACATTCTTTGTCACCTTCAAACCTTCATCAATTAGGTCAGAAGCATCACCACGTGTTTGTGGTTTGGGCCCAACATATCCTAGAGTTTTTAGAAAAACTAATTGCTTTTCTGTTGGTTTCTCACCTCTCCAGGTCTTATCATTTTCATATCCTGAAAGTGATTGACTTTCTGGTTTGCTGTCTTCTTTTCTTGTTTCCATACTCTTACTTCACACCCATATCAGCTAAGGCTTTTACAGTTTGTAACCGAAAAATATAGTTGAATCTTGTAAATTTGTGCCTAAATTCAGGCCAAAACCTTAAACAGTTTGAAGCTGATTGGTTACGGTAGAAAATGTACGGATATATCCACATCATGCCAATAGGAGAAAATGTAAAACATGTGACGGCAGCAATAAAGGAGCCAAGTTATTTACCAATTAACAAAATATACCTTATTCACAGCCCTGATAATTCTGAATTTCCATTAAAACAAATTGCAGTTGATCTAAAGAAAGATTTAGAGAAAATTGGTCATACTGTTATTCTCAGGGAACTTTCGGCAACCGGGGCGTTTGAGATGCATCCTATTCTTGATGAAATCACAAAAATTGAGAGAAAAGAACACGGTGATGATCCAAATCCACTTAACGATATAGTTGTTAATGTAACTGGTGGAACTAACATTATGGCAGTGGCTTCAATGTGGGCTGCTGGTAGCCTAAAACTTGATTCGTATTATATATTGAGAGAGGATAAAAATCCAGGCCTCAAGTCTTATCTTGTTCCAATCGCCACACCAAAGTATAACCGTTTTTCAGTATCAGCCAATAATCCAGACCATCAACAAATACTAGATGTTCTCAGCAAACAAACTTTTGACTGGGAGGGCATTCCAGAAACAAGTAAAGAACCTGTTGAAGTAAACCAAAGTATTAAAAATTCAGATTGGAATGCCAAAGAAACGAGAAAAGGTGTAGCTACTCTAAAAGATTTGAAAGAAATAATCGAGACGAAATATAAAGTGTCTAAACAAACAACTCGAAACCGTCTAGATCAAATGGAGGCAGATGGATTAGTAAGTATAAAACACAATGTACCTAAACACTCTGTAAAAGGTGGTGTAGAATATCCACGACACGAATATTTTATTGATCAAAAAGAACCGTTAGTTTCTATAACAGCAATGGGTAAATCAGCATTACTTGGTTACAAACCAACTAAATGAATTTGATTGCAACAAGTATGAATTCGCCTATAATCTCCTGAATAATTTCTGGTGTCTCTTCTCCGACCTCTTCTCCAATATTTTCTCCAACTTCTTTAATTGGCCTGATACCTGGTATAGAACCATCATCACCATGAAAAATTCCGCGAATTCCTGAACTTATACTATCTAGAAAATCTTTGATAGCTTTTAGAAAAGGCTTCAGAAATGTGAGTGGAACAGCCATTAGGTAATCATATGCGGTCCAAGCATATGAATTAATTTACAAAATTCAACCAAAATTTTTGGTTACAAACTGTAAAAGCCTTAGCTGATATGGGTGTGAAGTAAGAGTATGGCAAATTCAGTATATTTTGGAGATATGATGAGAACCTTGCATGCAATACTAGAGGAAAAATGAAAGAAGAACAGCTTTTTGATCCAATGATTGCCTATCTAGAAAAGGAAGGTTACAGTATCTTAGAGCAGCATCGTGGACACGAACATGGAACGGACATTGTTGCAACTAAAGACGGCCACAAGTTTTTGCTTGAATTAAAAGGTGATCCAAGCGACATAGCGTGGTTTGGTGCTTTGATTTATCAAATTATGAAAAACATTGATGGAACATCTTCTGACAAGTATATACTTGTAGTTTCAGAAAATTATAGAAAATATGCGGCTCGCTGTAGATTTCCTTTACAAAAACTTAGTATTATGGTTTACATTGTGAATGAAAATGGCGTGGAATTATTTTTTTAAAATAAAATTGAGACCCTAGTTTCCTACGGGTACTCTTTTTTCAGAAAAAACTGCAATAGAGTCCCAGTTGATCTGTGAGGCTTTGATTGTTCTGTAAATTATAAGATCCCTATCCTTGTAGCCAAACTTGTCAAGCTCTTCTTCAAGTTGTACCTGCACTTTTCTCAAGTCCCTCCAAGTATGTGGAACCCATGGGCCACCACCAAACAGTATTTTTACATCTATATCACCCTCATAGACAAATCCTGCTTCTTCCACCCACAATCCTGGAGTACACCAAACAAATGGACCCATGAGGAATGGTTTTTTTCTAAAGTTCCAGAACTTACTGTCATTGATAGGACCGTCCGGATCCAGTATCTCTTCCAGCTTCCATCTTTTTAGTACGACAATCTCACCACCGGCTCGCCATTTTATAGGATGTGGATGTTCAATCTCCTTACCTTTTTTCCAACATTTGATGTTATGTGGTTTGTCGCAAACCAGGCTGGTCTCATTCAACTTGATTGTTTTTGCCATCTTACATTCGGTGCTCCCTTTTCTACCTACGGGACAATCTGTGGATGTAGCGCATTGGTTGAAGAACCGTCAGGAAATTTACCATCCTTGTCAAGATCAATTCCAAGTCTGTCATGTGCTGAGATGGGCCACCTTGTTCCCTTGGTGCTAATCCTCTGTGGGGGAGGGGGCACATTGGGATATATTTTTCCACCACCAAGATGTTTCCATTGTTCTATTCCCATCATATGATCCACAATTTCTACGATCCACGTGTTAAAGACATAATTTCGAATTGATGTATGCCAACCTTGCACAGAATGACCACCCCGCCCTTTACCATCAAATGCAGCCTTGAAGCTGTAAGCTGACAGAAAGAATGATTTATTGAATGCGTCATCAAGAGCAGATACGACATTGTAGAGTTTTTTCTTGATTCCAAGCTTCCGTGTCTTTAGATACTCCTCATCGCTGAATTGGAATCTTACTGTCACATGTTTTGACGTAACTTTGCCACTTTTAATTGTCGAATGTCCATCCTCTTCTGTTGTCCATTGAACGTGATCAACGTTTTCAAGTTTGCCTTTCAGTAAACCTGCAAGTGTAGGATACCAAGCCACAAAACCTGATCCCGGGTTGACAGCCAAACTGGTTATGTCTAGTTCATAACGCTGATCAGCTATCTTTCCTAATACCTCCTTTCGAATGTTTTCTAGATCTTTTTCTGTATACACATACATTTTTTGTCAACTCCCCACCGGCACTCTTTTTTCAGCCTTGGCTTTGTCTTTTTCCGCTATGGCTTTCTCTTTTTCATACTCGGCCTTCTCTACTTCCGCTATCTTGGCTGCAACTTCATCGAGTCTCCAGAATTTTGGAGTCCAAAGGTCTAACGCTTTGCATATGAGACAATATGCTATTGCATCAAGAGTATATCGATCGTCCAAGTCCTCTTCCAGAGTCTCCTTTTCTGCGTCACTAAGCTGCTTGTACGGTTTTTTGAATTTTGCTATGGCAGCCCTGTCGTCTTCTGAATTCGTTATGTCTTCCGCTATGTCGATGATCTTGTTTTCTATGATTTCCCAAATCCTTTCGGGAAATTCACCATGTTTTGGGTTTTGTTTCAAACTGTGCTCAACTTCCCATTTTCCATACCGCAGGAGTCCAGTGATAAAGCTCCGGACTGAAATGTTGGCGACAGTTCCTACTGTGCTTGCCTCGAAGACCTTCTTTTGAATGCCAAAATACACTCGCCTCGTGTTCTGTACTGATTCAACTTCATCCTCTGGTATGTCCACTACCTTTTCTTCGATCTTATCGTAGACCTGTAATGCCTTGCTCATTGATAGCACGCCTCGTTTGGTTTTAACATTTCACGACTTACTGTGTCCGTAGCAATCTTTAGCTCGGGAAATACAGTGTTAGCATTCAGGAACAAGTGTGTGCCGCCAACGGCCAAAACAAAGTCACTCTTTCCATCTTTGCCCTTAGGGGTTTGCCAAATGTCAAGATACTCCCCTTCGAAAATCTGTTTCCAGTCATTCTTCATAGATATGGTTAGTTTACATCGTATATGAATATTAAGTAGAAGTTAATATTAGTATTAGTAAGTTAATCTATACTTAACTACCATTTTTGGGTTGTTTTCCCATCAAAAGTCCTTTCTTGAAAATCTTCATATCAATTAAAATGACTTGTAGAGAAATTGGGCAGTTTTTTCGCTTACTTCTATAATTTTTGTCAGTGTTATCATAAAGTTTGGTTGGTTTAACTGCTCTTTTTTATCTAATACAATGTAAACTCCCACCTTTTTCATACCATCTTCATCAAAAAACTTGTTAACCACCTGTATTGAATAACAAAAATCTGTCATTTTTTTCTCAAAATTTTCTTTTTCCTTTTGATTCAATTGACGGTACCTTATCATCTGTTTACTTTTCAGCGGAATCTTTACACCAATTACTAGTACATTGGCCTGCTGTTTTGGCTCAAAAATTTCTAAATCGTTACTAAATGCATCAATATTTTTTATTATAATTTTGAAATTATCATCCGTTTTAGTTTCAATAACCGAATGGCCATCTTGAACTAACCAGCGTTCAACACTATCGTGTAAATTATTCATATTCCATCATCCTAGATTTCTAAATGATGCATCGCAACCAGGTCTTTCTTGAAAATCTCCAGCTCTTTTGGAATCTCTATCTTAATCGAGTCCGGAAGATGAAGTCCCTTCTCCTTCTTCTCATTCCAAACCTTCGAGTTGAAATCGCTGATGGCCTGAGTGTGCTGGGTTAGGTCCTCGTTTGACTCCGCCTTTGTCTGCTGCTCGGTGTGGATGCTCTTGTCCGAGTAGAGAGTTTGCCAGAGGAAATCGGTAATGTATGGGGTGATTGGAGCCAAAAGCTTCAGCAGGGTGGACAAAACCTTATGCAAGGTATAGATCGCACCATCCCGCTCGGCATCTGAAAACTCAATTCCATATGCCCGAGCCTTTGCCATCTCGATATACTGGGCAGCAAAGACATTCCAGGTAAACTCCCGAATTGCTATGGCTGGGATGAAGAAATTATACTCATCAAAGCCAGCCTTGCAGTCCTTTACCAGCTTGTCCAGTTCAGAAATGATCCACTTGTCGGTATCAGCCAGGTCTGCCGACTCAACTATAGGAAAACTGGACAGAAACCTAGACACATTCCAAAGTTTAGTGAGAAACTTTTTCGTTGACTCTATTTTTTGTTCAGAACATCTAAAGTCATTTCCGTGGTTGACCTCACTGGCACTCCAAAACCTAAAGGTGTCAGCGCCAAACTTTTCAATAATTGGCAGGGGGTCCAAAGCATTTCCCTTACTCTTAGACATCTTCATTCCCTTCTCATCCAATCCATATCCCATAATCCAAGCCTCGGACCATGGTTTCTCGCCAGTGAGATTTTCACATCTCAAAAGAGTATAGTATAACCAGGTTCTTACAATGTCCTTTGCCTGCGGTCTCACTGCGGTTGGATAAGTTCTTTTGAAAAACTCCTCATCCTTTTTGAATTTTGTAATGAATAATGGAGAAATACTAGAGTCCATCCATGTATCGAAGGTTCTCTCCTCGCCAACAAACTCGGTAAAGCCACACTTGGAACATTTCTCTGCCGGACATTCCAGATACCACGGCTGATAATATTCTCCAGGCTCTGGCAGGTATGGCTCTGAACATTTTTTACAATACCAGATTGGAATCTCTGTTCCATAATATCGTCTCCGAGAAATTGGCCAGTCAATCTTAATCGAATCCAGCCAATTCATTAGAATTTGCTGGTGCATCTTTGGGTAAAACTTGATTTGGGATCCAAGCTCTCTCATTTTTTCTACCGAGCCCTTTTGTTTCAAATAATATTCTTCCATGGGAATGATCTCAATTGGAGTTCTGCTTCGCTCCGAGATTGGCGTGCGATGGGAAATCTCCTCAATCTTTTCAACAAACCCCTTGCTTTCCAAGTCCTCAATTATTTTTGTACGTGCCTGCTTTGGTTTGAGACCTGCATAAGCTCCAGCGGCCTCGGTCAGCCTTCCGTCCTGCCCGATTGCAATAACCTCCTCCAGATCTAACTCTCGAAATAGTGCAACGTCGTTGTGGTCACCATAGCTACAGACCATCACCGCTCCAGAACCAAATTCTATTTGTGCAGAGTGGTGAGCTTGAATCTCAACTTCCTGGTTTGATATTGGGACGGTTACTTTTGTCCCAATCAGGTCAGTATATCTCACATCTTCCGGGTTTACAATTACTGCCTTGCATGCGCACAGAAGTTCAGGTCGGGTACTGGCAATGATGACCTCTCCATCCTTTGTCTTGAATTTCATATGGACAAGTTTGGTTGGAAGTTCCTCGTAGATTATCTCGGCATCTGCTATTGTTGTTCCAGTCACCCAATCATAGTTGTTAGGTCTGGTTGCTAGGTAAATCGAGTCATTCTTCCATAGTTCTATGAAGGTAGCCTGGGTTAGGGCTCGATATTCTTTCGAGTCTGTTCGATAATAGTTATCAAAGTCACAGCTGAGTCCCAGATTTTTCATAATCTGAATCATCTCAGCCTCAAGATCATCAAGCGCATCCTTGCAGAGGTCCAGAAACTTTCCTCTCTCTGTCTCTCGCATTCTGATGCCGTGTTTTTTTTCAGTGTAAAGCTCGACAGGCAGACCATTTCGGTCTATGCCAATTGGAAAGTAAACGTTCTTCCCGTTCATGCGGGCAGTTCTGGCAATCATATCTATCTGAGCATAGTGAGCTGCGGCTCCAATGTGCCACGGTCTGCCAGAAGGATATGGTGGCGGAGTATCTATTGTGTAACCATCAGCGTCAGAATGAAATTCATAAAGTTTCGAGTCTTCCCATTTCTTTCTAATGTTAGATTCTAACTTGGGGTCCCATACCTTCTCCTGAATTTTTGGTTCCATATCTAAAGTGAGTTGAGAATCTTTGCCAGTTTGGTATCATTTTCAGTTATGCCCGAAGCATCATGAGTCATCAGGTCAACAACCAACTTGTTGTATACGTTGAACCATTCTGGATGGTGGTTCATCTTTTCAATATGCATGGATGCCCTAGCCATAAATCCAAACGCCTCATTGAAGTCTGAAAATTGGAATTCCTTGTGGAGTTTGCCGTCCACAACTGACCAACCTTCCAAGTCTTGGAGTGCTGTTTGAATTTGCTCATCTGAGAGTTTTGCCAATCCCATGTAGGGACATAGCATAGTTAATTAATAAATTGACTAGATTACTTGATTGCGATTATGAATAAGCAATTACTTGATGAAATGGAGAACGCAGTAAAAGATACTGTCACAGATAAGAAGGTTGGAGTTGCATTTTCAGGTGGAGTAGATAGCACCCTGCTGGCAAAACTTGTCAAAGATATGGGATATGATGTCCATCTTCTGACAATTGGATTCCAGGATTCCCATGACATCAATTTTGCCAAGGAGGTAAATCAATTGCTAAATTTCCCACACAGCATTTCGGAGATTGATCCTGAAAAATTCAAGGATGTTAGTGAGAAGATTCATCAGACAATCAAATCAGACAATCTTTCCTGGAATGAAAATTCAATTGCGTTTTACTATGTTGCGGAGCTTGCACGAAAAAATGAACTAAAGACAGTTATTACCGCTAACGGCATTGATGAATTGTTTTGTGGGTACAATTCCTACCGTGAGGCAATTGAAACAGGTGAGGATGAGGTTGTGAAGATGATGAATGACAAATTAAAAAACGAAGGAGAGATGATGATTGCAGTCAATGCAGTTACTGCAGAGTTTGGTGTGAAAATGGTTCAGCCTTTCCTATTGCCAAATTTCATAGAATATGCGAAAAAAATTCCAGTTTCAGAAAAGATTCACGGTCCCGATGATATGAAGCGAAAGCATCCCATTCGTGAGTTAGCCATGGATTATGGCGTACCGGAAGTTGCCGCACAAAAACAGAAAAAGGCGCTACAGTATGGTTCTCAGATACACAAGTCGTTGTTAAAATCTAGGAAAACTTCTTAACGTATTCCTTAACGTGCTTGTTAACATTATCAATTATTGTTAGCGATGCACCAAGGTGGTTTTGTGCAACAAAGATTGATTTTATTTCCTTATCTGAAAGAGCAGATGAAACAACCTTGTCATTTCCTAGCGCATCCATAAAGTTGATTCCTTTCTTGTGTGCAGCAAATGCAACCCTTTGTACATCTCTGTATGCCTTGAACCGTGGTATGCCTTTTTTGATTAGTGCCTCTAACACGAATTCGGAAAAGATTTGCCCCTTTGTTATGTGAAGATTTTCCTGTACACGCTTTGTATCAACCTGAAGATTTTCAATTACTGTGATCATCGTTTCCAGCATTTCATCCAGCAGGATGGATGTCATTGGAAGTGTGAATCGCTCATTGGCAGAGTTTGACAAATCTCTTTCATGCCAGCTTGGAATGTTCTCAAATGACGTGTTGATTTGGCTTCTTAGAAGTTTTGATAAAGATGAAATCCTTTCACTTTTGATTGGGTTTCTTTTCGTAGGTACTGCACTAGAGCCCATCTGGCCTTTCTTGAAGTGTTCCGAAACTTCGGCAATTTCTGTCCGTTGCAAGTTTCTAATTTCTATAGCAATTTTTTCTAAAGTTGCCCCAAGTAACGCTAATTGAAAAATGTATTCGGCATATCTTTCCCTTGGAACAATTTGTGTGGTAACCTTTGCGGGATAAAGTGCAAGTTTCCTAGCTACACGTTCTTGAACTTTTATCGCATTTTTACCCATTAGGGATCCTGTTCCAACCACTCCCAGCGTCTTGCAAATAAGAACACGTTTCTTTATCTCATCCAATCTTTCAAGGTGGGTTGACATTTCCGCAGCCCAGTTTGCAAACTTTAATCCAAACGAAATGATGCTGGCATGCTGTCCATGTGTTCTTCCGACTGCTGGAACACTCCTATGTTTTACAGCATTTTTTGCAAGAATTAATGATAGTTTTGAAACCTTTGGCTGAATAATCTTAATTGCATCTCTCATCTGCATCGAGTTGCTTGTGTCAACCAGGTCATTAGATGTCAAACCATAATGAATCCATGGTCTTGATTCTTTGTTACACTTTTCCGCCAGTGCTTCCACCAACGCAGCAGTGTCGTGATCACTTTTAGCTTCCAACTGCTTGATTCTCTTAGCGGTAATTTTCCCAGATTTTGCTATTTTGGATATGTTCCTTGCAATGGAAGCAGGAATCAATCCTATTTCGCTTTGTGATAATGCAACGGCAGCTTCAATGTCTAATTGGTAATCAATCTTTTTTTGTTCCCTAAAAATATCCAGCATTTCCTTTGTACCATAACGGCCAGTATCTATAGGTAAGATGGACACAATTATTCTCAGCTTGTTCTGGAAATAAATCTATGTCTTGCTAGTAAACAAAATTGGAGTTAGCGCCATCAAAATTGATTACTGCGCCAGAAAGATATTTGATGTCATGTTCAACTATGGACTTTACAAAGTTACCAATTTCTTCTGGCTTTCCCAGTCTTTTCATTGGTAGAGTTTTGGCAAATGCTTCAACATCATCAATCAGTTCTTTAGTTCTATCTGTGTTGATTGGTCCGGGAGCTATGTTGATGCAACTGATTTGTTTGCTTGCAAACTTTTTGCTGAGAATTTTAAACACGCTAGAGAAGGCGGAGCGGTATGCACTTGAGATAATTAACTTTGGATTAGGTTCCTTTATCACATTAGAAGAGATGAGAAATATGTATCCATTGTCATTAATTTTGATCTTTTGTAAAAGTAAGCAAAAGCCTAGAAACAATTGATTGTGATAATGATTCCAGTCGTCTTCGGTTACGGAAAAAAATTCTTTTGGTTCAGGTCCACCAGTGTTTAGGACCAAGATATCAACTTGATTATGTTTTTCAGCAAAACTTGAAACACTTTCCAAATTTGATGTGTCCAGTTCGTTCTTTGAGGTGGCAATTACATCACAGCCAATTGATTTCAGCGAGTCGGCAATTGCTTTCCCAATTCCCCTCGAGCCACCTAAGACTATGGCAGTCTTCATAACTGTCAAATAATTTCATTTCATTTTAATCTAATTATGATTTAAATTGTCATGCGATGATTCAAATCTACATGTCTAGTTTCACACCTAAAAAAGTTGGGAATATGAGATATCAGATAGATGCTGATTCTTCCAAGGGAATGAAAGTGCCTGTAACAATTTTTGCGGATGAAAAGTTGCTGACCAAAATGATGACCGACAGGACAATTCAACAGGCTGTAAACGTGTCAACACTTCCCGGAATTCAACAGCATGCAATAGTTCTACCTGATGGCCATGAAGGATATGGATTTCCTGTTGGAGGTGTTGCCGCCATGGATGCAGAAGAGGGAATGATTAGCCCAGGCGGTGTGGGATATGATATCAATTGTGGTGTTAGACTTCTTAGAACTAATTTAACAGAAGGTGACGTTAGACCCAAACTCAAAGATATTGTGAATGATCTTTTCAAATCAATTCCTTCTGGTGTTGGGTCTAAAGGAGCTATCCGGCTAAATACATCAGAGCTAGACGAAGTTTTGGTTAGGGGAGTAAGTTGGGCAATTGATCATGGATACGGTACAAGCGATGATGCAGATGTATGTGAAGAAAGTGGACAGATAGCAAACGCTGACCCTAACAAGGTTTCTGACCGTGCAAGGAAAAGAGGCGCGCCACAGTTAGGAAGTCTTGGTTCTGGAAATCATTTTCTCGAAATACAAAAGGTGGCAGAGATTCATGATGAGAAGGCAGCAAAGGCAATGGGAATTGAAAAAGGCAGTGTTACAGTATTGATTCATTGTGGTTCACGAGGGTTTGGTCATCAGGTATGTAGTGATTACCTTAGAATTTCGGAACAGGCACAAAAAAAATATGACATTCACTTAGCAGACAGAGAGCTTGCATGTGTTCCAAACAAATCAGAAGAGGGAGAATCATACAGGGCTGCAATGTTTGCAGCGCTAAATTTTGCTTGGAGTAACAGGCAAATGATTTCTCATTGGACGAGAAAATCTTTTGAAAGGGTTTTCAAACAATCAGAGTCTGATTTGGATATGAAACTTGTCTATGATGTGGCACATAACATAGCCAAAGTAGAAAAACACAAAATTGATGGGAAGTTAAAGTCAGTTGTGGTTCATAGGAAGGGAGCTACCAGAGCATTTCCTGCAAACATGGATGACGTGCCAGCAAAGTATCGTGATCTTGGCCAGCCAGTTCTAGTACCAGGTTCCATGGGAACGGGAAGTTGGATACTTTTGGGACAAGAAAATTCCATGAATACAACTTTTGGTTCCACAGCACATGGTGCAGGAAGAATGATGTCCCGTACAAAAGCAAGGCGAAGTTTTACCGAGTCTGAAGTTAAAAAATCTCTTAGTGATAAAGGAATTTTCCTAAAGTCGTTAACACGTGATGGCACAGTGGAAGAAACACCGCAAGCATACAAGGATGTTGATGCTGTGGTTAATGTTTCACACGAACTTGGAATCGCCACCAAAGTTGCAAAACTTGTACCAATAGGTGTAATCAAGGGATGAGCGAAGATAAGGATCTAGAAAGACTTCAGGCAAAACGCCTGGAAGAAATGCGAAAAAATCTTTCTTCTCAGCAGGAGAAAGAAAAAATCGCAGCATTACAAAAAGAACAAAAAGATAAGAAATCATCTCCACGCGAGATTGTCATCAAGCAGTTAGGCTACAGGGGCCTAGAAGTTTTACAAAACGCAGAGTATCAGTTTCCAAAGGAAACGGAGATCATAGTACTGAAACTATCTGAATTGATCTCATCTGGTGACATTACCGAAGTATTAGATGGAGGTAATCTTTTGGAGTTATTCCGGAGTGTTGGAATTAATGTGCGAATGAAAACTAAAATCAATGTGGAAAAGGACGGTAAGTTTGTATCCCTTTCCGACAAACTAGGTAAATCATCTTCAGCGGACGAATAACATGGCTTTCTTTGAAATTAGCACAACCAAGTACGAGGAAAATATCAAACTTCTTCAGGTTGCCATGACTAAGATGGCAGCAGTCTGTAATGTTACTGTGGGATTCAAGTTTGGAGATCCAGTTTCACGATTTGGCTGGACATTTTTCCAAATGTTCTTAGATCAGGAATTGTATGTGGGAATTCAAGATGAATTTTCAGACATGATAAAAAAATGTAAAGGGAATAAACCAGATGAAAAATTTATAAATTTTCTAGGCCAATATTTTGAATCTAAGGGCTGTAGTGTTAAAGTGAAGTTGGGTAATGATTAAACCCTTCTTCCACGCTTGCCGCCCTTTCTTCTAGTAGTATCGTGTGGAATAGGTGTAACATCATCAATGCGTCCAATTTTGAATCCTCCTCTTGCGAGTGCTCTTATTGCTGCTTGAGCACCAGGTCCTGGAACGCGGGAGCCTACGCCACCAACTGCCCGCACTTTGATATGTAATGCTGTGAAACCTTTTGCTTTAGCAACCTCTACGACAGCGTTAGATGCTTTCATTGCTGCAAACGGTGATGACTCGTATCTATCAGCAGTGACATGACAACCACCAGAACTAATTGCGGCTGTTTCAGCACCAGTAAGATCTGTCAGATGAATAATTGTATTATTGTAACTGCTGTAAATATGGGCAATACCCCATTTCTCTTTTCCTTCTTTCATAGTTTGGGTTGTTGTCTCCACAACAGTTTTAGCTACTGCCTTACTAGATTCAGATACTGCCTCACTAGATTCCGTTGCTGCCTTAGCAGTTTCCGTTGGAGCTTCAGATGAAGTTTCGGAGACTGTTTCCTTTACTTCCTCTTCAGTAACAGTTTCTGTTTCAGACAATGTATACCACAATCTCAAGGGGTTTAAAAAACATATTCACTCGTATTGTAATCAGGATTTTTGTAGATGTTGCCATCCTTCATCCTTAATTCTAATCAATCTTCCATTTTTTTTATAAAATACTCCCTTGCCTTTTGTAACATAGCCAATTTCATATAACTTCATTCGATGTTTTTTTGCATATTTTTTGATCTTTGGTAAATTAGACACATTTACAGTTGCCACAATCTCATATTCCTCTCCACCATTAAGGATCAAATTGTCCGCATTCAATCTGCTTGAACTGGCAAAGTCAAAAACATCATTTTCTGATGGCATTCTGGTAATGACAAATCTTTTCTTGCTTTGGCTCGACATTTCATTTAGCGTTGTTGACAGCCCGTCACTTGAGTCCATGCTTGACGAGAAGTAATTTTTATTTTTTAACCCAAACATCAACCTGCAATTTGGTTTAAACACAGCCCTTTTCGCCTTTGCACCAAACTTTTTCGAACATTTTTTATTTTTCAGCAGTATGGAGAGACCAGCTCCAGTATATCCAAACGGTCCGGAAGCAATTATCACATGATTTGTTTTTGCGCCTTTTCTCTTTACAATTTTTTCTGTAACACCAAACAATGAGAAATTTATAACAAGTTCCTTTCCTTCATTCGTATCTCCACCCAATATTTTTAGTCGGAACTCTTTTGCAGCCTTTTGAAATCCCTTGGCAAGACTTTCTATGTTTGATCTTGAAAATCTTTTGGGAATTGTTAGTGATATGATACCAAAAATTGGTTTTACACCCTTTGCGGCAAAGTCACTGACACATGACACTATGCTTTTCCTTGCCGCGTCCTCCAGCTTCATCCCAGGAGGAAGATCGGTGCTTTCAACAAGCGTGTCTACCTTAACTATAAGGCGCTTTTTTCCAATCTTAAATGATTCAACATCTTCCGGAACAAAACTTGCATTACCCAACTTGTTCTGAAAAAGTCCAATTATTTTTTTTTCACTTAATTTGTTCATAGCTTTCTTTGACAAGATCCTTTATCTCTTGATGGATGTTTCTAACTTTTTCCAAGCTGTTGGATTCTGCAGACACGCGAATAGAGTTTTCAGTGTTTGATTTTCTGACCAGCGCCCAACTATCCTCGTCAACTATCGCTTTAATACCGTCAAGAGTTTCCACACTGCCAAATTTTTCCTTCATCTTGCTATGCAGTGCTTTCAGTATATCGTCATGGTGTTCTGAATCGTACTCTACCTTGTCCCTTATGATATGATATTTTTCCATAAAGTTCAGTGCATCAACAAACTCGTCTTTCTTAATTATTGATGCAATCAGGCCGCTAGCCAAAATTCCATCGCGGCAGTAGTTAAAGTCAGACAGAATGAAACCGCCACTGCTTCCCTCGCCACCAACCTGCGATTTTGTTTCAATCATCTTTTCAGTAACGTTTGCTTCACCCACCTTGGAACGGAAAACTGTTCCACCGTTTTGTTTTATGTACTTCTCAACAGATATGCTGGTATCCTGGCTAAGCACAAAATTTTTGTAACCTAGTTCAAGCGCCTTGACTACTCCCATTCCTAGCGTAACATCAGGGTCCTTTTTTTCTCCATTAATCACAATAACAAGTCGGTCGCCATCCAGGTCAAAGGCAAAACCGATGTCCCTGTTTTTGGTATTTGTTACAAGCTCTTCCAGTGTATCCACTGTTGGGTCAGGTCCCCTAGAGCTTTTTTCTAATTCACTGTTAATTGTAACAACATCACATCCAACTTTCTCTAGTAATTGCGATGGAAATCCCTTTGCAGCCCCGCCTCCAATATCGACTACAACCTTAGGAATGTCAGATATTTTTCCTATGATTTTAGACGCATCATCAACATAGGCGGATTCAATTTTATGCTCTTCTCCAATTTTTGACTTGGGCGGGTTCTGTTCGTTCATTACCGTATCAAGTTGTTTTTCGTTTACTCCCTTTCCATCTATGATCATCTTTAGCCCATTCCATTCTATAGGATTATGTGAAGAAGTAACAATGATTCCTGCACCATATTTACGCGATTCCCGAAACGCTACAGGGGTCGGTGCTATTCCTAAATCATAAACATCTATGCCTGATTGCATTAATCCAGCTTTAACAGTTTCTGCTACCATCTGTCCAGTTGGTCTGGTATCTGTTGCGATAACACATTTTTTTGAATTTATTAGTACAGAAAAGTTCTTTGAAAATTTCAAGATATCACGTAACATCAAGTCTTTCCCAAAAACGCCTCTGATTCCTGACACTGATATTTTCAATGCTTCAAACTTAGATACGCTTTTTATTAAACTCTGAGAGGCAATGGTTAGTGCCTCGATAGCTCAGCCTGGTAGAGCGAACGCCTCGTAAGCGTTAGGTCGCGAGATCGAATCTCGCTCGAGGCTTGATTTGTTCCCACACTTGCAACTTTATCTACTACATTTTCTTCTGTATTTTTTTTCATTTAAATTACTAAAAAATTTATTTCTGTTATGGAAGTAATCGAAATTTTACGGCAAGTTTCAAAACAAGTTTTTGATAATGTAAAAAATCTGTCTATAACAGAATACACTACAGGTGATTTTGGCAGAGGTGCTGGTGGAGATATTTCACAAAATATTGACATCATAGCTGAAAAAACAGTTCTAGATTATCTAAAACAAACTAATTTCAATTGTATTGTATTAGGTGAAGAATGTGGGCGTGTCGAAATAAATGATAATCCAAAAGGATATGTCATTATGGATGCAATTGACGGAACATCTAATGCAGTTAACGGCATTCCGTTCTTCTGCTGTTCCTTAGCGTTTGCAACAGATAACAAACTGAGTTCTATTACGGATGCAGTAGTTACTAATCTATCAAATGGAGAACAGTATTGGGCATCAAAGGGGAAAGGCGCATTTTTGAATGAGACTAAAATCCATGTACAAAATAAAGAAACAGTACACAAAATTGTTGGGGTGAATACATCCGGGGCATCTCCAGAACTTTTGGAAAAGTTACAGACAATTTTTGAACGTCATAGCCCTACAAGACACTTTGGGGCAAATGCACTTGAGATGGCTTTTCTTGCAAGAGGTTCAATAGATGTTTTCATTGATTTACGAGGTAAAATTAGAATTCAAGATATGGCTGCAGGATATCTGTTAATCAAAGAAGCCGGTGGTTTAATAGTGGATGCAGATTTACAACCATTAGATTCAGATTTTGCAACGATGACTAGATTGTCATTTATTGGTGCAGCCAATCAAGAAAGTCTAGATCAAATAACATCTGAAATAAAAAAACAGTGATAAAAATGAAAGCGTTAATTATTGCCGCAGGGCAAGGAACAAGACTGAGATCTGTTGTGGATACTAAACCATTGGCATCCCTCCTTGGTTTATGTCTTATAGAACGAGTTATCCTTACTGCAAAAAAATCAGGAATTAAAGAATTTGAGATTGTAGTAGGATATCATGGGGAGAATATTCGTGAGCAGCTATCTGATGGAAAAAAATATGGTGTAAAGATACGGTATATTCAAAATGATCAATGGACTCGAGGCAATGCTATTTCAGTCCTAAAGGCTAGAGATCGTTTTAAGGAATCATTTGTACTTTTGATGGCTGATCACAACTATGACCATAGAATATTAAACGAATTATTAAAAACGAAGATCAAAAAAGATGAATGTATACTTTGTGTTGATAAAAATCCAAAAAATTATCTAAACATAGATGATGCTACAAAGGTTCTAACTATAGATCATAGAATCGAAGTAATTGGTAAAGAGCTAAGTGATTACAACTGTATCGATACTGGCATATTCATATGCAATCCTGTAATTTTTGATGCATTAGAACAAAGCATCTCCAATGGAGATGAGGGTCTTTCTGGTGCAATATCAATTCTAGCACAACGACGCAAGATGAGATATATGCCACTTGAAGACAATTTCTGGATTGATGTTGACGATAAAACAGATAAGAATAATGCAGAACTGCTCATTTGTAACAAACTCAAAAAAAATACAGACGGACCAATATCAACAATACTCAACAGACCACTTTCACTGAGACTTTCTAAAATATTGCTAAAAACAAGAATTACACCAAACCAAATCTCAGTTCTGAGTTTTGTTATTGGTTTAGTTGGTGCATCTTTTTTCTTCCTTGGAGAATATTTTTATCTAGTTTTAGGAGGAATACTAATTCATATACATTCTATAGTGGATGGGTGTGATGGGGAAGTAGCACGTCTTAAACTAAGACAGACAAAGTATGGAGCTTGGCTTGATTCAGTTTTAGACAGATATGTTGATGCTATCATTGTTTTTGGACTAGTCTATGGTTACTGGAGTATCAATGGAGATATCACAATATGGGTACTCGGATTTTTTGCAATAATTGGAAGCTTCCTTAACAGCTATACTGCAGACAAATACGACCTTAATCTCAAAATGACCATGAGTATTGGAAGCCATCAAATACGCATAGGGAGAGACATGAGATTACTACTCATAACAATTGGTGCTTTAACTAATCAAATTCCAATAGCACTAATCATTCTGGCAGTTATGACAAACTTTGAGGCTATACGAAGATTGGTAATGTTTAGGAATAAACTTGATGAGGATATGCAAATCGTGGATAAAGAATTTACCAATGAACTTGATGAGGATATGCAAATCGTGAATAAAGAATTTACCAATAAACTTGATAAGGATACGCAAACCGTGAATAAAAAATTTACCAATTAATTCTATTTAATCAAAGTAGAGCGAACTGATTTTCTCTTTAGAGGAAATCCCCTCTTTCCGATAGGAAAGATGAGCCTCGTAAGCGTTAGGTCGCGAGATCGAATCTCGCTCGAGGCTTTCATAAAAATTAACAATGTTTTTCAATTACATTTTTTTAAAATAATTTTAAGAGTTTTCAGTTTTATCAGTTAGGGTTTCTATGTCTGTTTCAAGTTCTTCTCCCAATCCATTCCACCATTCAGTTTGTTCTGTCATACTCCCCTTCAATTATCCTAAAATGCTCCTTAATAGATCTGTCGATGTGTAGTTTTGTTTGTTGTTTTGTGATGTAATGTCTACGTATTTTTTTTTTTCCTCCTGATGTAGTTTCTATATAATATGATTGCCAACGCTCCTCCAGCACACGACCAAAATACTGGCCATCGTAACTCTGATTCTATCATTCCAATAAACGAGTAAATTGTTCCACCGATCAAAGCCAGTCCAATCACTTCCAGAATTTTTGACAATGTAACATGATAAACATCAAAAAGATATATGGCTTTACAACAGCACACTCTCATGGATAAGACTATGATGGTTGTTTTGGGTTTTCTGTTGGTTGGAATACCAATAGCATTTTTGCAACCAGACACAGGAGAACTTCGGGATCAACCGCTTTATCTATTATTTTATGCGTCTATTGGTGGTATAATTGTAGTTATTATGTACAATGGCTACAAAGGAAAGAAAGCCAGACAACAAGCTAATAGAGAGAGAAGAAGAAAATTTAAGAAATAATTTTTACATTTCTAAACCAAAAGATTCTGCTACATCAGCAAATTTTTGGTACTGTTCAAGATACTGTCTGCCTTTTGGAGTAATCACAAATACATTCCTTCCATCGTATTCAATTTTGTTGACAAGTCCTGCTCCAGTTAAATTACTAACAAATTTTTCTAATCTTGAATGTGAAAGATTGGCCTTTGAAAGTAACGAGGTAGTTTTGATTCCTTCTTGTCCGCATTGATCTGTAGCAACTAAAAGATCGGCTACAATTTGCATGCTGGTTCGGTAAACTACCATTAGAACATTTTAAAATTACTCGGATATAAGAGTATAACTGTAGAATTAATCAAGTACATATAATATTAATTTGATTTCGTAATATGTCTTCAGATTCGCCAATTCCATGGTTTGATAGTTTTCTTGGCGTTGCTTATCGTTATTATGAAATACGCATGAACGTGGTGCCACTATTTTCTGATCTCAAAATAGCGCGGAAATTTTGGATGGATACGATGCATTGGTGGAACGATCATTCTATTAAAATTAGATTCGTAGAAACGGGCGATACTTACTGGTTCATAATGGGAGCGGAATCTCGTAATCCAAAAAACAATAGAGCTATTTTCAAAGTTCTTCCAAAGTCTCCTCACTTTGATCGCTTTAAAAAAGGACATGAAGGCACTGCATATCTGCGACTAGGCACTTATGCTATAAAATTCAAAAAAGATGTCAAAGATGATGCAAAATGTAACTGTGGTCATATCAAGGAGGACCATGAAGAGGGGAAAGACGATGACAGTTGTCTTTTTGAGGACTGCGATTGTAAAAAATTTGAAACATTTCAAGTAAACTTGCTGAAAAAGAAAAAAACTGTTTCTGACATTAAATTTCTTACAGAGACTGAAATAAAGGACGACGTACTGGCGTGGAACTGTTTTTCTGTTAATAAATACACTGAGAAAAGATAGAAGTGACTATTTCTCTGAAAGGTTTACCCTTTCATGATCGCCAGGATAAAACTCTGAAAGTTTTTTTGAATAACATTTACCGCACAAATGTCCATCTATACCCCATTCTTTCATAGGCGAGTATGCCTGATCAATTTCATCATCACATAACACACATTTTTCAGAGTTCATACACACCATCACTTTTGATTTGTTATAAAAACCATATTTTGTTATATAGAAGTTTTTTTTATAAATTACCGGTAGAATGTCTGGCCATTGTAAACCTCCTGCAAGAAGTTTCTTGGCTGGATGTCTGCCATTCTTGAGGATTATTTGATTATATGCCAGAAATTGTTTTTTTGATATAGTCTATTTCTTCTTGTTCTTGTCTAATTTTCGAATCTATTACTTCCAACATGTCTTTGCTGTAAACTTGGTTTGAAAAAAAGTTATGAGCAGTATTGGCCTCATCTATCTTTTCTTCAACCTTAGAATCTTCAAGGAATTTTGTTACAACCTTGTCGGTAGTTTTTAGAATTTTTGTGAACAATCCAATATTTTGAATCATCTTTTCCAATTCAGAAATATCCTTCTTAAAATCATCATCTGTTCCTAAAATGTTTTTGTGAATTATTCTTGCAGTGACTGCAACAAAAAGATTCTGTGCATACTTCTTGTATCTATTTTGAGTATTACTTCTGTCGTATCCCAATACATTTTTGGCATATTCACGAATTAAGTGTGGAAATAGGAAGTATCGATAATCACATTCTAGTTCATCATCAAAGACAGTTTCATATTTTGCACCCTTGGGGAGATATTTTCCTATGCCGCCATACACATCATTTGGTTTCTGTTCAAAATATGAGACCATTGAGGCAATCGCAGTATCATCTTTGATTCTACATTTTTCTTTTTTATCTGATAGGTATTTGTTGTAAATCTCATTACCATCGAATTTAGCTTTTTCCGAAGATGAAAGGTTCAGCCAAGAACCCTGTTGATGTTCATAGAAATAGCCTATCCTTTCTAACATGGAATGTATTGCTATATGGTAATCCTCTAGCGAGACATAGTCTTTACCTTTAATGGCATTCTGGGAGTTCCTGTATTTTGTGATATTTCTCTGGTGTTCCTCATCTTTGGTTTTAATAATGGTAACCAAAACTTCTGCATCTAGGTTGTTTGTTTTCTTTTTTCTGTCAAGAATGCTCTTAGATGTTTGCGCACCATTGACAATTTGTGCTCCTCCTAGGCTAAGCTGATTATTTTTCATCGAGTAATCATCTACAGTTATGGTAATCCCATTATTCCATTCAAAGAATTTGTGGGGATCTTCTTCTAGAGTTTTTGTAATTCCTTTGTTAATTGATCCTTTTCCGCCAAGATGTTTTCTAATATTTGACTCGAAGACATAATGTTCATTCCTTTCTACAAAATCTGCATAGTCAAATGCAGAAACAATGCAGCATAATGCATTATCATGCTCGAGGCATTTTAAAATACTCAAACTAGACTTTTCTCCTTTGGCTGGTTTCTTAATGCGTTCCCACAATATTTGATAGACCTGTTCCTTTCCCACAACTTTCACTTCACCACTTTCATACTCGTCTACATCATTATCAGTCATGTAAACTAACTCTGTCTTCATGTTTTTTTCATGAAGATGTTTCCAAAGATATTGTAACTCATCTCGTCTGATCTTTGACTGTTCTAATTTTTTGAACCGATCAACGTCCTTGATGAATTTGTCAATTGCTCCTACAGAATGAGCTTCGCCATACTTTGATTGGAATAATCTAATTCTTTTTTCTGAAGTATCCACCAAATACGCGTCAATTCCACAATCATATGCACCATCTATTATTGCATTTTCTGCAACATCTTCCAGTACTTCTTCAACGTATAGTAAATGCCATAAAAGGTAGAGATGTCCTTTCTCTACTTCGTTTTTTGCGTCCTTCATGAATTCAGTAATGCTTGCATCTACTGCATGCGTTGCAAATCCTTCAAGAGGTGCACTTGATAGTTGAGTTAGGAGAGTACGTCCCTCCTCGCTATAATCTAAGAGAGTCGCTTCTTTAGATGTCAATTTTGATTTTGATCTTTTGTTCCCCTTAAGAAAGGGTGGGTAATTATGAAATAACCAGGATCAAAGAGGTGAGGGAGAGATTTGAACTCCCGACACTAGGCTTTGCAGGCCCATGCACTACCGGACTGTACTACCTCACCGTAGTAGAAAAAACACGAAACCAGAAATTAACTCTTTAGATTAAAACTTACTAAATTGCTTAGAAGCTAGTTTGACGTCATCAGCCTTGACAGTTTTCCTGCCAGCATGATTTGCATCATCAACAGCATTTTTTGCAATAACTTCCGCTATTTCCTCTATAACCCTTCTAAGCTCGGTGGCAGACTCGTCACTTACCCGTTGAGCTCCAGATTTTTTTAAAATACGATACATCGCTGAAAGCCCTAATTCTGATGACCTCACAGTTTTTTTTTATCAAATGTATGATAAAAGATCATTAGTAAAAAAATTCCAATACAAGTATGATTAAAACAGACTATTTTAGGCAGCCAAAGTTATCAGTTCCATGACTTGGCTTTACGATGCTCACATTCACCTTTCTGATGCTGAGTATGAACATGACATCCCACTAATTCTTAACTGCATGAAAAGACTTTGTATCAAGGCATGCTGTGTCTCTATGGATTACACTTCATCAAAAAAAACCCTTGAACTCGGAAAAAAAAGTGAGTATATTTTACCATTCATAGGCATGCATCCAGAAAAAGCACAGGATGACACTGAATCAATATTCAAATTAATTGTTGAGAATAACGAAAAAATTTCAGGAGTAGGTGAGATTGGATTAGATCATACCTATACTAACTCTGATGAAGAATTCTTAAAACAGGAACACGTTTTTAGAACTCAACTTTCATATGCAGAAAAATTTAGAAAACCAGTTTCAATACATTCTAGAAAAACACTTGATGAGATATTCAAAATATTACCATCATATAACATTCCTACTACTTTGTTACATTGGTTTGATGGAAGCAAAAAGCAATTACAGCAGGCAATGGACTTGGACTGCTATGTTTCCTTTGGCCCAGTAACAGTTTATTCAAAAGACAAACAGGTATTACTGTCAAAAGCGAATAAAGATAAAATTCTAGTAGAAACTGATGGACCTGTTAGATTCTCTCGATGTTTTGAAAACAAAACTGCCCAAATTGATTTTATTCCAAGTATAGTTTTTTGTGCATCCAAGGTTTTACATGTGAATTATGACGAATTATGTGATGTAATAGAACAAAATTCTAAACGTTTTCTCATTCTATAGATATAAAAAACAGTCCAGATGTCTTGATTTAGTGAATAGGATAAAACGATTTTCAATGGAGGTTTTAAAAGACAACAAATCCATGTTTGGAGTTAATTTTGATGAAAATAAGAAAGCCCTCAACAAAATATCTACGATTACATCTAAAATATTAAAAAATGAACTGGCTGGATACATTACAAAATTTATCAAAAATGAACTTAGAAATGAAAGAGAAAAAATAGAATCTGCTGAAAATGAGGAACAAATTTCAGAAGCTACAGAACCTTCCAAGGATGAATCAAAGAGTGAAGTTATAGTGGAAGAACCTTCCAAGGATGAATCAAAGAGTGAAGTTATAGTGGAAAAATCTTCTGCTACAACAGAATTACAAGATTAATTTTGAACTAATCCCAGGTTAATGCATTGATTACTGTGAAATTGCTTGGTGGCGCCAAAAAATCATTTTCCACCGATAAGATAGTTTTGGAAAAAAATATCTCTACCATAAATGAATTGATTA
Organism: Marine Group I thaumarchaeote; assembly: GCA_013390745.1. Taxonomy (GTDB): domain Archaea; phylum Thermoproteota; class Nitrososphaeria; order Nitrososphaerales; family Nitrosopumilaceae; genus Nitrosopelagicus. The sequence continues at coordinate 22,066 of JACASX010000004.1, read as the reverse complement.
GCCATCTCATACAAATCAAGCCCAAAGACACATTAGAATTTGATACAAAAAATCTGCTCATAGCTGTAAACGGGGTAGATTCCTCAGCACTGCAGGGCTATGATACAAAGCTGAGCGGTAACGATGAAATCACTATTATTCCAATCATACATGGAGGTTCCTCCTGTAGAATCCAATTCTTAGTTGTACAGTCAAATGTAGAGATATTTGACACACTCTTTGACAAGAGGTTTCATAGAGATTTTTTGGATGAGTTGAGAAACAAACACAAGCATCTAATAATTCAAGCAATAAACCCACAGTTTCTTCTCAGTGTACAACATGCCAAAAAAATACTTGCAATATCTCTTCATGCAAAAAAAACCAAGACCATGCTTTCAAAAAAAATTGAAACAGACATTTTGCTTAGATTTGCAGTCACTACACAGATATCAGCAGCAATTAAGGTTGCGGGAAGAAAAATGAATATGGATTATTTGGTAATTGCCATGGGCAAAAAATCTTCCTTGAACAGACTTTATTTTGAACTCAAGCCGTTTCTCAATCCAAAGCCACTTTCAAGAAATAACCATCCATTTCTAAAAAGACAATTCAACGTATCAAAAAATCAGCTGTCAGTAGTACAATCTAAGGATTCACTGGAAGATATTATCGTTGAAAAAGCTACGATACTAGTCTGACATCCGTTTTGCCTTATCTAGGCTGAATATCCCGTCATCTTTTAAAATTGATATTCCCGTCTCATTTCCAAGAATCTCTATTAGTATTATCCAGTCAGGTTGATTCAATGAAACTTTATTGGGAAATATTTTTGCAATTTCAGTAATTATTTCATTTGATGAAATACTCGTATTTCGTTTCTCAATTGTAATTCTGTAAGAATCATTTTTTTGAATCGTGTCCTTTAATTTAATTACATTTTGTTTGATTTTATCTATCTCCGTTTCAGTTATCATTTGAATTGGAATTATTCTTAAGCAATATCGGATTAACCAAGGTTCTTCAATCATCTTGTTTTTGACGTAATCTATAATTTTTGATGGTTCAATTACAGTGTTAGCCATCAAAACACCTCTCATACCAACATTCAAAATTTCTGGTTCTTGATCACCTAACTCATCAAGTATTTTGCTTATCTCATTTTTTGTTTCTGATTCAAGATTTCTGGCACAGGTAATAATTAGATTCAAGTTAATTCTTTTATCATTTCTTCTGAGACATTTCCTTTTCTAAGAATCTTTACGTCATTATTTTCAATTTCAACAATTGTTGATTCACCTTGACCTGAAATTATTCCTCCATCTATTAGTAAATCATAGCCACTTAGATTTTTACCACATTCTTTCGGATCATTAAACGGAGCAGTACCAGAAATATTGGCACTTGTACCCACCAATAATTTACATTCTTTAAGAAGTGCCAAAACGCATTGATTGTTAGGCACTCTAACAGCAATTTTTCCTTCAAGATCTAATGATTTTTGAATTTCCTTATCCTTTATTTTTAATATCAATGTAATTGGACCAGGCCAAAACTTTTCTGCAATTTTTTCTTCTAACGAATTAAATTCTGCAATTTTTTCTAATTCTTTTTTTGAATATCCAATCACAGGAAAAGGTTTTGTTTTTTTCCTTTTTTTGATTTCATATATAGATAGCACCGCATCATGATTGTAAGGATTACATCCTAAACCATAGACAGTATCTGTAGGAAAAATTACAATCGCACCATTGTTAATTGCTTTAGATGCTATTTGTATATCTACATCATTGCATGAAATTTTCAAATTATTTACATTTTTTAATATTTTACTCTAACTAAATAGTTAAGCCAAAATCATCCGAAAATTCTCTAAAAGTTTTGTATGCTACAAGAAATTCTCTTCCTGAAGGACTGGTTTTATAACGATAAGATCTTTTTGAAGTTACTTGTTCCAAGAGACCTTGCGAAACTAAATTATTCAAAATTCTAGAAAGTCGTCCATGTGAAATATTTGCCTTTCTAATAATGTGTGTAATAGTAGTACCTTCGTATTCGTCGATTTCTTGTGTAGCTGTATCTAATATTTCTCCAACTATTTTCATTTGTGTTCTATGTTCAGCCATACTTTCATTCCTTCTATTATCCTATATGTTATTGAAGTATGTTTTTCCATATACCATAAAGATAAAATATTTTGACAATCTAATGCATTCCTACGATCAGTTTAAACTCCTACAAATTTTCATCAAATGAAATTTTTCGTAATGGAATTTTCGAGACTGGAATACCGACCGATATTAATCCCCCAATTTTAATTATAATTGAAGTCACATACAAAACGGTTTCAGGAAATACAAACGAATACCATCCAATAAATTCACCAAACGCCAAAAGACCAAGACCAACAGCAACAAAAAGAGTTGTTTTTTTTCTTCCTTGAATATATGATATCAGAGTTTCGATAGCGCCATACACTAACAAAATAAATGAAACTGCTCTGAGTATGTTTTCAATATAATTGAACGATACTAAGAATAACGGTATGGCTCCTATAGATCTGAAATATCTTGATTTGGGAAAGAAAGTTCTGATAGTATGAGAAAATGCAATGAACCAATATCCAACTGTTTGGGAGGCAACACCCAATGTTGAAATCCCTCTATTAATATCTCCAGTTTTGAAAATAAAATCATCAAGAATAAATCCTGTTGCTAATATTCCAAAACCTATTCCAATTGCAAAAAAAGCTATTGATAATCTAAATAATGTAGGACTGGCAGTATTTTTGAATCCTATATATGAAATAGTACCAATAACAAGACCTACTAAGAGTCCTACCAGATTGAGAATTATTTCAAAAAAGAATTCCAATTACGCTGACTCGGTTACTGTTTTAAATAAGGTTTGAGAACAAGTTTTCTAACTTTTTGATTCATTACATTCTAACATTAATCCCATTCATCTAGACTACCAGCTGTTTGACCTTCAGTACTACCAGCATAATCTCCAAGGATATCAGAATATGTTGAATTAGAATGTGCGATGTATCTAACATATTCTCCATAACTCATTTCCAAGTTGCATTTTGTACATGTAATTAAAGAAAAATCTGGAGTTAATTCTGCATTTTCTTTACACTTTGGGCATTTTATCTTCATATGTCATATTCATAGTATTATCTATTATTACTATTGATCTGAAAAAAATAAAAGGGGAGACAAATTAACAAAAATATGACTCGTACTTGTACCAAATGTAAAAATGAAATTCCTGATAATGAGGAATTAGAACCAGTTCCATCTTCTTATCCTTGTTGTACCAAATGTTGGGGTGAATGGAAGGAGAACCGTGTTATGGTAATAAACGAAATGAGGCTAGATATGTCATTAAAGGATCATCGAAAGCTACTAAAAAAACATGAAAAGGTATTCGTTGGTGTGTTAACTCCTGAGGGAGACGTCGTTGATTATACAAATGAAGATAATAGAAATCCGGAAGAATCACCTGCCTAAAAACCAATTAATTTTCTAGCGTTTTCCGGAAATAGTAAAATCAATTTTCTTTTTGAATCTTGCTCTAAATTTTTAACCACTTTTTGAATTGAAAGTGATATAATCTCCTGATTTGCTTGCTCCAAGCTCAGAAATATCTCAAGAATACCGTCCAAGTTAAACGCAATTATCTTTTGAGGTGAATTGATTATGTGTTTGATATAATTTGAAAACATTGTATACCTATTTTCTTCAGAAACTGTGCAAAGCACTTCGAGCCATGTCTTGAACAGTTTTGAAAAACTTGGAAACGGTATGGTTGGTCCAGCATCTAGGGCGTTATTGATAATTTCTGATTTTTCAGGCTCTGACATTGAGAAAAACTCTGTCATTCTTTTCTTAAGAATGGGCTTTCTAAGAAAATCTGGCAGGCTTGCAAGATTTATTATTATATTTCCTGCATAATTTGGCTCAGACAATACTGTGACTGTTTGTAACACAGGTATTAACCATAACTTGTTGTTGAATTAAATATATGAAAACTACAGCATCTGTGTATGCCTTCAACTGTTGTGGTGGGTGGCTTTTTTGGCGACGAGGGAAAGGGAAAAATCATCTCATATCTGTCAAAAAAGGATAATCCATCAATTGTTGTTCGTGGAGGAGCCGGACCAAATGCAGGTCATACAATCAAGGATGGTAGTACTACTTACAAGGTACGTATGTTACCAAGTGGATTTTTAAATAAAAATACCAAAGTCATGATTGGACCTGGCGTAGTTGTCAATCCTGATATCTTTTTTAAGGAAATACAAGAGTATGGTGTTTCAGGCAGAGCGTTTTTGGATAAACATTGTGGGATAATTGAACAAAACCATCTTGATCAGGATTCTAAAGGTAGGTTGAAAGAAAAGATTGGAAGCACTGGCTCAGGAACTGGTCCAGCAAATGCTGAGCGTGCAATGAGAACACTAAAGATGGCAAAAGACGTTGAATCACTTTCCTCATACGTTATAGATGTACCAGCTGAGGTTCATTCTGCACTAAAAGATCAAAAAAATGTTCTAATAGAAGGTACTCAAGGTACCCACCTATCATTATGGCACGGAACTTATCCATTTGTTACTTCTAAGGATGTTACTGCATCAGGCATATGTGCAGATATCGGTATAGGTCCAAAGAATGTGGATGAAGTTCTAGTTGTGTTTAAGGCATACTTGACGCGTGTTGGTACTGGACCAATGGATAATGAGCTCAGCGCTGAAGAAATCGAGCAAAAGGGATGGGCTGAGTTTGGCACAGTCACAGGAAGGCCTAGGCGTGCCGCAGAATTTGATTTTGATTTGGCGCAAAGAGCAATCATGCTTAGCAGTGCAACACAATTGGCTATAACAAAATTAGATGTGAGGTTTCCAGAGTGTGCAGGCGTAAAGTCTTTCAGCGACTTGAGTGATGAGGCTAAATCTTTTATAAAAAATATTGAAGATAAACTCCAAGTACGAGTCACACTCATTGGAACTGGTCCACTCGTGGATGATATAATAGATATTAGATCTGACTAGTTTCGGTTATCCTTTAATTTAGTATCCTGATTTTACTTTTTGTGGATAAGTTTCCAAGTTATATTCAAGTAAACTCACCTTTGGAATTTACTAGGTTAGTATGTGCATTAGAGAGAGCACCTAGAGTGTCATTCCTTCATGAACATAGGGGTACAAAAGTTCTTTCAGTTCAAATGGATTTGCTCAAAGAAAGTCCTGTCATATACTATACCCCAATTGAAAATTTTAACCATTACTTATCTTATGGTTTCAAATCTGGTAAGGAAGAATCATTAATGGTGGAATCCACAATTGATAATTCAAAGATGTATTCTCCAATTGTAAAAATAAAATCATTACCACAATCTCTTAAACCATCATCTGATAATAATTCTGAAAAATACCAACCTATTGAATTAGATGACTTGGGAAGTCTGGCTAAACTTAGTTATGGTTTTGAAGATGCACCGTTTCCATTATTTGCATTTCCATTTCAGGGACGGTGGTTACTTGGAGTCTTTCTTACTTTTAATGAAGATGGAGATTCGTATTTCTGTTATGTCGTGTTAAAAGAAGAGCCGATTAAACCATTTTTAAAACACAGCACATCTAATGGTTCTGACCCCATCTTAGTAGATAATACCTGTGAACATGGATATTCTTACATCAAAATAGTTAAACTACACGATACACATCCATTGGTCAACTATGACCAAATTCAAAACTAGAATTTCAAAATCCTCTAAGAATAGTTTGATCATACTTGCCAATGATTATAGTTCGGCAAATACGAAAATTGTTTCACAGACTATCAAGAACATCAAAACCATGCACAAATTTCTATGTGGCATTAAATTGAATTTCCACGCATTGTTACCGTTAGGAAAAAAAGAGATTGTGAAAATCAATAAAACGGCTCATCAATATGGTCTTCAAACAATTGCCGACATAAAGCTAAATGATATAGGAAATACAAATCAAATAACGTCAAAAATATTATGGGATTTTGGATTTGATGCGATTATAGTAAATCCAATAATGGGTCCTGAAAGCCTCAAGAAAATTGTTAGAGAAGCACACAAACGAGATAGGGGTGTAATTGCATTATGTCATATGAGCGCACCTGAAGCTAAAGTATCCTATGAGATTAACGTAAGTCTTTCAAAAAATTCAAAGCCTAAACCGCTGTATCAATTGTTCTTAAAATGGGCCATATCAAGCGGGGCTGACGGAATAATTGTTGGTGCAACTTATCCGAAAATCATAAGCCATTGCAAGAAAATTTCTGGGAAAAAACTTGACATCTATTCCCCTGGAATTGGTACGCAAGGTGGAAGTGTAACGAAAGCGATTACAAGTGGTAGTGACTTTCTGATTGTGGGAAGAACAATTCTTGGTTCCAGAAACCCTGCACGTACCGCAAAACAATTACAATCAGCTAATGCTTGATAGAAATTCATTTGCTTTAGTTAACACATTTTTAGCATTTTCAAATGTGGTCTTTTTTAGAGCATCGTTATATTCCAGCCAGAGATAATCGTTATGTTCATGAGATAGTTTGATGTTTTTTTCGTTAGTTTTTGCCAAGAAGAAAATAACTTTTTTATGAATATCCTCCTTTTTGAACCTAAAATTATATTCTACAGATTCTTCAAAACCATCTACAAATTTAATATTCGTAATCCCTGTCTCCTCCTTTGTTTCTCTTAGTGCTGTTTCATGCGATGTCTCATTTTGCTCAATTTTTCCCTTAACAAAGTCCCAGTGTCCTTGGGGATAATTTAACAACAAGAACTCATTTTTATCTGAATCATTTCTGAACAAAACAATACCTGCAGATTTTTGCTCTCTCATATTTGGATAGATTGTATTTCAGTTTATTTAGGTTATTTTCCTGCACGTCTTTTTCTTTTCTGGAATGTGCGTATGGCTCGCATAAGATCAATCTTTCTAAATTCCGGCCAAAAAACATCTAAGAATACTAATTCACTATATGCACTTTGCCACATCAAAAAACCACTCATTCTTTTTTCCCCAGATGTTCTTAAAATCATATCAGCTGATGGCTGGGGAAGATGTGAAGTATACAAATTTTCTTCAATTACATCCTTGGTAATGTCCTTTGCATCTAATTTGCCTTCTTTTATCTTGGCACCAATCTTTCTAACTGCATCAACCAGTTCGTTCTGGCCACCATATGCAATTGCAATATTGAGAAAATGATTACTGTAATCCTTTGTAGCGTTATCCAATCTTGACAGTACATCTTTTATCGAATCTGGTAACAATTCAATTCGTCCTATTCCTTTGACTCTCATTTCGTTTTTATGAATTCTAGGATCATTGTAGAGTTTCTCTAATCTTGTTTTGATTAAATCATAAATATAATCAAGTTCTTCATTTTTTCTATCCAGATTTTCAGCTGATAAAACATACAAAGTTATAATTTTTATATCAAATTCTTCACACCAGTCAAGAAGGTTTTCAACTGTATCAGCACCCTTAAAATGACCTTGTTTTTGCATAACTAAATTTCGTTTTGCCCATCTACGGTTACCATCTAGTACTATAGCTATGTGGTTAGGTCTATCACCATTTACAACTTCTTTTTCTAATCTTTTGGCGTAGAATCTATAGAGTCCTGACATATGAAATACGGCATCTAGTATTCCGTTAACGGTGCATCACCTTTCACATATTTTTGGATTAGATAGAGACAGATATGTGTTATTATAATATGGTTCTAAACAGAATGAAAAATTTACTGTTCTAATTCTCTGCTTCCTCTTTTTCTATATCTACGGATCAAAAGAGTGGCAGATGCAGCTGTAACCGCAAAACCCGCAACTAAAGGAAGGATCAATGAGAATGAACTTTCTTCATACATTAGGATGTTTGTAAACTGATGAACAGTAGGATACAACGCAACTAACACAATTATCCTAAGAAGATCACTAATGTATCGTAATTTTCTGTTTAGCCAGTTACTAAATAAAATTCCTACAAATATTGTTCCAAGACCGATCCACAAGAATGGAATCATACCTGAAACAAATTGACCTATCACTACTTCGTCCGTAATTAGATTAATAATTCCTACATCGCCGGAGATGTTTTCTGGACTTACAGTAGTTATGCCAGCTGGAACTGATGCTGCTATCAGAATTAGCCCAGTGATTAGTGTAAACATTCTGGTAAACCCTTCTGGCGTAGGTTTTGCCCAGTTGGTCCATGCTTTATCGATATCAAATGCTCTGATCAAAAATGCACCACCAAGAATGGTAATTAGCACAGCAAAAATCTCTACGTTGTATCCTGTAACAGCTCCTATTCCACCGATCAATAACAAAATTCCTGGAACGCCCAAAAAGAACTTTGAATATTTTGGGTTGTACATTACTAATTTTAGGAACTTGCCAAATACGGCATAGGAATGCTCAATCGTTCTGCTGACTTGCATAACTACTCTTTGCACTGAAATAACTGGAATTACATTTTGAATCACAGGTATAACCATCTCATCGTCTTCTCCATCTGAAACTATTACAGCTCCATTTGCAGAAAATTTCTTTAATACTGACTTTATCTCCGAAGCAACTTTTTCATCTGCCTGCACGCCTCTGTTCTCTACACCAGTAACTGTGATTACCTGCGCCTTGTATCCCTTGCTTACCAAGTCTTCATATGTTTTAACAGCAAAAAATATTGAATTAGAATCCGCATCTTCAGGATCTTCCAGAGCTAATCTTTGTGCCGCTTCTATGCATGCATTTCTGCCAACAACAGGGGTTGAAATTCCAGTCTTTCTTCCTAAATCATCATCTCTATCTATGCAAATAACTAGTAATTTGTTTGCTGTAGTAGCCTTAACATCATTTTCCAGTTTTCCACTCAGCGACATAGTCTATTATATAACAAAATTACCTTTTAACGATTTCCCACCATTCTTACCATGAAGTTTAGTATTATACGACTAGATTGGTTATGGTCTTGTATTATCTGATTTTTTGATTAGGTCTAGTGATTCTGTTTCCAATTGATGTATTTTAGCAATTATTTCATTAATAGAATTTGAATTATCATCATCATTCATCAAATTTGCAACAACAATTGTTTCTGTAATCTTTTCATTTAGTTTTTTTAATGCACCAATATAATTTACATAGCTTTCAACCCATTCTTGCGTAGCACCACTGTCAGTTAATTCTATTATTAAAGAATTAATTTGTGATGAAGAAATTTTTGCAATCCCGATGTATTCATTTGGACTCATCTTCTTTTTCATCAATTTTTCAAATGATTCATCAATGCTTGAATACTCCATCGCGACTCTTTCTTTAGTAATATCAAGATGTTTTCCAAAATCTGAAACAGTAATTTTCATTTCAGTATCGAAGGCTATTAGAAAAGGCAAAGAATATGCAAATACGGCAACACCAACAAGAATAGCTATAGTTACTGCAATACCCTTTTTTGACGCCATTTGTAAATTACGAAAATCTATTATTTATGTTGCCAACTTTTCAAAATTTTCCTTCAATAGAATTCTTGTAAAATTTCCAACAATGGTTTCTATAATTGAGAAATATCAAAAATAATCAAAATTAGTTAAATAGGATTAGGTTTTACCACTAAAAATTATACAATCATCTAGTTTCTAGTTAAAATTTTTTCACAGCAATATCCTAAATACGACTTTATTTGTCAAAAGTTAGAATGGCAACAGCATATTGTGTAAAATGTAGAGACAAAAGAGAAATAAAAGATCCAGTAGAAACTGAGCTCAAAAATGGCAGACCTGCCCTAAAAGGTACTTGTCCTGAATGTGGAACTAATGTTTTTCGAATAGGCAAAAATCCAGACGCTTAATCTTACTGGTATTTTCTAAACTCATATAGGGGGAGTTAGGATTTCCGTTTTTATGGCAAAGTCAGACTATGAAAAGATGTTAAAACGAATAGAAAAGAATTTGATTAAACATTCTAAAGTTACTGATGGCAGATTTGAGCTTCCTCCAGTTGATGTGATGTGGGAAGGTCAAAAGACTTACTTGAGAAATTTTGTAGAATATCCAAAAATAATGCGTAGAGATCCTGCTAAATTATTACAATATCTATCAAAAGAATTTGCAGTTCCTGCTGAAAGGGTTGGTGATAGTGCAATGTTTACTGGAAAAAGGGATCCTGATGATTTTACACGGCTGCTTAAAATTTATGTTAGTGATTACATTAGTTGTATTACTTGCCAAAGTCCTGATACAAGAATAGAAAAGGAAAAAAGAATACATTTTCTTATTTGTGAAGCATGTGGGGCAAAATCCACAATTAAGGGCAAATATGCCTAATGTTTTCTGCACGTTTGATTAATCATAAGGATACATGTATGCTAAACATATGTGATACTGAATTGTTAGGTAGGACTCTCAATAAAAGCAGTTTTACCCTCAAAATAAGTGAAAAATATTATGCAGAAAAAGTTGTTGAGAAAGAAGAGGCAAAGGAAATGTTGAAAAGATCTGATAACATTAACATGGCAGGAAAGGAAATAATTTCTTTGTCTGTAGATATGGGAATTGGAACACAAAATGGAGTTAAAGAAATAGATGGAGTTCCTTTCTTAGTTGTTTTCAAAATGTAAATCACCACAATTATATAGAAAAATTTTTACTTTTTTCTATGGGTAAACGTAAAGTACTAAACGAAAGTGCATTAAAAGAATTGCAACTACCTCAAGAAGGTGAGATGTTTGGAAGAGTAATCAAGCTTCTTGGGGGTGAAAACCTTTTGGTAAAATGTGCTGATGGTATTACTAGAAGAGGAAGAATTAGAGGAAAATTAAAACGAAGAGTATGGATACGTGATAATGATATAGTGATAATTGCACCTTGGGAATTTGGAAAGGCTCAAAGAGGTGATATTTTGTGGAGATACACATTACCACAAACAGATTGGCTTAAACAAAATGATCACATACCAAAAGATTTCTAAAAAAATTATTTCGCTAAATGAGTTTTGAAAAATTAATTAGAATTCCGGAAGACAGAATTGGTGTTCTAATAGGCAAGTCTGGAAAAACAAAATCAAAAATTGAAGAAACCTGTTCAGTGAAATTAGACATAGATAGTAAAAATGGGGAAGTTCAGGTTTTAAGTGAAGTTGTTGATGAACAATTTCAAACTTTCAAGGCTTTGGAAATTATAACAGCAATAGGTCGTGGATTTTCACCAGAAAAAGCTATGAGATTACTTAAAGGTGAAAATACTTTGCATGTAATTAATTTACGTGAGTTTGGTGGAAAAACTCCAGAACAAATTGAAAGGATCAAAGGAAGAATAATAGGTGATGGTGGTAAGGCGAGAGTGAATATGGAAAATTTGAGTAACGCAGACATTACTGTTTATGGGAAAACTGTATCAGTCATTGGTGAATCAACGCAGCTAAAACTTGCAATAGATGCTATTGAATCATTGTTAAGCGGCAGCATGCATGGATATGTTTACAAGAAAATTGAAGCTGGAAGACGGCAGGAAAAATTTGCCAGATTACAATTATGGGAAAATCAAGATGTCTTCTAAAGAAACTTTCACCCAGATCTCTCCCAGTGAATTTTTTTATCGTAACAGAGACCTTGCAGGCTTTAGTAATCCAACAAGGTCACTTTATACTGCAGTTCGTGAATTCATCGAGAATTCTCTTGACGCATGTGATCAAAAAGGAATTTTACCTGATGTTCACATGTCGATAAAAGCAGTTGATGCAGAAAAGCCTGATCCAAAACAGTATATCTTAAGCGTAAGGGACAACGGTCCTGGTATCGAGTCAAAGCAGGTTCCTTTGGCATTTGGTACAGTACTGTATGGCTCAAAATTTGGTCTAAAGCAGGCAAGGGGAATGTTTGGATTGGGTGCTACGATGGCAATTCTTTACGGCCAAATTACAACTAACAAGCCATTAATTGTGAAGAGTAGTACAGATGGAAAAATCCAGGATGAATATGAAATGCTTTTGGATATACAGAAGAACAAACCTGTAATACTAAAACACGAAACAAAAGAAGTTTCAAAAGGTGGACTGTCACTGAGTATACGTTTAGAGGGTGATTATGCAAAAGCGGGTACAAAAATACGCGACTATGTATATCAAACCTCGCTGATAACGCCATATGCAACAATTACTTTTGATGATCCAAAAGGAGACAAGTACAGGTATACGAAAGTTGTCAGAACAATGCCACCCTCTCCAACAATCATCAGACCACATCCACATGGAATTGACGTTGAAACAATTCGACGAATGCTGTTAGACACCAATTATCAAATTCCGGCGGTTGATGACAATATGATCTCAAAAGTTAGGAAAGAGCTAGGATTAGCCAACAAAAATCTTAGTCACTCGGAAATAATGGATAAGACACAAAAAAAATGGAAAGCTTTGACACGACCCGTTCGTACAGTAATGGCTTTGATGTCATTTTTAAAAATGGATTTTGAAAAGTTAAGCAAGACTACCATTGAAGAAATTGATATAGGAAACAAGAAATTAACCTACTGGGATTTTGGTGAATCGCAATCTGTTTCCGTTGATATGGATCCCGAAAGTTTTTACTATAAACAACTCGCAAACACTGTACAAGGTGAAACATTAACCTCATTTTTGACTAAACGTTTCCAAAGGGTAGGACCTACTACAGCTTTAAAGTTTGCTGAGTATGCAAAGTTTAAACCTGAACACAGAATTGGTACCATGACAAACCAAGAGCTTGTAAAACTTACTGATGCATTACAATCCTTTGATGACTTTATGGCACCTGATCCAAGTTGTTTGGCTCCACTAGGTGAATCTCCATTGGAAAAAGGGATGGAGCGATTTTTTGAACCAGACTTTCTTGCAGTTGTACAGCGTGGGGCTTCTGCTTATTCAGGATTTCCATTCATCATCGAGATGGGAATAGCATATGGGGGAAAAATTTCTAGTCGTGGAATCAACGTTTATCGATTTGCTAATAGAATTCCCCTTCTTTATGATGAGGGAAGTGATGTGGTTCTAAAGGTTGTAAATGACACTGACTGGTCACGCTACAAAGTAAAGGGTGAACCACCTTTGGTGATAGTATCACATATCTGTTCTACGCGAGTACCTTACAAAACAGTAGGGAAAGAAAATGTAGCAGACAGACCTGAGATTGAACGTGAGTTAAAACTGGCATTACTATCTTTGTCTAGAAAACTATCTTCATTCATGTCTAAAAGAGGTCAGGCTGAAGCTGCCATAAAAAGAAAAAATCTTTATTCAAAATACATTCCATTGATAGCACAATTTTGTACAGAGCTCGCTGGTAAAAAGAAAGAACCAAATTATAAGAAAATGATTACGGAGGAACCCATAGTTGAAGAAAAAACCTAAGAAAAAAGATTTAGAGGACAAGCACCATATCCTTACTGAACTTTTAAAAAAACATGGGGCACAGATTTATGATGATCTTGATAAAGGAAATTTCCCAAAATTTTCAATTCCTAGCCGTTCAGTAAGCAATATTGTATATGATAAAAAAATACGGCAGTACATACTTGGAGCAAACACGGCAGTTAGAAGTTCTAGAAATACATCTCAGCTTCGTTCGTTTACGCAACTAATGTGGTTAGCATTTTTTGCTAACAGGTTAACAAGGCAAAAAAAATCTTCGACTCTTCGAGATGTATATTACTCATCTCAGGCTTTTGAAGTTGACTTTGAAGATCAGGGTGAATCTGATAACATAATAGTTGACCTCGAGGCTGTACTTTCATCTCCTAGAGAATCTTTTCATGTATTTCCAGAGGAACGAAGTAGTGTGTTTGGGGATTTAACAATCGAATATACTGTTCCTGGATATCAAGGAAAAAAAACAAATTTGTCTGATCATCCGGATGGCTATGCAATAGGTCCAAGTTTGACCTCTGCAGAATTAATAGAAACAAGTGCAGAAGTTGTAATTGCAATTGAGAAAGGTGGTTTGTTTACTAGATTTGTTGAAGAGCAAGTTGATAAAAAATTCAAGGCGATTATAGTTGACACTGGAGGTCAGGCTCCCCGTTCAACTAGGTCACTTTTAAAAAGACTTCATGACGAGTTGAATCTTCCTGTTGTTATTTTAACTGACGGTGATGTGTATGGAGAACATATCGCAATGGTAATAAAATCTGGTTCTGCCAATGCGGCGCATTTAAGGGAACTGACTGTTCCGGATGCAAAATGGGTAGGTGTGTGGGCCACTGATATTGAAAAATACAAACTTCCTACCATACCTATGACAGAATCTGACATAAAGAGATGTCATGATCTACTGAAAGATCCTAGATATCAAGAAGGTATTTGGAAGAAAGAACTTGAAGTATTCTTAAAAATTAAAAGAAAGGCAGAACTTGAAGCATTCTCAAAGTATGGTCTAACGAATATTACAGACAAATATCTGCCACAGAAACTTGAAATTGCAAAAAGTCTTTAACTTATTCGAAGTGTCAGAACACCATTTCTGTATTTGAAGTCAGCTATCTTCATTTGATTTGAACCTTCAATTTGAATTTCTTTTGAAAAGCCACCGGAACCTCTAACGTATAACATTCCATCAATTAGCCTTACCATAATTTTATCGTCAGGACCTGGAACTTCAGCTACAAAAACAAATTGGTTTTCACCCTTAATAAGATCATAAACCCAATTCTTAGCTTCTGCTTCTCTTGCAGTATATTTTGGCTTAATATTTTTCAGCATTTTTTTAAAAACACTGACCCAATAAATTGTTGTAACTGCTGCAATACCAATCAAAATAAAAGCCACAAAATTTCCATCTGCCCTTTGTGATATCATGTAAATAATTCCAATAAAAAGTAGCACAACTATTGGGATTACAAAGTTTAATGATTTTTGATCCGTATATGAAGATGTGCTACTAAATTTAGACAATGAATGAGAATCACATCTGCCAAATATAAAGTATATTTGGAATTATTAGAGGGCTACTTTAATTAGAATAAATTCTTAGAATCTTGGATGAATTATGAGAAAATTAAAAATGATCTAATATCTGAGGTTAGGCTCACCAAAAATCAGGCCGAAGTATTTTTACTAGTTACACTGAAGGGAAAAATGTCAGTTAACAAAATTGCAGAACTTTCAGATATGACTATTGATGAAGCTAAAGAAACATCTCAAGAACTTGTTGGATTAGGCGGTTTTATTGATATGCCTAAAACTGAATATGAGGCGATGCATCCAAGATTTACTGCAGTAAATATGTACAGAAGAATGTGTGAACGAGAAAATATTGATTTTAAAAAAAATTTAGTTGTTGACAATATTGGTATAGCATTAGAAGATCCATATGATGATGCAAGGACTAAATATAACAAAAAAAAGTGAAAAAATATGAGCGAAATACCAACTGAAACTCCAAAAACTCCGGAAATTTACAAATGCTGTGATAACCCTCAAATCATTTACCTAGCTCCTGTTAATATCAACATAGATGAGAGGACAATAGGCAGTGTAGATGTTTGGAGATGTGCCAGTTGTAAAAAAAAATTCTGTGAAGAAAAACAGCTAGGAATAGAATCAATTACTGATATTGTAGGAATGCCAAGAATAGGGGATGGTGAAAAATGGGCAGTGATTGTTAGCAAACTTCAAAAAGGAAAAGATAAGTGGAAACTTGTAAGATTAAAGCAAAATGGGATTATTAAATATGAAACAGTTGACGAAAAAATTTTAGATCTTAAAATTGAGGATTATAAAATAGTTGATGATTATCATTCTAGCTTTCTAATTGAAGATCACTTAAACAGGGCAGTAGAAATCTAGATTTGCGTTGAACCTAAAAGTACACGTGAATAATGTTGATGGCACCCAGATGGCTGCAAAAATTAATGGAACGTTTGAAATTGACGATAATTCATTTGAGTTTTTAGCAATAGCATTTGGTCGTATAGGAGGACAAAACATTGGAGCAAAATTGTCTGAAGAAACGGAAAGCAAACTAAAAACACTAGAATATAATGTTGAAGAAGTTATTGACGAATTGCAAAAAAAACTTATTTCTGGAGACCTTAGTCTTCCTGATGGTCTAAAACGTGAATCATTTATCGATGATTAAAACTCTGCCTCAGTTAATGCCTTCTCACAAGAACATGTTCTTTTTGTAGCAAAATCATCTGGCATCTTATCAATTAATTCTGCGAGGAGTTTTTTTGTGGTTTGGACATTTTTAGACAAAGTATCCATAACTTCTTTCGCAGTTACAGGTTTTTTTGCCCAAACATCATAATCTGTGACTGTAGAAATTGATACGTAACATATTTGCGCTTCCCTTGCAAGCTGACATTCTGGCACCAATGTCATTCCAATAATATCAGATCCAGTAGATTTGTAGAATCTAGACTCTGCTTTTGTTGAAAATCTTGGTCCTTCAATACAAGCATACGTACAATCTTCATGCAAGGTTATATCCTGATTATTTGCTATTTCTGAAACAATTTTTTGAAGTTCTGGGCAAAAAGGATCCGCTACTGAAATATGAATAACCTTACCCTCCTTAGAAAACGAATTTTTCCTAGATTTTGTAAAATCAATAAATTGTGTTGGAAGAACAAAGTCGCCAGGTTTTATTTCTTCTTTCAAGCTTCCAACAGCTGATGGGGAAACAATTCTTGTAACTCCTAATTCCTTGAAGGCCCAAATATTTGCACAATAATTTATCATATGTGGAGGAATAGAATGTTTTTTTCCATGCCTTGGCATGAACGCAATTTTTTTCCCTTTAAATTCTCCTATTGTAATTGTATCAGATGTTTTACCATAAGGTGTTTCAATCGTGATTTCTTTGCTGTCCTGCAACAATTCAGAATCATAAATTCCTGTTCCACCAAAAATTCCAATCTCAGCTGTGTTGCTAACCATCAATATTGCACCAATGAGACAGTTTTGTAGTTGTTTATTTCTTTGATTCCATTCAAGTCAGTCAATTCAATAATAAATGCAAACCCTGCAACTTTTGCGCCCATTCTTTCCACTAATTTTGCTGCAGCCTTTGCTGTTCCACCTGTAGCTAACAAATCATCACAAATTACCACTCTTTGACCTTCCCTTAACACATTTTTTTGAATCTCTAGTACAGCTTTACCGTATTCAATTGTATACGAAGTTTTTACAGTTTTTCCTGGCAGCTTACCCTCTTTTCTTAGCATTACCATACCTTTGCTATATTTTTGCGCAAGAATAGAAGCAAGAATAAATCCTCTAGACTCGATTCCTACAAACATATCAACATCGTTAGAATGAAATTGTTTTGAAAATTCTTCCACAATAAACGACATTGCAGAAGCATCACCAAGAATTGGACTAAAATCTCGAAACAAGATACCTTTTTTCGGAAAGTTCGGATATTCTGCTATTATTCTTTTCAAATTCATATTACTTGTAACAATAAATGAGAAATAAAAACTATTTTGAACCACTAAGATTATTGTATAAATATTTCAAAACTAGAGCTGTTTTCATCATCACTTACTGTTATAGTATATGTTCCAGTGTCAAAACTAGTAGGAACTGTCCAAGGAAGATAAAACGTACCACTAGATGTTATAGGAGTGTGTAACAATATAACCACATCATCAATTTCATTAGTTATTTGAATTTTAAGACGATTGGCGTCTGATTGTCCTATACCCTTAATGATTATGATGTCTCCAGTGCTAAATTGCGTTTCCTCAATTTGTAATGTTAAACTCTTTCCTGTTGGAATAGACACGTTAATCTCAACACTATTGTTATCAAGACGATTATGTGCAGTGATTTTCCAATCACCAAGTACTCCATCAGGCGGAATTCCTATATCATCTGTGGAAAAACTACCCGTGCTGTCTGAAAAAGTTTCAGTTATGGCTGATACGTTTCCAGAAGGATCAAGAAGAGTTATAATTATTCTAGCATTATTGCCAGTATTCCCAAGAACTAAAATTGATTCACCTGCAGAATAATTGGATTTAGTTGAAATTAACGAAATTGCACCAGAGGCTGATTCTAAACCAATTGAAAATTTAACTGAATCTTGAATGTTTATTGAAGAAACAACAGCTCTGTATACACCCGAATCAAGACCATCTAAATCTATAGCGTACTTATTTTTACCAATGGAACTTGATGTAATAGAATCAGTTATTTTGATATTATCATTGGAATCCAAGATTGTAATTGATACACTGGATGATGTTGGACCAACAATGCTTAAGATTGCCTTAGAATCAAGCGCAAAATTTGTTTTCTCCATCAATGCTATAATAACTGATGTTGGATATTTGTCAATACCAAACAAAGCAGCATCTGACCCACTTTCCTGTTTTACTATTACAGTATAAGTTCCAGAAGAAAATGTGTCATCTGTAACAAATTCATAATTCAAACTTCCATCTGCATTAGTTGTAAAAACGTCATAGTATACTATTTTTTTATTTTCATTTTTAACCCATATTGTAGTATCATTGTTCGGTTCAGCAGTACCAGTTATAGTGACAGTTTCTCCTAGATTGTATCTTACTGCAGACATAGAAATTTGTATTAGATAATCTGATTTTACTGTCAGGTTTTTTGTTGTTTTATTTTGATTATTTTTAAAAATTACAAATTTTTCTCCAAGATCGTCCGTACGTTCTATCGTTTCCTCAAAAATCCATTCTCCATTTGCATTAGCTGATACTACACGTGTTTTTTCTAAAATTCTTTCATTATTCTCGAACGCGATAATAATTGCACTTTGTGGGTATGCATTGCCTGAAATAGTTAATGTTTCCTCATATCTGATTTCAGCAGGGATGTTATTAACTTCAAAGTTTGAAGTCTTTAAAAATCTGTTTTTTGGCTCTTTAACGCTAATATTAGTAGTTTGAATATTTTCAAATTCATCTTTTATAATAAATTCACTTGTCCCAACATTGTATGCGTCAGGTATAGAGATTGTAGTTAGAAAGTTTCCTTGTTTATCTGTATTAACTGATTTTAATATAGTACTATCAAGGTACAATTTTAAATTTTTTTCCGAGCCAAATCCATTTCCTACTAGTCTTACATCTGAACCAGACCGAATTTGTTCTGGAATGAACTTCTTTGTACCGTAAAGTTCACCGCCTGTCTCTTTAGCCTGTTCAACATCCTCGCTTTCTTCTTCAATAATGTCAGAGCTTGTTTCAGAAATTACCTGAATTGATATTTTGCCTTTATCGATGTCGTTATCATTTGGATCCAATGCTTTCCAATTTATCGCATTTACTTTTTCATCTGTTACAAGACCAAACTTTACTGATTCACCTGGATTCAGCGTATTTGTTGCGGTAAATATTAGCAACTTACTGTCAGAATATTTTCCACCACCCCATCCAGGTTCTGACTTGAATGATGTGAATGTTATTTCTCCGCCTGGCCACACTTTAATTGTCTTTATTTTAGATGTGCTTTCGTTTTCAAATTCAATAATTATCGTATTTTCATAACCTTTTGCATTTACGGAAATTACTTCCGCCGCATTTACTTCTGAGATCGATATTAAAGTAACAACAGAGAATACAAGCAACACTGAAATGAAAATACTACTTGATGAATATTTCCTCATATCATTCATCAGTTTTTTGTCAGCAATTAAACTTTAATTTAGTTTTCATTGAGTATTTTCAACTAGTTTTATGGTTTCCAGTTATGATTCATTTGAAAACTGTTCCCTAGGTGCTGTATTCTGGTATTGACGAATACGCTCAGCAATTATCCGATATAACGTACGTGTTCGGTCTCTTGTTTTTTCAGTCAAGAAAGTGGCAGCGCCTAGGGCAATTTTGCTGCATATGTATCTGCAAACTTCCTCTTTCTCAAATTCGCCCCAATCATCATCACTATGTTCATTCCAAACTGCCTTTAGATTTTCAACAATTCCATTTTTTCCATGAATTAGTACTTCTTCTTTGGTAAGATTGGTAAATCCTTCTCTACGCAATTTTATCTCGTAAGTTTGGTTTACTGCGTATAAATAATCTTCAGTTACCATATAATCTTCTATTGATTGAAGGAGGTTTCCATTACTTTCGAAAAATATAATTTGTGTTTCTGAAAATTTATTATTTTTTAACTGCTCAGCAATTTGATTTGATTCGTAATCATTGTCAAGTAAAACAAATGTGTTGTATCCATGAGTATGATAAAAAATTGATAATGGCAATACCGAATTTTTACTGTAAGCTGGTACTACATTTAGAGGATTCATTGATATGTTTGGATCTTGAAGAAATTTGTCAAACGCATTAAGATACATTGTATCTGACATTGATTCCACTATAATGAGAGGACGTGAGTTATAACCTACTCCTCTATCAGTTATTGAACCTACTAATCCCTTTGATAACCCATAGAGAATTGGTGTAAGAGTAGCATCATCTGCTTTCCAGTAATCATAAAAAATTCTACTTAGATGCTTTTTCCTATCAAGTTCTACAACGAGAAGATTACCGGGTGTATAGTCAAAAATCATGAAAGGTGAATGGGTGGCGTATAAGACCTGATTTGATCCAGCAAGATTTTTTAACAAATCGGAGATTCCAGCTTGCTGTGTTGGATGTAAGTTTCGTGCTGGCTCATCAAGTAATAGAATTGCCTCTTTCAACTCTGATCTTTGCGTTTCAGCGGCAAAATTTACTATGAATGAGAATGTCCATTTGAAGCCTTCAGCTCTTCTATTCAGCAGACCAGTATTGGTTATAGTTCCATCCTTATGAACATCTGATAGTACCACACTCAAAATATTACCAGGGTTGAGTCTTAATTCTACGTTAATAGCTTCACCCTTCCAAGATGGATTTAACCGTTGAGTCAAATTTTTACTTGCAGTGTTTAAAAATTTAATTAACTTTGACGGACTGCTCTTAAACCCCTCTAGTTTTTCTATGTCAAGCTCTGCAAGATAAAGTAAATTTCTTACAGTTTCTGCCCTGTCAAATCCTTCAATATATTCAATTCCCGCAGAAGTTTCGTTTTCAGATTCTTTAATGTATTCAGACAAGTTGATGTTTCCTAGAATTTTCTTATAGTCAGAGAAATAAACAAACCGTGGATGTAGATTATCTCCAATGAAATTTTTTAAAGCATCAGTTTCGGTGTTATCAATTAAAATTTTTTTAACATTTTTTGTTATATCGGCGTAAACTTTTTCCCATTCAGAAATCACTTGCTGCTCATCAGTTGCCGCATCTCGTAGACTGTTGTCAAATTCATCAAGTTCAGCCTGAATAATTTTTTTATCCTTCGGTGTATTACCTGTAAAAAAATCGACATCTAGTTTTTTACTTATATAATTTGGAATACTTTCAACAAAATTTGATAGTTGTTTTGTACTATTTTGCCAATGTTCTAAGTTTTTATCTTCTTCCTCGCTAATCTTAATATCGCCAAAGTCATATTGTATTTCTGGATCTTTGTTGGTTCTAAAAATTTTTAGTTTTGTTATGTGAAAATCTGGAAACCTTTCCTTAACTATTTCTGTTTCGTCATGATTCAATTCAAAGTCTCCTTCAACAATTCTAATCTCAGATTTGAGACGCTCATTCATTTCATCGCATAAATCAAGTTCAGAGATCATTTCATCTCTATTTAACATAGTTAATGCTTGAAGAATTGTAGTTTTGCCACTTTCATTTCTACCAACAAATGCAGCCAAATCACCAACTACAATATCACCTGAATCGTGGATACAACGAAACGCTTGAACTCTAAATTTTCTAAGACGCAATTAGTGTCTGTTGACCTGAATGAGATTTAAATTATTAGCCAAAATTAGTTCGACAATTAACATTAGGTGAGTTTTATATTGCGTTCAATTTTTTACTTAGATAAGATAACTATTGGTGATTTTTGATGAAAAATAAAGACAATCTGGACTCTAAAAAAGAAAAAAAAGTAAATAAAATTAAGGAACAATTAGCACGATTACGCGCAAAATTAGAATCTGAAAACAAACATCCATCATTTCCCTCAAAGTCTAAATTTA